>JADLBP010000060.1 GCA_020847695.1 Planctomycetota bacterium
GGCCACCTGCAGAACACGGTCGCGCTCGCGGTCGAGGGCGAAGCGTTCGCGTCGCAACACGTCGGCGATCTCGACACCGAGCCGGCGCGCGCGTTCCAGGCCGAGGTCGCGAGCGGTCTCGAGGCGTTCCTCGCCGTCGAGGCGCGCGTGCTCGCGGTCGACCTGCACCCCGACTACGCGAGCACGTGGCTCGGCGAACGACTCGCCGCGCAGCGCGGCGGTCGGTTGCTGCGCGTGCAACACCACCTCGCGCACGCCGCGGCGACGCTCGGCGAGCACGGCGCCTGGCCCGGCGAGCACGAGCGCGTCGGCGCCCTGGTGCTCGACGGCACCGGCTTCGGCGCGCCGTCGGAGCTCGCCGGCGACGACCTGCGCGCCGCCGCGTGGGGCGCGGAGTGGCTCGAGCTCGACGGAGCGCTGCGCTGGCGCCGCGCGGCGACATCGCGCGCGCTGCCGTTGGTCGGCGGGGAACGCGCGGTGCGCGAGCCGTGGCGGATCGTCGCCGCGGCGCTGGCGCTCGCCGGAGACGGCGACGCGCTCGCGCGGCTGCCGCTCGCGGATCGCGTGCCGCGCACGACGCTCGCGGAGATCGCTCGGCTCGCGCGCGGCCCGGGCTTCCCGCGCGCGCACGGCGCCGGGAGGCTCTTCGAAGCGGCCGGCGCGCTGGTCGGCGCGTGCGTCCACAACACCTACGAAGGCGAGGCGGCGGCGCGTTTCGAGGCGTTGGCGAGCCGCGCGCCGGACGCGACGGCGTGGGACGAAGTCCGCCTCGCCGCGCACGAGCGCGAGCTGCCGAGCGTCGAGCTCCTCTCCGCGCTCGCGCGCCGCGTGCTCGGCGGCGAGGACCCCGCGACCGCCGCGGCGGGCTTCCACGCGACGTTCTGCGAGCTCGCGGCGAGCCTCGCGCGCCGCGCGTTCGAGCCGTCGACCGAGTTGGTCGCTCTCGGCGGCGGCTGCTTGGTCAATCGCTTGCTCGCGCGCGGCTTGGTCGACGCGCTCACCCGCGCCGGCTATCGCGTGTTGCTCCCGCGCGAGCTCCCGGCGGGCGACGGCGGCCTCGCGTACGGCCAGTGCGTCGTCGCGAGCGCCGCGCTCGCCCACTCGCGACTCCCCAACCGGATCGGAGCCTAGCCATGTGCCTCGCCATCCCGATGAAGCTGATCGAACGACGCGAGCTCGTCGGCACCGCCGAGCTCGACGGCGTGCGGCGCGAGATCGGACTCGCGTTGTGCCCGGAAGCGGAGGTCGGTGCGTACGTGCTCGTCCACGCGGGCTACGCGATCGGCACGCTCGACGAGACCGAGGCGAAGCTGACGCTCGAGTTGCTCTCGCAGCTCGAGATGGAGCAGCCGTGAGCTCCGCCGCCGGTTCCGAGCGCGCCGCGGTCGAGACGTTGGTGCGTCGCATCGGCGCGTCCGCGGCGCGAAGCGGTCGGCGCCTGACGTTCATGGAGGTCTGCGGCACGCACACGCACGCGATCGCGCGCGCGGGGCTGCGCAGGCTGCTGCCGGCGAACGTCAAGCTGATCTCGGGCCCCGGCTGTCCGGTCTGCGTCACGCCGATCGACTACATGGACCGCGCGGTCGCGCTCGCGCGTCGCGCCGACGTCACCGTGTGCACGTTCGGCGATCTGATGCGCGTGCCGTCGAGCTCTTCGAGCCTCGAACGCGAGAGCGCCCGCGGCGCCGACGCGCGGATCGTCTACTCGCCCCGCGACGTGCTGCGCCTCGCGCGCGCCGAGCCGCGGCGCACGTTCGTGTTCCTCGGCGTCGGCTTCGAGACCACGTTGCCGACGATCACCGCCGCGCTCGAGGAGGCCGAGGCGACGCAGGTCGAGAACTTCCTGGTGCTCGCCGGAGCGAAGCTGATCGAGCCGCCGCTGCGCGCGCTGATCGCGAGCGGCGACGTCCGCGTCGACGGCTTCCTGCTGCCCGGGCACGTCTCGGTGATCCTCGGCGCCGACTTCTATCGCTTCCTCGAGCGCGAGCTCCGCGTCCCCGGCGCCATCGTCGGCTTCGCGCCCGTCGACGTGCTCGCGGGCGTCGCGGCGCTGGTCGACGCCGCGCTGCGCGGCGGCGCGCGGGTCGAGAACCTCTACGCGCGCGCGGTGCGCCCCGAAGGCAACCGCGTCGCGCAGGAGCTCCTGCGGCGATGGTTCGAGCCGGTCGACTCGCGCTGGCGCGGGCTCGGCGAGATCCCCCGCTCCGGCCTCGCGTTCCGGCGCGCGTTCGCGCACCGCGACGCCGCGCGGCTCGCCGTCGAGCTCGATCCGCCGCGCGAGCCGCGCGGCTGCCGCTGCGGCGACGTGCTCAAGGGCGCGATCGAGCCACACGAATGTCCGTTGTTCGATCGCACGTGCACGCCGACGACTCCGGTCGGCGCGTGCATGGTGTCGAGCGAAGGCACGTGCGCCGCGTGGTACCGCCACGAGCGCGTCGGAGCGAGCGCATGAACGCCGACACACGCATCCTGCTCGGCCACGGCGCGGGCGGTCGTCTGACGCACGAGCTGATCGCGAAGAGCTTCGTGCCGCTCTTCGACAATCCGTTCCTCGCGACGTTGTCCGACTCCGCGCTCTTGCCCCCGCTGCCCGCGGGCCGGCCCGCGCTGACCACCGACGGCTTCGTCGTCGAGCCCCAGGTTTTCCCCGGCGGCGACCTCGGCTACCTGTCGGTGTGCGGCACCGTCAACGACCTCGCGGTCGCCGGAGCACGGCCGCTGTGGTTGACGTGGGCGCTGATCCTCGAGGAAGGGCTCGAGCGCGAGCTGCTCGACACGTTCGTGCGCGGCGCGGCGCGCGCGGCGCGGGAAGCCGGCGTCGCGCTGGTCGCCGGCGACACCAAGGTCGTGCCGCGCGGCAAGGGCGACCGCGCGTACGCGGTGACGTCCGGCCTCGGCGTCGTCCCGACCGGCCGCGACCTCGGGGATCGACGCATCCGGCCGGGCGACGCGGTGCTGGTCACCGGTCCGCTCGGCGACCACGGCGCGACGATCCTCGCGGCGCGCCACGGGATCGACGCGGGCGAGCTGCGCTCCGATTGCGCGCCGCTCGCCGGCCTGGTCGAGGCGTTGCTCGCCGACGGCGGCGAAGTGCACGCGCTGCACGATCCGACCCGCGGCGGCGTCGCGACGACGTGCTACGAGAC
>JADLBP010000061.1 GCA_020847695.1 Planctomycetota bacterium
CTGTACACGCGCTTCCGCTCGCGCCAAGAGCACACGTTCGCGGAGAAAGTGATCTCCGCGATGCGCCACAAGTTCGGCGGACACGTCGAACCCAAGAAGTCCTGACGCCGACGCTCGCCATGCCCACTCGAGACCGCGCCTCCGGCCACGTCGTTCCGCCCTGCGCGCTGGTGATCTTCGGCGCGGCCGGGGACCTGACGAAGCGCAAGCTCCTGCCGGCGCTCTACAACCTCGCGCGCGAGAAGCTCCTGCCCGACGACTTCGCGGTGATCGGCGTCGCGCGCGCCGACCGCGACAGCGAGTCCTTCCGCGAGCAGATCGCGGGCGAGATCGCCGGCTTCGTGCCGGGCAAGTTCGATCCCGCGCTCTGGAAGTCGCTCGAGTCGCGCCTCTACTACGTCGCGGGCGAGTTCGGCGACGTGCGCACGTTCGACAAGCTGAAGGCGCAACTCGCCGAGATCGAGCAACGGCACAAGACGCGCGGCAACCTGCTCTTCTACCTCGCGACCGCGCCCGATTTCTTCGCTCCGATCGCGGCGGCGTTGCGCGAGCACGGGCTCGCCGACGAGAGCGACGGCCATTGGCGGCGCCTGGTCGTCGAGAAGCCGTTCGGTCGCGATCTCGCGAGCGCCAAGGCGCTCAACGCGAGCTTGCTCTCGGTGCTCACCGAGAAGCAGATCTACCGCATCGATCACTACCTCGGCAAAGAGACCGTCCAGAACATCCTGGTGTTCCGCTTCGCGAACGGGATCTTCGAGCCGATCTGGAACCGTCGCTACGTCGACCACGTGCAGATCACGGTGTCGGAGACGCTCGGCGTCGAGAAGCGCGGCGGCTACTACGATCGCGCCGGTTGCTTGCGCGACATGGTGCCGAACCACATCTTCCAGCTGATCTCGCTGGTCGGGATGGAGCCGCCGATCTCGTTCGACGCCGACGCGGTGCGCGACGAGCAATCGAAGGTGCTGCGCGCGATCCGTGCGCCGTCGCCGGAGGACGTGCTCTCGTCCGCCGTGCGCGGTCAGTACGGCGCGGGCGGCGTCGGCGGACGGACGCTGACCGACTACCGCGCCGAGCCCGGCGTGCCGCCGACGTCGACGACGGAGACGTTCGTCGCGATGAAGCTCGGCATCGACAGCTGGCGTTGGAACGGCGTGCCGTTCTACCTGCGCGTCGGCAAGGCGCTCGCCGCGCGCACGACCGAGATCACGATCCGGTTCCGCAAGCCGCCGCTGGTGCTCTTCCGCGACACGGCGGTCGACGACATCTTCCCGAACGACCTCGTGATCCACGTGCAGCCGAAGGAAGGCATCTCGCTGCGCTTCGGAGCGAAGATCCCGGGCGCGCAGTTGAAGCTCGGCGGCGTGAACATGGACTTCGACTACGCCGATCACTTCGGCGCGACGCCGGCGACCGGGTACGAGCGCTTGCTCTACGACGCGATGCAGGGCGACCAGACGCTCTTCCAACGCGCGGACATGGTCGAGGCGAGCTGGGCGGTGGTCGCGCCGATCCTCGACGTGTGGCAAGCGCTGCCGCCGCGCGGCTTCCCCAACTACCCGGCCGGATCGTGGGGCCCGAAAGAGGCCGAGCAACTGCTCGAACGCGACGGCCGGAGCTGGCGGACGATCCAGGGCTGAGCGCGCTTCGGGCCGACGCCCCGCGGCGCGAGCGTGGGGTCGGCGCCCGGCCCGAGTCGCTGGACTTCCGGGACCTGACGACGGACGCGAGGGGTGTCGAAGTGCCCGCGCCGACCCGGGCGGCACCGTGGCGCCGGTGGTTGGAGTTCGCCGGGTCGCCGGAGCGAGCTCGCGGGGTGGAAGCCGTGCTTCGACCGGGCGATTCGCGGCGCGAGTTCGGGCCGGAAGCGTGGCACAGCGATGAGGGGCAGACTGTCCAAGCAGCCTTCCGGGCCCGGAAAACGCCGCTTGACGCCACTAGACGACCGGTCTACTCTCTGCGCCCTCATGCTCCCCGTCCCCCGAGAGACCGGCACCCGCGAGAAGCTGCTCGAAGCCGGCGCCCAGGCGATTTCCGCCAAGAGCTTCAACGCCTGCGGCCTCGCCGAGATCCTCGCCGCCGCCGGGGTGCCGAAGGGCTCCTTCTATCACTACTTCGCCTCGAAGGAGGACTTCGGGGTCGCCCTGATCGACCGCGCGTGCGGCGAGTTCGTCGAGTTCCTGGAGCCGATGCTCGGCGACCAGACTCGCACGCCGCTCGAGCGCCTGCGCGCGGTCTTCGAGCAGAGCCGCCAGGACTACGCCGCGTTCGGCGCGGGCCGGCAGTGCCTGATCCCGAAGCTCGCGCTGGAGACGTCCCAGCTGAGCGAGCCCGTGCACGCCGCGGTCAAGCGCGCCTACGAGAAGTGGAGCGCGCGCCTCGCCGAGGTGATCCGTGAAGCCCAAGCGGTCGGCGAGATCGACCGCGGGCACGACCCCGAACGCCTCGCCAACGTGCTGGTGATGCTGTGGGAGGGTGCGACGATCCGCATGCAGATCGACCGCACGCTCCAGCCCGTCGACGACTTCTTGACGTTCGTCTTCGACTCGCTGTTGAAAAAACGCAGCTAGCTCCGTCCTGCCGCTGTGCGCTGCCGGCCTCGCCGGACCGCGCTAGACGACCAGTCTACTCACGCACTCCAACTCACTCGCTCGCTCCTCGTCATCATGCAAAATCGAACCTTCGCGCAACCGTGCGGCACGAGCCGCGTCCTCGACCTCGCGACGCAGCGCGCCCGATTCGGCGCCGAATGCGCTCGCGCCGGTGCGTCGCTGATCGTCGTCGTCGCCTCGCGCGATGGAGGGCAGCAAGCATGAGCCGCCGCGGAGCGATCGGAACGGTGCTGCTCTCGGTCGGGTTGATCGGGGCGGCGGTCGGGCTCGCCGCGTGGAAGCGCTCGGACATCGCGGCCGGCCAGGCGGCGGCCGCGTCGATGCCCGAGCCGATGGAGTCGATCACGACCGCGGTCGCCACCGCGCACGAGTACGTGCGCTCGACGACCTCGATCGGAACGGTGCGCGCCCTGCGCTCGGTGACGCTCCAGAACGAGCTGCCGGGCACCGTGCGCGAGGTCCACCTCGAGCCGGGCTCGATCGTCGAGGCGGGGACGCTGCTGGTCGCGCTCGACGTCGCGGTCGAGGAAGCCGAGCTCGCGGCGCAGGCCGCGCAGGCGGCGCTCGCCGAGACGATGCTCGGACGGGTGCAACGCGCGCTCGAGAACAAGGGTGCGTCGGAGATCGACGTCGACCGTGCGAAGGCCGAGCGCGACGTCGCGCTCGCCAACGTCGCCCGCACCAAGGCGGTGATCGAGCGCAAGACGCTGCGCGCGCCGTTCCGTGCCCGCGTCGGCATGTCGGACGTCCACGAGGGCCAATACCTCGACGGCGGGACCGAGCTGACGACGCTGCAAGGCCTCGACGACGCGGTGCACGTCGACTTCGCGGTCAACCAGACGGTCGCGGCGGGGCTGCGCGAGGGTGCCCAGGTCGAGGTCGTCGTGGGCGGCGCGCCGGTCGCGAAGGCGACGATCGTGGCGGTCGACGCGCGCGTCGACGAAGCGACCCGCAACACGTGGGCGCGAGCTCGCCTCGACGGTGGCGCGGGTCGGCTCTCGCCGGGCGCGTCGGTGCGCGTGCGCGTCCCGATCGGCGCGCCCGAGGCCGCGGTCGTGATCCCGGTCAACGCGCTGCGCAAGGGACCGGCCGGCGATCACGTGTACGTCGTCGAGCCCGACGCGCAAGGCGCGCTGCGCGCCCACGTGCGTCCGGTGCAGAGCGGCGCGCTGCTCGGCGACACCGTGTTGATCGAGCAGGGGCTCGCGGCCGGTGACGTCGTCGCGGCGTCGGGGTCGTTCAAGCTGCGCGAAGGCGTGCTCGTCGTCGTCGCCGGGACGGAGGCGCCGGTCCAATGAGCGCCGCGACCACGGGCGGCCACGAGCCGCAGGGCGCGAAGACGCGCTCGTTCACCGACATCTTCATCCGACACCCGGTGTTGGCGTTGGTGGTCAACCTGGTGATCGTGCTGGTCGGCTGGCGCGCGCTCGGCTCGCTGCCGGTCCAGCAGTTCCCGAAGATCGAGAGCTCCTCGGTCCTGATCACGACGGTCTACACCGGCGCGAGCGCGGAGACCGTGCGCGGTTTCCTCACGACGCCGATCGAGCGCGTCGTCTCGGCGATCGCCGGCGTCGACACGATCGAGTCGACCAGCCGCGCGGGCGTCAGCCTGGTCACCGTGCGCCTCAAGCTCAACCATTCGAGCACCGCCGCGCTCGCCGAAGTCACCGCGAGGTTGCAGCAGGTGCGCTCCGAGTTGCCCTCGGAGGCGGAACCGCCGGTCGTCGAGGTGCAGCGCGCCGACCGACCGTACGCGTCGTTCTACCTGAGCTTCTCGTCGAGCTCGCGCGACGTGCCGGGGATCACCGATTGGCTCGCGCGGACGTTGCAGCCGCAGCTCGCGACGCTCGAAGGCGTCCAGCGCGTCGGCATCGAGGGCGGCCGTCCGATCGCGATGCGCGTGTGGATGGACCCCGACCGGCTCGCGGCGCTCGGGCTCTCGCCCGGCGACGTCAGCGCGGCGCTGCAGCGCAACAACTACCTCGCGGCGGTGGGCCAGACCAAGGGCAACCTGGTCCAGGTCAACCTGCTCGCCAACACCGACCTGCGGACGGTGAAGGAGTTCGAGGATCTGATCGTCGCGGACCGCGGCGGCGCGCTCGTGCGCCTGTCGGACGTCGCCAAGGTCGAGCTCGGCGCCGAGGAAGCCGATCTCGCGGCGAAGTTCAGCGGTCGCGAAGCCGTGTACCTCTCGGTGTGGCCGCTGATCGGCGTCAACGAGATCGACGTCGCGCACCGGTTGCGCGCGGAGATGGATCGCTTGCGGCCGACGCTGCCGAGCGACATCGACATGCAGCTCGCGTACGACGCGACCACGTTCATGGAGAACGCGCTCACCGAGATCACGAAGACGCTGATGGAGACGATCCTGATCGTCGGCGTGGTCGTGTTCCTCTTCCTGGGCTCGATCCGGACCGCGCTCGTGCCGCTGGTCGCGATGCCGGTGTCGCTTGTCGGCGCGGCGATCGTGATGTGGGCGGCGGGCTTCAGCCTCAACCTGCTGACGATCCTCGCGATCGTGCTGTCGGTCGGTCTGGTCGTCGACGATGCGATCGTCGTCGTCGAGAACGTCGAGCGACACGTGCGGCTCGGCAAGACGCGCTTCCAGGCCGCGTTGATCGGCGCGCGCGAACTGGTCGGCCCGATCATCGCGATGACGATCACGCTCGCGGCGGTGTACACGCCGATCGGTTTCCAGGGCGGCCTCACCGGCTCGCTGTTCCTCGAGTTCGCGATCACGCTCGCGGCGGCGGTCGTCGTGTCCGGCATCGTCGCGGTGACGTTGTCTCCGATGATGAGCTCGCACTTCGTGCACCCCGGCGGCAAGGAAGGGCGTCTGACCAAGCTGGTCAACCGCGGCTTCGACGTCGTGCGGCGCGCGTACGCGTGGTCGCTCGATCTCGCGCTCGAGATGCGTTGGGCGATCGTCGTCGCCGCGTTGGTCGTGATGGCGGCGGCGTGGCCGCTCTACACGTTCTCGAAGAGCGAGCTCGCGCCGGTCGAGGACCAAGGCCACATCAGCCTGTTCCTCGACGCGTCGCCCGATTCGACGCTCGAAGCGGTCGACGCGCAGGCGCAGAAGGTGATCGGAGCGATCACGAGCTTCCCGGAAGCTCGCTTCATGTGGTCGTTGACCGCGAGCTGGGGCGGTTTCGGCGGGATGGTCACCAAGGACTGGCGCGAACGCTCGCGCTCGACCGAGCAGATGTTCGGCGAGGTCTTCGGCGCGGTGTCGCAGGTGCCGGGGCTGCGGGTGTTCCCGCGACTCGATCCGCCGTTGCCGAACGCCGGGCAGTTCGACGTCGAGCTCGTGTTGCAGAGCAACGCGCCGCTGGAGGAGATGCAAGGCTTGGTCGGCGCGGTGGTCGGCGCCGGTTGGCAGAGCGGCAAGTTCCTCTACGTCGACACCGACCTGAAGATCGACAAGCCGGAAGCGCGCGTCGTGATCGACCGCGAGCTGATCGCCGACCTCGGACTCGACCTCGCCAGCGTCGGCCGCGAGCTCGGCGTTCTGCTCGGCGGCGGTTACGTCAATCGCTTCAACTACTTCGATCGCAGCTACAAGGTGATCCCGCAGCTCGCCACGGAGGATCGAGCGACCGTCGGGCCGCTGCTCGACCTGAAGATCAAGACGCCGACCGGCGCGCTGGTGCCGGTGTCGACCTTCACGCGGATCGAGAGCAGCACCGCGCCGCGCACGCTGAATCGCTTCCAACAGCGCAACGCCGTCCGCATCTTCGGCGGCGTCCAGCCGGGCGTCACCAAGGCGGAGGGCCTGCGCGTGCTCGAGGACGCGGCGCGCGCGGTCGGGGGCGACACGGTGACGCTCGACTACGCCGGTGAATCGCGACAGATCCGTCGCGAGGGGTCGGCGCTGGTCGTCACGCTCGGGTTCGCGCTCGTGCTGATCTACCTGGTGCTCGCGGCGCAGTTCCGCAGCTTCCGCGATCCGCTGATCGTGTTGCTCGGTTCCGTGCCGCTCGCGATCTCGGGCGCGTTGCTGTTCAGCTTCCTCGGCCTGACGACGATCAACATCTACTCGCAGGTCGGGTTGATCACGCTGGTCGGCCTGATCGCGAAGAACGGCATCCTGATCGTCGAGTTCGCGAACACGCTGCAAGAGCGCGGGCTCGCGAAGGCTGCCGCGCTGCGCGAAGCGGCGCAGACGCGCTTGCGTCCGGTGTTGATGACGTCGGCGGCGACGGTGTTCGGTCACTTCCCGCTGGTGTTGGTGACCGGTCCGGGCGCGGAGGCGCGCAACTCGATCGGAACGGTGCTCGTCGCCGGGATGATCGTCGGCACGTTCTTCACGTTGATCGTCGTGCCGGTCTTCTACTCGCTGATCGCCAAGCAGCACGAGCCGCGCGGCGAGGAAGGCGCCGAGGACGGCGGGGAGCACGGCGACGCCCGCGCCACGCTGACGCCGGCGAAGTCGGAACCGCGCGCGGCGGTGATGGGGGTCGCATGAAACACTTCACGATCGGATCCGGACTGTTGCTCGCGCTGGCCGCGGCGTGCGCGAGCGTGGGCGAGGACTACCAGGCGCCCGAGCTCGCGGTTCCCGAGCGTTGGCATTCCGCCGAGGGCGACGAGCTGCGCGCCGGCGAGCCCGAGCTCGCGGAGTGGTGGCGCAAGCTGAACGACCCCGAGCTCGACGCGTTGATCGAGCGCTCGGCGAGCGGCAGCCACGACCTGCGCGAGGCGTTCGCTCGTCTGCGCGAAGCGCGCGCGCTGCGCGGCGACGCCGCGGGCGAGCGCTATCCGACGCTCGACGGCAAGGCCGGCTTCCTGCGGCGCGGCGAGAGCGACAACACGCCGCTCGGCAGCTTCGTCCCGGACAACGGCGTCTACTCGGCGGGCTTCGACGCCAGTTGGGAGATCGACCTCTGGGGTCGCGTCAGCCGTTCGATCGAGGCGGCGAACGCCGACCTCGATGCGAGCGTCGAGAACGTGCGCGATGTCTCGGTCGCGGTCGCCGCGGAGACGGCGCGCAACTACGTCGAGCTGCGTGCCTTCCAACGCCGGCTCGCGATCGCGCGCGACAACGTCTCGCTCCAGGAGCAGACGCTGGAGCTCGTGCGCGGTCGCTACGAGGCTGGCCTGGTCGGCGAGCGCGACGTCGCTCAAGCGAGGACGAACGTCGAGTCGACGCGCTCGCGCGTGCCGGCGCTCGAGGTCGGCGTCGCGGCCGCGGAGCATCGTCTCGCGGTGTTGGTCGGACTGCCGCCGGGCGCGCTGGCGAGCGAGCTCTCCGCCGAGCGTCCGGTTCCGGTGCCTCCGCTCTCGGTCGCCGTCGGCGTGCCCGCGGAGCTCCTGCGCCGTCGCGCCGACGTGCGTCGGGCCGAGCGCGAGCTCGCCGCGGCTCACGCCCGCGTCGGCGTCGCCGAAGGCGATCGTCTGCCGCGGTTGACGCTCGCGGGCGAGCTCGGCATCGCCGCCGAGGACGTGTCCGACCTCGGCGAGAGCGACAGCGGCGTGTTCGGCATCGGACCGTCGCTGCGGTGGCGTTTGTTCGACGGCGGCCGGCTCGCGAACCGCGTCGTCGCGCAGGAGGCGCGCACCGAGCAAGCGCTCGTCCGTTGGGAGCGCACGGTGCTGGTCGCTCTCGAAGAGGCCGAGAACTCGATGGTCGCGTTCGTGCGCGAGCAGACGCGCCGCGGCTCGCTGCGGGAAGCGGCGTTGCAAGCGCGACGCGCGGTCGACCTTTCGCGGGCGCAGTATGCGGAAGGGCTCTCGGACTTCCAGGCGGTGATCGACACCGAGCGCGCGGTCGCCGAGCTCGAGGATCAGCTCGCCACCAGCGACGCCGCGATCGCGACGCACTTCGTTGCGCTCTACAAGGCGCTCGGCGGCGGCTGGGAGCAGCAACCGATCGTCGCCGCGGCGGTCGAGGCGGCGCGCGACTGACCCAGGCCGCGCCGGGCGCCCGACGCGATCGGGAGCTCGGCGCGGCGTCCTGCGCGTCCCTCGTGTGCGGCTCGTTCCCGGCTCGTCGCCAACTCGCCAGCGGCCGCGCCTCGCGGCTCGCGCGGCGTCGATCGGGGGCTGCCCTGCGCACGATGCGCCGCGCTACCATGTGGCGATGGGCGCGGACGCGTGGAAGCTCTACGGACGCGCGCTCGCCGATTACCGGCGCGGCGTCCGCGGCAAGCGGCTGCGCGTGCACTGCACGCTCGGCGCGCCCGAGGACCTGCCGGTCGAGATCTGGTTCCGGGGGCCGGAGCAGTACCTCCAGCTCGACATCGCGGCGCTCGCGCTCGCTCGCGGGCGCGTGCTCGACGTCGGTGCGGGCGTCGGCGTCCACTCGCTCGCGCTGCAACAGCGCGGTCACGCGGTGGTCGCGCTCGACCATTCACCCGAAGCGGTCGCGATCGCGCGCGAGCGCGGCGTACGCGACGTGCGACTGAGCGACATCTGGAGCTTCGATCGCGACGACACCGAGCACGGCGCGTTCGACACCGTGCTCGCGCTCGCGAACGGAGCGGGTCTCGCGCGGACGCTCGACGGGCTCGGCAGTTTCCTCGCGCATCTCGCAGGTTTCCTCGCGCCGAACGGCAGGCTGCTGGTCGATTCGACCGACCTGCGTTCGATCGCGGGCGCGCGCGTCGGGCCGCGCTACGAAGGCGAGCTTGAGTTCTGGCTCGAGTACGACGGCGAGATCGGGCCGCGCTTCGCCCAGCTCTACGTCGACGCGACGACGCTCGCGTCGCACGCCGCCGACGTCGGGTTGACGACGCGCGTGCTCGCGCACTTCGAGAACGGAAGCTACCTCGCGGAGCTCTCGCGCTCGTTCAAGGCAGTTGGAGCGAGCTCCAGTTCGTCAGCTTGACGTTCCCGCCGCTGCGCAGCAGCGCTCGGTACCACAACCGCTTGCCCGCGAACGCGGTCGACGACGGCAGGGTGAGCGCGACGCGCGTCAGGCCGCTCGCGGGCAGCGTGCCCGCGCTGCCGCCGACGAGGAACGGATGCGCGAGCCCGACGCCGCCGGACGGCGAGAACGGGTCGAAGACGGTCGTTTGGAGCTGGTACGTGGCACCCGCGGGGCCGCGCACGAACGCGCTCGCTCCGCCGCCGAGCGCGGGCTTGCCGTAGAGCGCGAGCCGCGCGCTCGAACCGTAGATCTCGAGGCGCACGTCGTCGATCGCCGCTTCGACGACCGAGTTGTTCGGGTTGTCGTTCGCGACGAACTTCAGCCGCATCTGCGAGGTCTGCGGCAGGAAGCTCGCGACCGCGAAGTCCGGCGACGTCCACGCGTTCGCATTGCCGACGACGGTTTCGAGCGGCACCCAGCTCGTCCCGCCGTCGTTCGAGAGCGAGATCGAGAACACGTCGTCGACGACGCTGAGATCGGCGAACCAGCGCGCGAACGAGAGCGTCGCCGGCCCGCAGTGCTCGAGGTCGAAGATCGGCGAGAGCAGCGTGGTCGTGCCGTTGTCGACGTCGTCGGTGCCCGCCGAGCCGCCGCCGTTGCCGGTCATGTAGCAGTTCACGCCGGGCGCCGGCGTGTTGTCGACCGACGGGTTCGCGGGCACGCCGGACGAGTTGGTCCCGATCGGCGAGCCGCGCGTCCAGAAGCCCGAGGTCGCCGTGTCGCCGGCGACGCCCTTGGTCCAGCCGAGGTCGAGTTCGGCGTCGTCCAGCACCAGCGTCAGCGGCTGGCCGAGCTGGATCGCGCCGCCGGTCGCTTGCGTCCAACCTTCGTAGGCGAGCGAGAGCGTGTAGTCGAGCGCAACGCCGCCGGGCGCGTTCGGCGCGATGGCGATCGTCACCGGCGCGCTGGTCACCTGGCTGAACGCCGCGACCGTGCCGAGGTTCGCGGTGCCGTTGGTGATCGTCGCGTACGGGCTCGACGAGGTGATCGAGAAGCTGACCGCGGTCGTGCTGGCCGCGCGCCCGCTGTTGCGGACGGTCGCGGTGAACTGCACCGATTCACCGGGCTCGTAGAAGCCGTCGCCGTCGCCGAGCTCGACCAGCGAAGTCGAGAGCACGCGCATCCACGCGCCCGCGGCGAGTGCCGTGCGCTGTTGCGCGAGCAGCATCTCCTCGGCGAGCGGGATGATCCGGCTGGTCGGCGGCCAGAAGCC
>JADLBP010000062.1 GCA_020847695.1 Planctomycetota bacterium
CGGGCGTCGTCAAGATGTCCTTGAAGCCGCGGTAGATGCTGCGCAGTCCTTTGCCCGCGTTCTCGAGCTCGCTCTTCGTGCGCTCGAGCAACACGGCCGGTTGTTGGGCCTCCCCGAGCGGCAGCAACGGAAGCCCAGGCGCGTCGGCCTCCGCCACCACCGGTCGCGGTTCGGTTCGGCGACGCACGTCGAGGATCTCGGCGACACGGCGTTCGGCCGCCTTCTTCAGCGCCAGCGCCTCCGCGCGGGAATCGTCCTTCGCGAGCGCGAGTCCGATGTCGGCGAGCGCGCGGTCCGGCTGATCCATGTCGAGCAGGATGCGCGCGCGTTCGATCAGCACGCGCACGGCGACGAGCTCGTTGCGCTCGAACACGGCGAGGCGGAGCGCGACCTGGAGCTTGCTCAACGCGCGCTGCATCTCACGCCCCCAGTTCGCGTTGTCGTCGCGGGTGCGCGCGGCGCGCGCGAGCTGTCGGTGCAGTCGGGCGCACGCGAGATACGGTTCCGGGTCGCGCGGGGCGAGGCGCGTCAGGCTGATCTGACAGCGCAACGCATCGTCGAAGCGCTCCAGACCCGTGAACAACGCCGCGCGCCACTGCAGGTCGCGCTGCGGGTTCTCCTCGGCGGCCTTGCCTCCGATGCCCTCGATCAGGCTGCGCTCGGCTTCGAGATCGCTCGTGTGCGCGAACCGACCGGAGATCTCGATCGCCTCGACCACGATCTCGGGATAGCGATCCTCGTACTCCTCGATCACGTTGGAGACGCGGTCGAACGCCTCACGGCGCGCGTCCGCGGCGCCGGACTGCCACAGCACGTAGGCGTTCAGCAGTTCCTCGCGGATCGACGCGACCGCCATCGCGCGTTGCAGCGCGGTGCGCTCCGCTTCGACGAGGTCCTTCTGGCCCTGGATCGTCGTCACCTGCTGCGCGGAGCTCTGCCAGACCCAGGCGAGTCCGCCGGCGACCATCAAGAGCAGGATCCCGACGCCCGCTTCGATCGGGTTGCGGCGGATCCAGCGCAGCGCCGGGTCGAAGAAGCGCGGCGGGCGCGCGGTCACGGGGCGGCCGTCGCGGACCGCGCGCAGGTCCTCGACCAGCGCCGCCGCCGTCGAGTAGCGCCGCTCGACGTCCTTCTCGAGGCACTTCAGCAGCACCGCTTCGAGGTCGCGCGGCACGTCGTCGCGCAGCTTGTGCGGGAGCACCGGATCCTTCGAGAGGATCGCGTTCAGGATCGTCTGCGCGTTCGGGCCCTGGAACGGCGGGCGCTGCACCAGGAGCTCGTAGAGCGTCGCGCCGAGCCCCCAGACGTCCGAGCGGCCGTCGATCGCGTCGCCGGAGCCCGAGATCTGCTCGGGGCTCATGTAGAGCGGCGTGCCGACCAGGTCGCCGGACTCGGTCATCGTGCCGGCTTCTTCCTGATCGAGCGGCCGAGCGAGGCCGAAGTCGGTCAGCACGACGCGCTCGCCGTCGCGCAGCAGGTTCGACGGCTTGACGTCGCGGTGCAGCACGCCGCGCGAGTGCGCGTGGGCGAGCGCGCTCGCGACGTCGATCCCGATCGCGAGCACGTCGTCGATCGCGAGCGGGCCGGCCTTGAGCACGCGGTCGAGCGGCGGCCCCTCGACGAACTTCATCGAGAAGTAGCTGATCGAGCCCGCTGTGCCGACCTCGTGGATGTCGACGATGTTCGGGTGCGAGAGCCGGCCCATCGCCTCGGCTTCGCGCAAGAAGCGCTTCACCGTGCGATCGCGCAGCGCCATGTTCGGCGGCAGGACCTTGATCGCGACGCGGCGCTCGACGCCGGTCTGGCGCGCCTCGTACACGACGCCCATCGAACCGTGCCCGACCTCGCGCACGATGCGATAACCGACCAGCGTGCGGTTCAGCAGCGCGGCGGAGAGCTCGTTCTCGTGGAGGGCGGTCTCGGGCAATCGAACCTCGGGGATCAGCCCCCGCGGACCGCGCGCGCGATCGCGAGCACGCCGTCGAGGATGCGGGGGAACTCTTCGAGCTTGACCATGTTCGGGCCGTCGGACGGCGCGCGGTCGGGGTCGGGGTGGACCTCGAAGAACACGCCGTCGATCTCGCCGGTCGCGGTCGCGGCGCGCGCGAGCGCGGGCACCAGCCTGCGATCGCCGCCCGTCGCGTGTCCGAGTCCGCCCGGCTCCTGGACCGAGTGGGTGGCGTCGAACACGACCAGGTGGCCGGTCTTCGACAGATGGCCGAAGCTATTCATGTCAACGACCAGACGTCCGTACCCGAACGAGCTTCCTCGCTCGGTGACCATCAAGCGTCGATTGCCCGCGCCTTCGCATTTCTTGGTCGCGTTCTGCATGTCCCAAGGCGCGAGGAACTGACCCTTCTTGATGTTGACGACCTTGCCGGTCTCCGCCGCGGCGACCAGCAGATCGGTCTGACGGCAGAGGAAGGCCGGGATTTGGAGCACGTCGACGACTTGTGCGGCGAGCGCGCATTGCTCGGGATGGTGCACGTCGGTGACCACCGGCAGACCGGTGCGCTCGCGGACCTCGGCGAGCAGCTCGAGCCCCGCGCCGATCCCCGGACCGCGCGCGCCGGAGAGGCTCGAGCGGTTGGCCTTGTCGAAGCTCGACTTGAAGATCAGATCGATGCGGCGCTCGGCGGCGATCTCGGCGAGGCGCTCGGCGGTCGACAGCACCAGCTCGCGCGACTCGAGCACGCACGGGCCGGCGATCAGGAACAGCTTGCCGCCGCCGAGGGTGCGTCCGCGCACTTCGAGCGTCGGGCGGGAGGACGTTTGGGGGGTGCTCATGGGATCAGGATGCGGTGCTGGCGGCGCAGGACCTCGAACTCGACCGGCGTCTCGCCGCGGAAATCGCCGTCGACCTGGTAGGGGACCGGGCCGTCGTCGGAAACGACCTTCGCACGCGAGCAGGGGTGCATCGTGCACGATCCGCCGGGCAGCTCGGAGACGAAACCGCGCAACGCGAGCGCGATCAGGTGGCGCGGATCCGCGCTCGGGAACAGGTACGCTTCGAAGCGGCCGTCGTCGAGCCGGCGGTGGCGCGACAGCTTCAGCGAGCCGCCGTAGTGGATGATGTTCGCGATCAGGACGAGCCCGAAGCGCCCGTCGAGCTCCTCACCGTCGAGCTCGACCTTGAGCCTCGGCGCGCGATAGCCGCGCAGCGCGCGCACGATCGCGCGGGAGTAGCTCCACTTCGAGATCGGGCCGGTGCGCGCGCGCTCGACCTCGCGGACGACCGCGCCGTCGAAGCCGACGCCGGTGACCAGGAACGAGAGGTGGCCGTTGACGCGCGCGACGTCGAGCCGCTGCAGGCGCCGCCCGGCGATGATCTCCAGGGCGCGATCGACGTTGCGCTCGAGCCCGAGATCGAGCGCGAGCACGTTCGCGGTGCCGAGCGGCACCATCGCGATCGGCGTCGCCGGGTCCATCAAGCCGTCGAGCACCTCGCGCAGCGATCCGTCGCCACCGACCGACACGACCAGGTCGACCGGCTCGCGCTGGCCGCGCAGGCGGGCACGGGCGTCGCCGCGCGCGCGGGTGAGGTAGAGCTCGGTCGCGATGCCGAGCTTCGACAGCCCGGCGGCGACGTCGCGACCGACCGTCTCGCCGAGCCCGCGGCCCGCGATCGGATTGGCGACCACCAGCGCACGCCGGTAGGGCTCCGCGAGCTCGAGAGGGGGCGTCGGCAGCGGTGCGGAGGCTTGAACGGCGGAGCGCTCGGTCATGACCGTCCGCCCATGGTAGCCGACGGCCCCGCGCGGCGAGCCCGCCGTGTATTCTCTACGCCCGCATGACGCAGGCGCGCGCTGTCTCGACGTTGGTGCTCGGCGGAAGCGGCTTCCTCGGCGCGCACGTCGCCGCGGCGGCGTGGAAGCGCGAGCGAAGCCGGCCCGAGGACGCGCGCGGCCGCGTCGTCTCGGCGAGTCGCGAGCCCGCGCGCGGTCCGACCTTCTGGCAACCGCGCGACGCGGTCGAGCTCGTCGGCGTCGACGCCACCGGCGGCGAGCTCGAGCGCGTGCTCGACGAGCTCGCGCCCGCGCGGATCGTCTGCTGCGCCGCGGCGTCGCGGATCTCCGACTGCGAGCGCGATCCCGCGCGCGCCGAGGCGGTCAACGTCGAGCTCCCGCGCTACCTGGCGCGTTGGTGCGCCGCGCGCGGCGCGCGCCTGGTGCACGTCTCGACCGATCTGGTGTTCGGAGCGAGCTCGCCGGCCTCCGGCGGCTTCGTCGAGAGCGATCCGCCCGCGCCGATCAGCGTCTACGGCGCGAGCAAGGCGCGCGGCGAGGCCGCGGTGCTCTCCGCCGACCCGCACGCGCTGGTCGTGCGCCTGCCGCTGCTCTTCGGCGACTCCGGCGGCCGCGCGCTCGGCGCGTCCGATTCGCTGGTCGCCGCGGTGCGCGCGGGGGAGCAGCCGATGCTCTTCCGCGACGAGTGGCGCACGCCGCTCGACGTCTCGAACGCCGCGGAGGCATTGAGCGAGCTCGCGGAGAGCCACGTAGCGGGCATCTTGCACGTCGGCGGCCCCGTGCGGCTGTCGCGCGTCGAGCTCGGTCATCTCGTCCTGCGCGCCGCCGGCAAGAAATCGGCGGAGCTGTACGGCTTGGTGCGCGCCGGCACGCGTTCGGAAGCGGGGCTCGCGGCGACGCGACCGTGCGACGTCGCGCTCGACACGACGCGCGCGCTCGAGCATCTCTCGGTGACGTTGCTCGCGCCGCGCGAGGCGCTCGCCCGCCGCGCGGCGGGCCTCTTCCGGACGATTCCTTGACGCTCCCGGGGGGGGCCGTTGAAGTGGTCGCCCCCATGGAACTCGCCAAGAACTTCGAACCCAAGACCCACGAGCCCGCGATCTACCAAGCCTGGATCGCGAGCGGCGGTTTCGCACCGCGCGACGCGCAAGCTGCCCACGCCTCGGGCTCGGGCTCCAAGGGCACGTTCACCGTGATGATCCCGCCGCCGAACGTCACCGGCGTGCTGCACATGGGTCACGCGCTCAACAACACGATCCAGGACATCGTCGTCCGCTTCCGGCGGATGGACGGGTACGAGACGCTGTGGGTCCCGGGCACCGACCACGCCGGCATCGCGACGCAAGCGGTCGTCGAGAAGAAGCTCTTCCAAGAGAAGAAGCTGAAGCGCGAGGACATGGGCCGCGAGGCCTTCTTGAAGGAGGTCTGGGCCTGGAAGGAGAAGTACGGCAACTCGATCCTGGAGCAGTTGCGCGGGCTCGGCTCGTCCTGCGATTGGTCGCGGACCAAGTTCACGCTCGACGAGGACATGTCGACCGCGGTGCGCGACGCGTTCGTGCGCCTCTGGGAGAAGGGGCTGATCTACCGCGGCGCGCGGCTCGTCAACTGGGACTGCGTGTTGACGACGGCGGTCTCCGACGACGAGATCGAGTACGTCGCGCGCAAGGGCAAGCTCTGGCAGTTGCGCTATCCGCTCGACGGCAAGCCCGGCGAGTTCATCACCGTCGCGACGACGCGACCCGAGACGATGCTCGGCGACACCGGCGTCGCGGTGAATCCGGCGGACGAGCGCTACCGCCATCTGATCGGCTCGTTCGCCGTGCTGCCGTTCCTCGGCCGCAAGATCCCGATCGTCGGCGACGAGACCGTCGAGTCGGGCTTCGGCACCGGCGCGGTCAAGATCACGCCGGGCCACGATCCGGCGGACTACGAGCGCGGCGCGCGCTTCAAGCTCCCGATCGTGATGATCATGGAGAAGGACGGCCGCATGAGCGCCGAAGCCGGGCCGTTCGCCGGCCTCTCGCGCGAGAAGGCGCGCGACGCGGTGGTGAAGGAGCTCGACGCGCTCGGTTTGCTCGGCGAGGTCGTCGACCACGAGCACAACGTCGCGCTCAGCGACCGCTCGAAGTCGGTGATCGAGCCGATGGTCAGCGAGCAGTGGTTCGTGAAGATGCAGCCGCTCGCCGTGCCCGCGATCGAGGCGGTGAAGAGCGGTCGCCTGCGCTTCACGCCCGAGCGCTGGACCAAGGTCTACCTCGACTGGCTGACCCACGTGCAGGATTGGTGCATCAGTCGCCAGCTCTGGTGGGGCCACCGCATCCCGGTCTGGTACGACGAGGACGGCGTGCCGGTCGCGTCGCGCACCGATCTCGCGCTCGGTTCGCCGCACCCTCTGACGAAGAAGCCGATCGTCCGCCAGGACGAGGACGTGCTCGACACGTGGGCGTCGTCGTGGCTGTGGCCGTTCGCGACGCTCGGCTGGCCGGCGAAGAGCGAGGACCTCGCGCGCTTCTACCCGACGCAGTTCCTGTCGACCGCGCGCGAGATCATCTACCTCTGGGTCGCGCGCATGGTGATGGCCGGCTACGAGTTCATGGACCACTTGCCGATGGAGAAGCGCTGCCCGTTCTCCGTGGTCAACATCCACGCGACCGTGCTCGACGCACAGGGCCGGCGGATGTCGAAGTCGCTCGGCAACGGCATCGATCCGCTCGAGCTGATCGAGAAGTACGGCGCGGACGCGGTGCGCCTCTGCTTGGTGCTCTTGACCAAGGAAGGGCAGGACACGCGGCTCGCGCCCGATCGCATCGAGCAGGGCTTCCGCTTCGGCAACAAGGTCTGGAACGCCGCTCGTTTCGTGCTCGCCAACCTCGACGGCGAGCGCGCCCAGATCAGCTCCGCGACCGTGACGCGCCTCGAGGACCGTTGGATCCTGTCGCGGCTCGAGCGCACGCGCGCGCTGGTCACCAAGGCGTTCGAGGAGTACCGCTTCAACGACGCCGCGGTCGAGCTCTATCGCTTCGTCTGGAACGACTTCTGCGATTGGTACGTCGAGCTCGCGAAGCCGCGCTTCGCGCCGGGGGATCCGACCGGGCCCGCCGCGCGCGGCACGTTGGTGCGCGTGCTCGGCGACATGCTCGCGCTGCTGCATCCGGTGATGCCGTACCTGACCGAGGCTCTGTGGAGCGCGTTGCACGAAGCCCAGGGCAAGACGCCGCCGGCGATGCTGATGAACTCCGCGTGGCCGACCGGCGCGGGGCTCGCGGTCGATGCCGCCGCCGAAGCGGACATGGCGGTGATCCAGGACCTGGTCAAGGCGGTGCGCAACGTGCGCGCGCTGTGCATGCTCGGCGAGCGCCAGCCGCTCACCGCGTTCATCGCCGCGCCGCGCGACGGAGAGCGCCGCGTGCTCGAACAGCACGCCGCCACGGCGCGTGCCCTCGCGTTCCTCGAGCGTTTCGAGCTCTCGGCGAAGGTCGAGCGACCGGCGGCGTCCGCGTGCGCGGTCGCTGGCGGCATCGAAGCGTTCGTGGTGCTCGGCGCGTCGACCGACATGGCCAAGCTGAAGGACGCGCTGCAGAAGCGGCTCGACAAGGTCGAGAAGGGCGTCAACGGCGCGAAAGCCAAGCTCGCGAACGAGAACTTCATCGCGCGCGCGGACCCCGAGGTCGTCGCGGAGGAGCGCGGGCGGCTCGCGGAGCTCGAGCTCGAAGCCGAACTCGTGCGCCGCAACCTGACCGGGCTCTAGGCGTCCGTCGGCGCCGCGACCGCGCGCAGCGGCCCGAGATCGCGATCTCGGGGGCGCGGAAGTCGGCCGGCTCGGCGCCCGTCTAGCGCCGCCAGCCGACGCCCAGCGTCCCCGGCTCGGCGGCGAGGGTGAAGTCGAACGACACGCCGCGCTGCGAAACCGTCGCGTGCGCGTGCGCGCGCACCACGATCCGATCCGGCGCCGCCGCGTCGCCTTCGGCGGCCGGCGCTAGCTCGATCGACCCCGGCTGCGTGCGTCCGAACTCGAGCCGCGCGAAGTCGATCGTCGCGGCGATTTCGCCGGAAGGCTTCGCGAACGAGAGGCGATCGAGGCTGGGCTCGGTCTCGTCCGCGGCGA
>JADLBP010000063.1 GCA_020847695.1 Planctomycetota bacterium
CGCGCATCTCGCCCCACGCGCGCGTGCGCGAGGTCCGCCACGCGTCCCAGAACGTCTGATCGTCTCGGCTCTCCTCGGTGCGCGCCGGCGAGTCGGCGCGCCACGTCAGCACGGTGCGCAGCCCCAGGTAATTGGTCAGCGGCGTCTCCTGGTGCTTCGCGGAGTTGGTCGCGAACTGCGACCACGCGGACACGCCGCCGCTGGTGACGAAGCTGATCGGCACCAACACCGCGGCGGAGAGCAGCGCGCCGCCGAAGAAGCGCGGCCAGAGTCCGTGGCTCGGCGCGCGACCGTCCCGGCGCGCGGCGACGAGCTCGGCGAGCCACGCGAGCACCGGCCCCGCGAACACGAACACCGGGAACACGCGCAGCAGCGTCGCGTACCCGAGCGCGAGCCCGGCGAGCCACGGCCGTTGCTTGCGCAGCGCGGCGACGGCGAGGACGGTGAAGAAGAGCCAATCCCAGCGCAGCAGGCTGCCGCCGGTCCACGCGAACCGCCCGGGGTAGAACGTCGCGAACACCACCATCGCGAGCGCGGCGAGCTCCCAACCGAAGCCCCAGACCAGCGCGACGACCAACGCGGCGAGGTAGACCTGGTCGAGCGCGGCGAGCAGCACCAACCCGTCGTCGGTCGCGGGCACCGCGTTCGCGAGCAGGCCGCCCAGGATCCCCCACACCGGCGTCGCGTTGTAGCCGTGGTCGGTGGTCGTCTGTTCCCAACGCTCGGCGGATTCACGGTCGCGGAAGCTCGCGACGTCGGCGCAGAACGCGCTCCAGCGCTCGGGCGTGAAGCGACTCTTCCACGGCTCGGGCGCGGCGAGCACGCTCGCGGCGTCGACGATCTGGTTGGTGCGCAGGTCGCGCACGACGCGCGTCGCGTTGCGGCCGCTCCAACCCGGCGTCTCCTGGTCGGCGATCAACACGCAGTCGTAGAGGCCGTCGTAGCGCAGCTCGTCGAAGTACTTCGCGCCGACGTAGTAGTGGAACGAGTCCCAGCGGTGCACGAACGAGCCGAACTGGAACGCGCCGAAGTTGACGTAGGTCAGCGCGGAGACCAGCACCGCGAGCGCGAGCCACGGCTTGGGCGCCGCGAGCCCGGCGAGCGCGCGGCGGCGGCTCCACGCGAACAGCAACGCGCCGAGCCCGACCCAGACCAGTTGCCACCAACGCGTCGTGCGATCGTTCCACCAGTGCGCTTCGTCCGCTTGGCGGACGAGCTCCGGCACGTACACGTCGGGATCGATCGCGACCGCGCGCTCGATCGCTCCCGCGCCGCGCTCGGTCTCGCCGAGCGCCTTCAACAGCACGCCGAGGTGCGCGAGCGTGCCGGCGGTGTCGCGGTGATCGGGCCCGACGGTCGCCTCGCGGCGCTCGAGCGCGCGTTCGAGCAGCCCGAGCGCCGCCTGGGGCTCTCCGCGCTCCTCGTGGATCGCCGCGAGCGACTCGAGCACCCGCGCCGACTCCGGATCGCGGCCGGGGTTCAAGCGCTCGCGGGTCGCGAGCTCGCTCTCGTACAGCGCCATCGCGCCGTCGAGCTCGCCGCGCTTGTGCAACAGCAACGCGAGCCGCGAGCGCACGAACAGCACGTCCTTCGCATCCGGTCCGAGCGCGGGCTCGAGCACGCCGAGCGCGCGCACGTAGAGCGGTTCGGCCGCCTGCGGCTCGCCGCGCAGCTCGTACAGGCTCGCCAGGTTGCGCGCGGCGCCGGCGGTGACCGGGTGACCGGGCCCGAAGACCTGCTCGTCGATCGCGAGCGCGCGCTGGAGCAGCGGCAGCGCTCCGGCGGCATCGCCGGTTTGTTGGAGCACGCCCCCGAGGCTCAGGCACGTCTCCGCGGTCAGCGGATGGGCGCCGAGAGCGTCCTCGCGGACCGCGAGCGCGCGGCGGAAGAGCTCGATCCCCTCCGCGACCTGGCCGGAGAACAGCGATGCGTACGCCAGCCGGTGCAACGCGGTGCCGAGCGCGGAATCGGGCGCGGTGCCGCGGCTCTCGAGCTCGCGCAGCCCTTCGCGGGCGTACGTCAACGCTTGCGCGCGGTCGGCGGCCTGGTCGGCGACCGGCGCCGCGCCGCGGAAGACGTCGACCGTGAACGCGCCGGGTGCGCCGCAACGCGAGCCGGCGTCGATCCGATACGTCTGGCCGGCCTCGAGCTCGACCGTGACCCGCGGCAGGATGCCGAACAACGAGTACTCGTCCTCGCCGAGCACCGCGCCCGACGGCGCGCGCACGACCAAGTACGGCTTGAACGAGAAGCTCCTGAGCTCGACGCGGTGCGGACCGGAGCTCTCCGGCGTGAACGAGAGCGTCTGCCCGCGCGTCGGGAACTCGGCGGCGACGGTGCGAGCGAGCGCCTCGGTGGTGACCACCGGATCACCAGGGCCGAGCTCGCCGCGGAAGGTCACGACCGGAGCGTCGGACGTGACTTGGAGGCAGACGGCGAGCAGCAGCTTGGCGAGGAGCATCGGTGCGCCCCAGGGTCGGCGGAGCGCGCGGGCGCGTCAACAGTCCGCTGGCGGTCGCGCGGCGGACTTCGGGGCGAGCGGCGGGAGTCGGCGCGCGCTCGCGCGCGTCGGCCGCGGTCGCGTCGAGCGGAGCCGTCCGCCGGTCGGCTCGCCGCCGGGTCGCGGCGTGTCGCAGCAAGTCGCCCCGAGTTGCAGCGGGTCGAACGGGCTCGCGTCGACTCGCTTGGGGCCGGACTGCGATCGGTCGAGGCCGCGATCGGCCGAGGTCTCGAACGTCGAGCTCGCGAGCGCTTCCCCACGCCGCTCGGAATCGTGTGGAAACGGCGCTGGCTCGGCGAATCGCGATTCCTACAATCCGAGCCGTCGCCCAGCATGACGCCCGAAGCCGAAGACGCGCCGATCGACGGGACGAACGAGCCGCAGCCGGCGCAGCCGTCGTGGTCCCCGCTCTCGGCGCGCGATTTCGCGGCGCGCTTCGCGGCGGTCGAAGTGCTCTTCGAAGGCCGCGAGGGCAAGACGTATCGAGCTCGCGATCGCTCGCGCGACGGACGCGAGGTCGCGCTGCAGGTGCTCTTGGCGCGCGTCGGCCGGCCGCTGGAAGCGATCGAGGGCTTCTTCCAGGACGTGCGCACCGCGCAGAGCCTGGTTTCGCCGCACTTGGTCGAGATCGTCGACGTCGGCGGGCTCGAGGACGGTCGCCTGTTCGTCGCGACCGAGCTCGTCCAAGGCGAAGCGCTCTCGACGCGGCTCGCGCGCGAAGGCGAGCTGCGCGTCGAGGTCGCGCTCGAGATCGCGCGTCAGACGCTCGCCGCGCTCGCGGTCGCGCACGCGAAGTCGCTCGCGCACGGTTCGCTCGAAGCGCGCCACCTCTGGCTCGCCGCACGCGTGCCGAAGACCGCGGAGAACCCCGACGGCATCCACGTGCGGCTCGCGGGCTTCGGCCTCGCGACGTTGCTCGCGTCCGATCCGCTGGATGCGGGCGCCGCGACCCTGCCGTCCGCATCCGGCGACCTCGCCGCGGTCGCGAACCTGGTCGAGACGATGGTCGGCGAGACCGGCAAGACCGATCCGCGCGTGCTCGCCCTGCGCGCGCGCGTCTCGGCCGCGCGCGGCGGAGCGCGCAGCGAGGACGCCGAGGCGCTCGCGAGCGTCGTGCGCGCGAGCGCCGCGAAGAGCGCGAAGTCGGGCCTGCCGCGCTGGGCGATCGCGGGGCTCGCGGTGCTCGGCATCTTCGCCGCCGCCGAAGGCTTCCTCTATCTCGAGCAACGCTCAAAGACCCAGGAGCTCGAGCTGCTCAACGCCCAAGCCGGGCTCGAGAGCGCGCGGGCGCTCCGCGACCAGGACCAGTGGTGCGCGGCGAAGATGGAGGAGCTCCAAGAGTCGATCAAGCGCCGCGACGACCAGATCGCGGAGCTCGGGCTGAAGCTCGAACGCGAGCTCGCGGAAGGCGCGCAGCGCTCCGACGCCGGCAAGACGCGCGAAGAGCTCGAGCGGATCCGTCGCGAGCTCGACGAGACCAAGGGCGAGCGCGAGAAGCTCGCGGCGTCGCTGGTCGAGACCCAGAACCGCGCGAAGGAGCTCGAACGCGAGAAGCAGCGCATCTTGGTCGAGAACACGCCGGGCGCGCGCGCGGCGCGCGGCTTCGACCGCATGCTCGAGCTCGCGCGCGCAGGCAAGGGCCAGGACGCGCTCGCGTTGGTCGACGAGCTCGCGAAGACCGACGCGCTCGGACCCGAGAGCGATCGCGCGGCGCAGTGGATGCGCCAATTCGCGACCGCTGCGGCCGAGCTCGAAACCGCGCGCGATGGCGAGAATCCCGGCGAGGCGCTCGAACGCGCGCGCCGGGCGCTCGCGGCGATCGCGGCGCTCGACCGCGGCTTCGCGGCCGAGGCGTCCGCGTGGCGCACCGGCACCTTCGACGACGGCAGCGACGTCGATCGCGCCGCGGCCGGCGAAGACGCGCTGCGCGCGCTCGCCGCGAACGTCCAAGCGGCCGCGCTCGAGCTCGATCGCGAGCACGTCGAGGACTGGCAGCGGCTCCAATCGCTCGCGGGGAGCGCCGACCCCGACCCGATCCTGCGCCACGTCGCGCGCTTCGAGTGCAAGCACCTCGACGATTGGGCCGCGACCGTCGCGGCCGACCTCGAGCGCAAGCTCGCGAAGGACGGCGTGCTCGACGCGAAGAAGCTCTGCGACTCCGACGTGCTCGCCGAGTGGCTGAGCGCGGCCGAGGCTGCCGGCGCTCCGGGCGCGGCGCTCGCCGATTGGCTCGACGCGCGCCGTTGGTACTGCGGCGACGACGACGGGCTCGACGCGAACGCGCTGTTCGCGCCGCCGACGCTGACGAAGAGCGAGCCGCACGCGGATTGGCGCGCGGCGCTGCGGCTCGAGCGCGGGCTCGCGTCGTCGAACTCCGCGTTCCCGCTGCCGACCGGTTGGATCGCGGTCTGGCGCGACAGCGACCTCTTGCGCAAGACGACCGCGTGGTACGTCGACGAGCTCGTCGCCGACACCGGCGACGGCACCAAGCGCAACTGGGAGATCCGCCGCGCGGTGTACGTCGGCGACGGCGCGACCGCGTCGAACGCGCAGCGCGTCGTGCTCGCGCGCCGCGGCAACGAGTTCACGCGCGCCGGCAAGGTGATCCTCGACGTCAAGGCGCTCGGCGGCACCGTGCGCGTCGGCAACTGGCGCGCGGACCCCGCGTTGACGCCGCCTGCGAAGTCGTGGTTCCCCTCGCGCGACGAGTTCGCGACGTTCCGCTCCGAGCTCGCGTCCGGCGACGTGCCCGCGCTGATCACCAGCGACGGGACGATGACGCGCTGGTTCTCGCCGAGCCTCGGGCTCGTGCGCGAGGAAGCACCCGGCGTCTTCCGTATGGAGCTCGTCTACCTCGGACCCAAGCGCTGACGCGCGCGCCGCGCCGCCGTGCTTCGCCGCGAACCGGCGCTCGCCGGCGCGCTTCGTCGCGAGGCGCTTCACGGTGCGCCGGCGCGCGGCGGCGCACTCGGATTGGTACGCTCTGGAGCCCTTTCGAGGCCGAACACCATGTCGCGCACGTTCCTCGTCGCGGCGGTCGGGCTCTGCGCGGCGTGCGCGAGCTCGTCCCCGTCGAACTCCGACCCCACCACCCACCTGACGTTCGCCGACACGCGCGGTTTCCCGGCGCAGAAGCTCGACGGGCTCGTCTTCGGCGCCGCGCGCTGGGACGAACGCCACGACGAAGTCTTCGGCGTCGACCTCGTGCGCTCCGCTGACGTCCTGCCGATCGCGGTGACCGTGCGGTTGCGCGGCGCGGGCCAGGACGAGGCGCGTGCGTGGTTGAATCCCGAGCGCATGGGCGCCGAGCTCGTGCTCGCCGACGGCACGACGCTCTCCGCGCTGCCCGCGCGCGCGGTCGCGGCGCGCGTCGCCGAACGCCACGGCGAGCGCGTCGAGAAGCGCGCGCTCGCGACCGGCCTGTTGTCGCCGCGCGGCGAAGAAGGCTGGCTCTACTTCGACCTCGCCGGCCACGACGACCTCGAGGTCGAAGACGCGTGCGTCGAGCATTCGGTCGACGGCCGCACGCGCCGGCTCCTGCTCGATCAGTCGCTGGTGACCTTCGACGTGACGCTCGACGGCCGCGAGCAGTCGTTCTGCGTCGGAATCGGACGCTGAGGGCCCACGCGATGCGCCACCACCTGATCCCGTTGCTCCTCCTCGCCTCCGCGTGCAGCGCGCCGCGCGACCACGCCGAGATGCGCGTCGACCTCGAGCACGCGCAGGAGCTCGTCGCCAAGCGCGAGCTCGCGAATGCCGCGAAGCTGCTCGAGCGCTCGCTCGGACCCGACGCTGGACACGCGGCCGACCGCGGCGCGGAGCTCCAGCGCTTCCATGCCGCCGTCCTGCTGGTCCGCACGCACGTCTCCGCGGCGTTCGGCGCGCCGTTCCTGCCGTCCGCGCGCACGCCGACCGGCGCGGCGTGGAACCTCGACGCGAAGGAGCCCGCGCCCGCGCCGTCGCCGGTCGCGCATTGCGTCGCGGCGCTGCGCTGGGTCGAGAGCGCGCGCCGGTGGTACGTCGACGTCCGCGCCGCCGACGGCGCCGATCGCGAGGACCTGCTGCCGGCGGCGCTCGACGGCGTCGCCCCGCGCGACGCGCTCGCCTACGTGCAGCTCGCCGCGCTCGCGTGCCACGCACGGCTGCGCTTCGAGGACCGCGTCGAGGAGATCCTCGCCGGCATGGACGTGCTCGGTGAGCTCGATCGTTGCGACGCGCTGCTCGCGTCGACGCGCGTCGAGGACGGGCTGCGACCGTGGATCTACTACGGCGTCTTCGAGCACTGGGCGCCGAGCGACGAGCCGCGCGCGTTCAAGTTCGCCGTGCGAGCGCTCGAGACCGCCGCGCAGGCCCGCACGTTCGGCGCGCGCGAGCAAGAGCGCCTCGCTCGTTGGATCCAACACGACTCGCGCTTCGCGTTCCGCTGCCCGACGTGCGAAACGCTCGCCGATCCCGTGCTCTTCTCGTGCAGCGTGTGCCGCCGGCCGACCCTTGAGTTCGAACCCGGCCCCCGCGAGACCGCGAAATGACGACCGAACGCCTGCTCGACTGCGTCGAGCTCGAACCCAAGGCGCCCGCGCGCTGCTCCGTGATCTGGCTCCACGGCCTCGGCGCCGACGGCCACGACTTCCCGCCGATCGTGCCCGAGCTCCGGCTCGATCCCGCGATCGCGGTGCGCTTCGTCTTCCCGCACGCGACCAAGATCCCGGTCACGATCAACGGCGGGATGGTGATGCGCGCGTGGTACGACATCCAGGAGATGAACCTGCAGCGCCGGCACGACTGGAACGGCGTGCAGCGCTCGGTCGCCGCGGTTCGCGCGCTGATCGCTCGCGAGAACGAACGCGGCGTGCCGAGCTCGCGGATCCTGATCGCCGGCTTCAGCCAAGGCGGTGCGATCGGACTGCACGTCGCGCTGCGCAACCGCGAGCCGCTGCTCGGAGCGATCGCGCTGTCGACGTACCTGATGTGCGAGAACGAGCTCTTCGCCGACCTCGCGCCCGCGAATCGGCGCATGCCGATCTTCCAGGCGCACGGCATGCTCGACCCGATCGTGCCGATCGAGCGCGGTCGCGCGATGGCGGACAAGCTGCTCGAGCTCGGCTATCCCGTCGAGCGGCACGACTACATGATGGAACACCAGGTGTGCTTGGAAGAAATCGGGGCGCTCGGCGCTTGGATGCGCGCGCGCCTCGCTCCGTTCGCTTGATCCCAGGACTTCGGAGGTCCCCATGCGTGTGCGCACGAACGCGATCGCCGGCGTGATCGCGACCGCGGTGTTCCTTTCGCTCCAATGCGCGGCTCCCGCGCGGCAGAGCTCGGATCGCTTCGCGAACCTGATCGAGCTCGCGGCTCCGCGCGCCGAGCACGCGTTGCTCGACGACCTGGTCGGCGAGTTCACGTTCGCGGCGCACTTCGCGCTGCCCGGCGAGCTCCCGAGCGATTGGACCGGCACGACGACCAACCGCTGGACGATCGGCGGCCGATTCCTCCGTTGCGAAGCGACCAGCCGGCGCGAGAAGCTCGAAGTCGAGAGCCTGCGGCTGATCGGCTTCGATCCGTCGGCGCGGCGGTTCCAATCGAGCTCGTTCGACTCGCTCTCGCTCTCCCACGTCGACGCCAGCGGCACGTTCGATCGCGACAAGCACACGATCGCGTTCGAGACCGAGACCAAGGACCCGTCGTCCGGCGTGCGCACGCGGACGACCGAGGTGCTGCGCATCGTCGATCGCGACCACTACGTGCGCGAGATCTGGGGCCGCGGCTCCGCCGGCGAGCCGCTGCAGCTCGTGCAGACGAGCTACACGCGCTCGAAGTAGGGCACGCGCGGTCGTGAGCTCGCGGTCGTGAGCTCGCGGTCGTGAGCTCGCGGTCGTGAGCTCGCGGTCGTGAGCTCGCAGTCGTGAGCTCGCAGTCGTGAGCTCGCAGTCGTGAGCTCGCAGTCGTGAGCTCGCAGTCGTGAGCTCGCAGTCGTGAGCTCGCAGTC
>JADLBP010000064.1 GCA_020847695.1 Planctomycetota bacterium
AGCTCGTCGACGCCGCGATCGCGCACAAGGACGCCGCCGAGCTCAACAAGCTCGCGTGGTCGATCGTCGATCCCGAGGCCAAGCTCGCCGAGCGCGACCTCGACCTCGCCCTGCGCGCCGCCCAGAACGCGGTCGAGCTCACCGAGTGGAAGGACGGCTCGATCCTCGACACGCTCGCGCGCGTCCATGCGACCAAGGGCGACCTCGCGAAGGCGATCGAGCTCCAAACCAAGGCGGTCGAGGTCTCCAGCGGGCAGCTCAGGAAGCAGCTCGAAGAGGTGGTGGCCGAGTACATGCGCAAGAACACGCAGTAGCTCGCGCCGCGGTCCGGCCGCAGCTCGCCGCGCGCCCGCTCGGAGACGGCTCCGGGCGGGCGCGCGTGCTTTCGGACGAGCTCGCGAGCCCTAGGCACTCGTACCCCCCCGACCGCCGCCGCGGTGCGTATCTCCGGAGGGCGCAGGCGGGCGTAGCCTGAACGGGCAGTCCGCGCAAACGCGCCTTGGACTCGCAGGAGCAAGCGATGAACTACTCGAACGGCCAGGGATGTGAGACCAAGCGGTTCTTGATCGACAGCAAGCTCGTCGATTGCCGCCGGCTCGAGCGACCGCTCACGGTCGGAGAGCACCTCAAGTGTCCCTACTGCTTCGGCACGACGGCTCAGGTTGCGAGCGGTCAACGCGATTGCTTCTGCGACTTCAAGAAAGGTCGCGATCCCGTCCACTTCGGCTTCCCCGAGGAGAACGTGCGCGACATCGAGGGCTGACGAAACTCCTGAAAGGCGCGTGGCGCGGGCCCGGCAACGGACCGCGCCACGCTGCTGTTTCGGGGCGACGTGAAGAGCCCGCGCCCGCCGCTCCAGCGGGGACAGCGCCGGGCTCGGCCGCACGCGACGACGCGCTCGCTCCCCCGCCGCGATGCAGCGAGCGCACCGAAGCACGCGGCCCGCGCCGTGGAGCTCGCCACGACGCGGACCGCGCGAACGAATGTCGGGCGCCGACTACACGCCGACCGTGCCGCGGCGCTTGTTGACGACCGCGAGCACGCGCTCGCGGAACGCCGGACCGCGCTCGACCAGGTCGTAGGTCACGCGCTGCGAAGGCTTCTTGATCTTGACGATGCGAGCGAGGTCGATCGGCGTGCCGATCAGCACCAGCTCGCAGTCGACCTTCGCGAGCGTCGCCTCGAGGTCGTGCACCTGCTGCGCGCCGTAGCCCATCGCGGGCAGCAGCGCGCCGATCTTCGGGTACTTCTTGAACGTGTCGGCGAGCTCGCCGACCAAGAACGGCCGCGGATCGACCAAGCTTGCCGCGCCCCACTTGCGCGCCGCGACGGTCGCGGCGCCGAACTGCATCTCACCGTGCGTCAACGTCGGACCGTCCTCGACCGCGAGCACGCGCTTGCCGCGGATCGCGTTCGGATCGGGCACGCGCACCGGCGACTCGGCGAGCACGATCGTCGCCTTCGGATTGAGCTCTCGCGCGTTCTTCTCGATCTCCGCGATGCCCGCGGGCGTCGCGGTGTCGACCTTGTTGATCAACAGCAGATCGCAGCGCTCGAAGTTGACGCGTCCGGGGAAGTAGCCGAGCTCGTGCCCCGGCCGGTGCGGATCGGCGACCGTGATCCAGAGGTCGGGCTTGTAGAACGGCGTGTCGTTGTTGCCGCCGTCCCACAGGATCACGTCGGCCTCCTTCTCCGCCGAGTCGAGGATCGCTTGATAGTCGACGCCGGCGTACACGATCGCGCCCGCGGCGATGTGCGGCTCGTACTCCTCCATGTCCTCGATCGTGCACTCGTGCTTCGCGAGATCGGCGATCGTCGCGAAGCGTTGCACCTTCTGACGCTCGAGGTCGCCGTACGGCATCGGGTGCCGGATCACGATCGTGCGGAGCCCCTGCTCGCGCAGGATCGACACGACGCGACGGCTCGTCTGGCTCTTGCCGCAACCGGTGCGCACCGCGCAGACCGCGATCACGGGCTTCTTCGAACGGATCATGCTCGCGTCGACGTCGAACGCCTTGAACGACGCACCCGCGGCCTCGACGCGGCGGCGCCGCTCCTCGAAGTACGCGTTGGCGACGTCGGAGTACGCGAAGACGACCTCTTGGACGCCGAGCTTCGCGATCAGGTCGACGAGCTCCTCCTCCGGCCGGATCGGGATCCCTTGCGGATAGCCGGGCCCGGCGAGCGCGGCCGGATAGCGACGATCCTCGATGTGCGGGATCTGCGTCGCGGTGAACGCGACGACGTGGACGTCGCTCCTTCCGCGGTAGCACGTGTTGAAGACGTGGAAGTCCCGTCCCGCCGCGCCCATGATCAGCACCTTCTTCGCCATGACGTACAGCTCCTTTCGGGGATAGCGTCGGCCTCGCGAGCGGCCGGATCGGCCGCGTTCGGCGAATAGGCCTCGAGGATCCCACTCTTCGACGCGAGGCGCCCCGCTCCGGAGCGCACAGGCCACCACCAACTTGTCCGTACGCGGCGCGCGCGCGCGTCGCAGCACGGTCTGGACCGCGGGGGAGAACGGCGCGGCGGTCGTACGAACTCACGCCGAGTGGCGTGACGGCGAAGCGTCGGCGTCCGGGCGGTCGGCGAGCGCGCGGTGCAACGCGCGGCCGAGCGGCGTCGCGAGGCTCTTCGCCTCCGCCGCCATCGCACGGAACGAATCCTCGGCGGGAGCCTCGTCGGCGCCGATCGCGCGGCCGTCGACGTGCTTGAGCGAGAGCGCGAGCCGCTCGCGCTCGGCGTCGAGCGCGACGACGCGCACCGACACGCGATCGCCGGCGGCGAGCAACGCGCCGAGATCGCGCTGGCCGCGCAGATCGGCTTCGGCGTTCGGCACCAAGCCCTCGATGCCCGGCGCGACCAGCACGAACGCGCCGAACGGCAGCACGCGCTTGATCGTGCCTTCGACGATCCGCCCGAGCGGCAAACGGGTCGCCGCGTGCGGCCACGGGCTCGGCAGCGTCTGCTTCAGGCCGAGCGCGACGCGCGAACCGCCGCCGCGGACCGCGAGCACCTTGCAGTGCAGCGCTTGGCCGACGCGGAAGAGCGCCGCCGGATGCTCGACGCGCTCGTACGCGAGATTGGAGACGTGGATCAACCCCTCGAGCCCGTCGCCGAGCGCGACGAACACGCCGAACGGCTCGATCCGCGTGACGTGGCCGGGCACGGTCTGACCGATCGCGAGCGCGCCGGCGCGGCGTTGGCGATCGTCGACGCGCTCGCGCTGCTCGACCAGTTTGCGCGAGACGAGCACGCGCTGGCGCTCGCGGTCGACTTCGATCACTTCGCAGACGAGCGTCTTCCCGACCAACACGTCGGTGCGCTCGTCGCGCGCGAGCCCGGTGTGCGACTTGGGCATGAACGCGTGCAGCGGGCCGATCTTCATCTCGAGCCCGTCGCGCTCGGCGCGGATCGCGCGCGCGTGCACGAGATCGCCGGCCTCCATGCTCTCCCACGTCGCGAGGCTCCGCGATTCGCGCCGCTGCAGCACCCAGAGGCCGTCCTCGCGACCGCGCAGCGTGAACTCGTACTCCTCGCCGACCTCGGGCGTGCGCTCGAAGTCGCGCGACGAGATCACGCCTTGCATGCGCGGCCCGAGCTCGACGAACACGTCACGGCCATCGACGCCGACGACGACGCCCTTCCACACCTTGAGCGTGTGCTCGCCGTGCTCCCGGTTGGGCGCAGGACTCGGACGTTCGCCTCGCATGGCTCGCTCGGACGGGCCGGATGCTAGCACGCGTTCGGCGGCGTCCACAGGCGTCGAATCCGGTCGCCGAGCGAGCTCCGAAGCGTCTTCGAGCGGACGTTTGACGCGCTCGCACCGATCGACGAGGCTCTGACGCCCGCCTTCCCCCTGGAGACGCCATGACCGCAACTCCTCCGCGCCGGGCGCCGAGGCTCGGATTCGTCGTGCTCGTCGCCGTCGCGCTGCTCGCGATCGGTGCGTGGTTCGCATCGCGCGAGCGAGCTCCCGTCCCCGCGCCGACCGGCGTGCTCGCGTCGAGCACCGACGCTCCGGCCCCGTCGACCTCCGGGGCGGCGCTGGACGCCCCCACGGCCGCGGAACGCAGCGCCGTCGAGACCGAGATCCCGGTCGTCGACGCGACGCAAGAGCCGCGTCCACCCGATCCGCAGCCGGGCCCGGAGGCCGCGCCGGAGGTCGCCGATCTCGCCGCGCGCGACTTCTTGATCGTGCGCATCGTCGACGAGCTCCAAGCTCCGATCTTCGACGCGAGCGTCGCGATCCGCGGCCTGCGCAAGCAGGGCGACGAAGGCTCGTGGTACTCGCGCCGCGACACGCCGACGGCGCTGCGCACCGATCGCGACGGCCGCGCGCGGATCCCGTACGAGCGCTGGACCGACGGCGACGCGAAGACGGTCCGCGTCGACCTCGCGGTCGAGCACCCCGACTTCATCCCGTTCAACGAGACGAGCTTCGAGCTCGCGCCCGGCGAGCACGTGATCACGCTGGAGCAGGGCTCGCTGGTCTGGGTCACCGTGTGGCACGGCTCGCGCGATCGCGTCGTCGCCGACGCGCTGCTCGAGGTCGAGTGGGAAGCGCAATTCGGCGCGGAGGGCTGGCGCCGCGAGCCCGACGGCCGGCTCTCGACGACGAAGCTCGCGCCCGGCCCGCACTGGATCACCGCGACGCACGCCAGCCCGGAGCTCGGCCTGCTCGCGAGCGACTTCACGCCGTTCGAGCTCGGCAAGCACTCGCGACTCGACCTCGAGCTCGAGCTGAAGCCGCTGGTCGTCTTGCGCGGTCGGCTCGACGACGCCGTGCCGCGTCCGATCGTCGGCGGGCTCGTCACGCTCAACCTGCACGCCAACAGCGGCAACCAGGGGCTCTCGAGCGGGCATTCCGCCGCAGTGAGACCCGATGGCACGTTCGAGCTCACGGACCTGCGCCGCGCGTCCGGTCAGGTGATCGCGATCTGCGACGGTTGGGTGTCGAAGCAAGTGCCGCCGCGCACGATCGAGGAAGCCGGGTGGCAGATCGACGCGAGCGCGTCGGCGAGTGAGCGCCAGGCGCAATTCGAGGCGCTGCGCGACACGCCGAGCCGCGCGCAGCCGGTCGACGCGTCGAACGCGCAGGACTTCGTGGTGCTGATGGAGCCCGCGGGCGAGCTCGAAGTGCACGTGACCGACGAAGCGGGCGCGCCGCTCGTCGGCGTCGGGATCTCCGCGTGGCCGAACGTGTACTGGGACGGCGTCGGCTCGATGATCGTGCCCGGACGCGACTGGATCGCGGTCACCGATGCCGACGGGCTCGCGCGGATCACCAACCTGCCGGTCGACGACTCGGTCTCGTTCGGCGCGCACGCGAACGGGCACCAACTGCGCAAGCCCGACCGCGACCGCTACCCGAGCGCGAAGATCCAGAGCGGCAAGACGACGCGCTACGAGCTCGTGCTCGAGAAGCTGCCCTGATCGCGACTCGCCACCGCCGAGCGAGAGCCGCGTGCGCGGCAGGCTCGGCGCGCGAGACGGTCCGTCGTTCAGTTCGGCTTGGCGCGCAGCAGCTCGAGCGCTCGCTCCAGGATCGGATCGCGCACTTCGAGTTCCTCGGGCGTCGGCACCACTTCGACGTCGGGCGCGAGGCCCTCGCCCTCGAAGCACGTGCCGTCGGGTCGCAGGTCCTGCCAAGACGGCGCGACCAGCGTGACACCGTTCGGCAGCGCATGCGGCTTCGGGTTGCCGCTCGAGCCGTACGTCCGTTGCCCGACGACCGTGCAGTCCTTCGCTTGGCGCATCATCAGCACGAACGATTCGTTGCTGCTCATCACGCAGCGGCTGGTCAGCACGACGACCGGAGCCGTGATGCGCTTCGCGGCGTCCGCGTTGCAGGAGACCGCGCGCTCGAGCACCTCGCCGAAGCCGTTCTTCCCCGGCCCGGTGCGGTACCGGTTCTTCGCGTAGACCTGCGTGCCGTCGACGAACCACGCGGCGATGCGTCGAGCGAGGAGCTCGTCTCCGCCGCTGTTCGGCCGGACGTCGACGACGAACGCGCGGCAATCGGCGAGCGACGCCAGAGCCTTCTCGAGCGCGTCGACGTCGGCCGCGAGCTCCCACGCTCCGATCATCAAGTACCCGATGCCGTCGGACGTCCGCCCCTGCAGTCCGTTGCTGCCGACCGGTTCCACGGTCAGGTACTTCGCGAGTCGCTCGCGCCGGAAGAGCGTGTCGACCGCGCGCGTCCCGGTTGGGAACGTGTGCGACTCGTACCGCACGTAGAGGTGGAGATCCTCGGCCGCGGCGAGCATCCGCGCGACGCCGCCCGCCCAACCGCGCGTCGTCTTCATCCCGGCGAGCTTCGATTCGTGCGCGCGATAGAGCTTGTTCCAGTCGGCGACGCGCAGGTCGTAGTACGAGTAGCCGCTCGCGAGCTCCTTCTGGAGCGCGTCGAACGCCTTGCGGTTCTCCGCTCGCTGCTTCGCTTGATTGGGGAGCTTCTCCGGCAGCGTGCGGAACGTCCACGCCGTCGGCGCGAGCGCGACGCCCTTCGCGCTCCGGAAGTTGGTCGCCGCCGGACAGTTCAGACTCAGTTGGTA
>JADLBP010000065.1 GCA_020847695.1 Planctomycetota bacterium
GAGCTCGTCCGCGGCGCGGCGCGCGAGCTCGAACGCGCGCGTGCTCGAGCTCGGATCGCTCGCCAACGCCCACGCGAGGTGCGGGAACGCCTCGGGATGCGGCGCGACGTGCCACGGATCGCCGACCCGAACCGTCGCGGCCGCGCGGATGCCGCGAGAGGCGAGCGCTGCGAGTTCGCGCTCGCCGGGCACCGCGGAAACCGTGCCGCCGACGAAGCCGCACTGGTACGCGAGGCACCAATGCTCGCGCAGGCGCGCTTCGAGGCCGGAGAGCTCGCCGAGCGCGAGCTCGATGCACTTCGCGAGCGGCACGAAGCCCAGCGCCGCCTCGAACAAGTCCGCGAACGCGTCGTCCTCGCCGAGCCGCGCGTTGACTTCGATCACGCGCACGTCCTCGCCCTTGGCTCGCAGCTCGATCGAAAAACCGGCGCTGTCGACCGCGCTCGCGGTCAGCGCCGCGCGCGACACCGCTTCGACGGCGCGCAACACCTCCGGCGGCCGTTCGGCGGGCAAACGATAGCTCTCGACGTAGAAGCGCGGCGGCGGCGTCAGCGTCTGCTCGATCACGCCGAACACGCACGCCGTTCCGCCGAGCACCAGGCCGTCGGTCTCCAGCGGCGCGCCGTCGAAGTAGCGCTCGACCAAGAACGTCTTGCGCGGATCGCAGCCGACGTCGAGCCCGGCGAGCTCGGCGTACTCGACCAGGCGCGTCACGTCGTGCGAAACGCCGAGACCGGCTCGCACGCGTGCGACCGCGTCGTCGACGCCGTCGTCGCGCTCGACCTTGGTGACCAACCGACCGAGCGACGACGCGCACGCCTTCAGCACCACCGGGTAGCCGTGCTCCGCCGCGAACGCGCGCACCTCGCTCGCGGTCGCGACCAGGCGGAACTCTGGCACCGGCACGCGCCGCTCGGCGAGCCGCGCGCGAGAGACGTTCTTCGCGAGGCACGCGAGCGCGCCGTCGACGCCGGCGCCGGGGAGCCCGAGCCGCGACGCGAGCCACGCGCCGGGCGCGAGCGCGGCCTCGCTCGCGGCGAGCACGCCGTCGACGCGGGTGCCCGCGGACCAACGCTCGAGAGCGCGCGCGGCGGCGAGCACCTGCTCCGGCGGCGGGAGCTCGACGAACTCGTCGAACAGCTCGCGATCGCGCTCGCTCTGCCAGTCGTTGGCGAGCACCAACCGCACGCCGCGCGCGCGCAGCGGGGCCCCGTGCCGGCCGAAGAACGCCGCGCGCTCGCTCGCGGAGCCCGGATAGACGCAGAGCAAGTTCTTCACGCCGCGCACTCTACGTCGGGCTTACTCCGCGAAAAGGCTCGGTACCTCAAGACGTGCGGACGCCGGCTCCGAGAAGCGGGCCCGGACCTGCGCGCCGCGGGGACGATGGGGAACGCAGTGCATGGGGAGCACTGCGCGTCCGCGCGGGCGCGAGCGTCTGCATCGAAGGGGTTCGCCGGAGTCGTGGAGCGCGGGTGCATCGAGCCCGAGCTCCCGTCGAGCAGCGGAGAAGGAAGGGTCATGGATCAGAAGCGCGTGAACACGCGCCGGTCGCGGGGCGCGGCCGGTGCCGAGCCGAGTCTGTCGATCGTGCTGACGCTCGAAGACCAGGCGCGGATCGTCGGACGGACGTTGAAGCAGGTGGTCGGTCACTGCGCGGAGCGCGGCGGAGGCGCGGAGGTGCTCGTCGTCGACGACGCATCGACCGACGGCTCCGCGGAAGTCGCCGCGCGTTGGACCGAGCACATGGACGGCCTGCGCGTCGTGCGTCACCACACAAGGCGCGGTCGCGGCGCCGCGGCGCGCACCGGCGTGTTGCTGTCGAAGGGCCGCAAGGTCCTGGTGCTCGGCACCGACCTCGCGGTCGACCTGGACGACCTCGACGACGTGCTCGACCTGCTCGATCGCGGCGCCGACGTCGCGGTCGCGTCGCGCAGGATGGAGGAATCGGACATCTCGCGCCCGGCGTCGTGGTTGCGCCGGGTCTCGGAAGGCGTGCTGACCGCCGCGGCGCACTGCTTCGTCCGTCCGGGCGTGCGCGATTCGTTCTGCGGAGCCCACGCGTACCGTCGTGGCGCGGCGAAATCGGTCGCGGAGCGCGCGCATTCGACCGGCGACGGCTGGGCGGCCGAATGGCTCGCGATCGCGCAGCGCCTCGGGCTGCAGGTCGCGGAATGTCCGGTGCGGTGGGCGAGCCCGGACCTCGGCGAGACCAAGCTGCGCTTCCTTCCGACGCTCGCCGAGCTCGCTCGCGCCGGCCGGCGGTTGAAGAACGTCGACTACCTGGCGCCTCTGCCGGCACGTCAGACGCTCGCCGAGACCTCGTTCGTCGACGCGGCGATCGCCTCGACGCGCTTCCGGTCGCGATACGAGCCCAAGTGAGCCCGCGCGTCCCGCGGTGAGGATCGAAGCGACGGTCGACGCAGCGCCACCGTCGAATCCGCGCGTCCGCGAGGTACAGTTGAGGCCGTTCGGGCCGATCCCCGCGGCACCGGACGGTTGGATGAGGAAGATCATGACGCTCCGCTGTCCGTGGCTCGCGACGTTCGTCGTGCTCGTCTCGAGCTCGCTCGTCGCTTCCGCTCACGCCCAGGAACCCGTCGTCCACGTCGATGCGAGCCCGCTGCGCGACACTCTGTCGTGGTATCGCGGCACGCTCGACGAGGCGCTGGTCCGTGCGCGCGCCGAGAGTCGCCAGGTCGTGCTCGTGTTCCAGCGCAAGGGCTGCAAGCGCTGCGAGGAGCTCGTCGAGAAGACGCTGGTCAATCCGGCGGTCGTCGCGGAGCTCGCGGATTCGCTCTGCCTGTCGATCGACGGAGAGAGCTCGTCCGGCGCGCCGCTGGTCGCGCGCTTCGGCGTCGCCGACTACCCGACGCTCGTCTGGCTCTCGCCCGACGGCTCGTTGCGCGATCGCGTGGTCGGCGTGCTCGGTGCGACCGAGCTCTTGCGCGAGGCCCAACGCATCCGATCCGATCGCGAGACCGTCGGCGAGCTCCGGCGACGCGTCGCGGCGGACGAAGGCAACGTCGACCTGCGTTGGCGCCTGGCGCAGAAGCTGCGCGCCGCGGGCGACGGCAACGGCGCGCAGGCGGAGATCGACCGCATCAAGAAGCTCGACCCGACCGGGCGCTCGAAGCCGATGCGCCTGATGCGGCTCGACGACCTGCGCACGCAGGTGCGGCGCACCTACGACGAGACGCGCGGCGCGTTCGACACGCAGGCGATCGTCGCGTTGCTCGAGCGCGATTTGGATCCCGAGGTGCTCTATCGCGGTTGGTCGATCGTCGCCGACTTCGAGGCCGGCGCGCTCGCGCGGATCCAGAAGGCGCGCATGTCGACACCGGCGCAAGCCGCGGCCGCGCGCGCTCGCCGGCGCGCGGCGTTGAAGTCCGCTTGGCCGCACTGCCCGGCCGACGAGCTCGTCAGCTTCGGCAACGGCCTCGCGTGGAGCTTCTACGAAGCCGCGGCGGAGCTCGCCGCGGAGGATCGCGCGTTCGCGCTCGCCGTCGCCGAACGCGTCGCCGAGCGCGCGGGCGACCAACCGCCGGTGCTCGACACGCTCGCGTGTTGCCTCTACATGAACGATCGGAAAGTCGAGGCGGTGGCGCTGGTGCGGCGCTGCATCGAGCTCGACCCTTCGAACGACCAGTGGCCCGCGCGCCTGGTCGAGTTCGCGCCCTGACGGCGCGCACGTGTACGAAAGCCGCAAGAGCTCCGGACGGCTCTCTCGCGCGCCTGGCGAGCGTCCGAAACCAGGCTAGAGTTCCGCCGATCACGATCTCGGCGGCCCCCTCGCCTGTCGCGTCCACGCACCATGTTCCTCGCCCTCCGCGCCGCCCAGTTCGCCGTCGGCGCCCTCGTCGCTCTCGGCGCCGGGCTGGCGCTGCACGCCGATGCGCGCGAGCCCGTCCAAGACGGCTCGACCGACGCGCCGGCGCGAACGCGCGTGATCGTCGTCACGACCGAAGTGCGCGAATCGAGCGGAGCCGACGACTTCCACGGCAAGGTGCCGTGGTTCGAAGGCACGTACGCGCAGGCGCTCGCTCGTGCGCGCACGAACGACTCGTTGGTGCTGCTCGACTTCTGGGCGGGCTGGTGCCGGCCGTGTCGGCGGATGGCGAAGAGCACGTTCTCCGACCCGACCGTCGTCGCCGAGCTCTGCGGAGTCGTGTGCGTCAGCGTCGACACCGAATCGAGCTCGGGCAGGGTCTTGAGCGCGCGCTTCGCGGTCAAGAAACTGCCGACGCTGGTCTGGCTCTCGCCCAACGGCGACGTGCGCGACGTCGTCACCGGGTACCTCGGCCCCGACGAGTTCCGGCGCGAGCTCGCTCGCGTCCGTGCGGATCGCGACACGCTCGCGGCGCTCGAGAAACGCGTGCTCGCGAACTCGGCGGACCTCGACGCGCGTTGGAGGCTCGCGCGCAAGCTGCGCGACCTCGGCGACACGAAGGGCGCGCAGTACCAGCTCCGCGCGATCGCCGAGCTCGATCGTGAACAGAAGTCGCTGCCGATGCGGCTCGCGAAGCTCGAGGAGCTGCTGACGCGCTCCTACGCGACCTACGACGAGCACGCGCACCGCTACGACCTCGGCGAGCTCGAAGCGTTCCTCGCCGCCGAGTCCGAGCCGCAGGTGCTCTTCGAAGGTTGGTTCGCCCACGCGCGGATGCAGGGCGTGCACGTCGAGGAGCTTCGGCGGCGGAAGGCGGCCAAGGACGAGCTCCGCGCCGCGACGCTCGCGCAGCTCGCGACGTACCGCGAACGCGCGTGGCCGCATCGCTATCCCGAGCGCGCCGCGTACGCCGCGAACGAGATCGCGTGGAGCCACTGGGAGGCCGCCGAGTTCCTCGACGACGACGCGAAGCGCTTCGCGCTCGGGGTCGCCGAGCTCGCCGCCGCCGCAGAACCGGATCGGCCGGCGATCCTCGACACACTCGCGTGTTGCCGTTGGATGAACGGAGACCGCGAGCGCGCTCGCGAGTTGGTCGAGCGCTGCATCGAGCTCGAGCCGAAGAACCCCGAGTGGAAGGCGCGCCGCGCCGCGTTCGGGCGTTGAGCGAGGCCGATCGCATGTCCGAACCCGACGAGAACGCCGAGGCGCGCGAGATCGAAGCGCAGATCGGCGCGTTCTTCGAGCGCGTGCTCGACAAGGTCGACGCGCATCCGCGCTACGGCGTCGCGGTGCGCCGCGCGATCGAGGAAGGGCGCGAGCTGGTCCTCAACTACCACACGCACGGCCCGCAGCACGGCTGGTGCGTCTCGATCTGCGCCGCGGGCACCGGTGTGCCGTTGCTCGGACTCGAGGCGCCGCTGGACGAGCTCGCCCACATCCGCGGCATCGCGCGCGAGGAATCGCACTGCGATCCGCTGATGGCGATCTTCGCCGAGCGCCTGATCCGGCGCTTCACGCTCACGGCGCCGCCGCGCGTCTACTTGAACGGCGCTCCGCGCGTGTGATCAGTCGGCGGAAAGCTCGCGCCAACTGCGCCCGCCGACCGCCGCGGTCGCGCACGGCAAGCCGAGCGACTGCCACCCGGCCTGCTTGACGCGCCCGAACATGTCGGTCGCGCCGACGAAGCCGCCCGCCATGTTGACGAGCTCGCCATAGCCGAGACCTTCCGCGACCTCGCAGGCCTTCGCCGAGCGTTGGCCCGAGCGACAGCCGAACACCAGCTTGGTCTCGCGCGGGAACGACTTGGTCAGCGCGCTCGCGAACGCCGGATTCGGCACCATCCCGCCGGACGCGTCGCGCAGCAAGATCGGGAGGTTGAACGCGCCGACCGGGTGGCCGGCCTCGAACTCCTCGACGCTGCGGACGTCGATGTACGTCCAACCGGAGTCGACCAACTTCTTCGCGCCCTCGGGCGTCTCGGTGCCGTAGCTCATGGCGAGCCAAGCTAAGCGCTCGCGCTCGGATCGACAACCGGTTCAGTCGAGTCCGGCGAGTTGCTCGCGCACGCAGCCGTCGCGCGCGAGCTCCAGCGCTCGCGTCACCTCGTGCATCCGGAACGGCTTCGCGAGCGTCGAACGGAAGCCGTAGCGCGCGGGATGGGCGAGCACCGGGTCGCTCGCGTAGCCGCTCATCGCGATCAGGCGCGCTTCGGGATCGGCGTCGAGCACGCGCCGCGCGATCGACACGCCTCCCGCGCCGCCGGGCATCGTCAGGTCGAGGAACGCGGCGTCGAAGCGCTCGCCGCGTGCGCTGGCTTCGAGCCAGCGCGCGACCGCTTCGTCCTCGCTCGCCGTGCAGACGACGCGCGCACCGAGGTGCGTGAGCACCGCATCGAGCACGGCGCGCACTTCGCTCTCGTCGTCGACGACCAGCACCCGGGCGTGGACGCGCGTGACGTCGCGGCGCTCGGCGGGCGCGAGCTCGACGGAACGCTCCGACGCCGGCAAGTAGACCGAGAAGCACGTGCCCGAGCCGACCCGCGAACGGACGGTGATCGCGCCGCCGTGACGCTGCACGACCGAGTACGCGGTGGCGAGCCCGAGCCCCGAACCGCCGGGCTTGGTGGTGAAGAACGGATCGAAGACGTGCTGCAGGTGCTCGGGCGCGATGCCGGCGCCCTCGTCCTCGACGTCGACGCGCACGTAGCGTCCATCCGCGAGCGCGGGATGCTGGCGCCGGCCCGACTGGTCGTTCTGGACGCGCACGACGACGCGTCCGCCCGCGGGCATCGCCTGGCGAGCGTTGATCAGCAGGTTCTCGAACACCTGCTGCACCTGCGTGCGATCGACCTCGACCGGCCAGGGCTGCGGAGCGAACTCCTCGACGGCGCGGATGCGCGAGCCGCTGAACGCGAGCTGGTAGGCGTCGCGGACGAGCTCGTCGATCGCGAGCGACGCCCGCACCGGTTCACCGCCGCGCGCGAAGGTCAGCAACTGGTGCGCGAGGTCGCGCGCTCGTTCGAGCGACTTCTCCGCGGCGCGCGCGTGCTTGCCGACATCGGTCGATTCGCCCGCGGCGAGCGTGATCAAGGAAACCCGACCGCCGACGGCGGTCAGGACGTTGTTGAAGTCGTGCGCGATGCCGCCGGCGAGGATTCCGAGCGAACGCAGCCGATCGGCGCGCGCGACTTCGCGCTCGAGCCGCGTGCGCTCGCTGACGTCGCGCAGGACGATCACCGCGCCGCCGGTCCTCGCGCCGTCGCGCGAGAGCGGCGCGACCGCGAGCTCGATCGGTCGCGGCTCGCCGCGCGGCGGGAGCAAACGCAGCCCCGAAGCCCGTTCGGCGTCGTCGATGGCGATCGGCTCGCACAGCCGCGCGGCGTCGAACGTCGAGCCGTCCTCGCCCTCGATGCGGACGACGGTCTCGACCGGTCGGCCGACGAGGTCTTCGCTCGGCGCGCCGAGCACGCGCTCGGCCGCCGAGTTCAGCCACGCGACGCGTCGCTCGGCGTCGACCGCGACGACGCAGTCCTGGATGCTCTCCAGCGTCGCGCGCAGACGCTCCTTCTCCCGCAGCACCTCGGCGCGCGAGAGCGAGAGCTCGCGGGTCCGCGCATCGACCTCCGCGGCGAGGCGACGCGTGTAGCGCCGCTGCGCGACCGCGCGCTGCACGAACCAGCCGATGGCGAGCGCGGCGAACGACACGAGCGCGACGAACCACGTGCGGCGCCAGAGCGGCTTCTGCACGACGAACTCCGCCGAGCGGACGGGCTCGCCCCAATCGCCGCCGAACGCCCGCGCCGCGAGCTCGAAGCGGTACCGCCCCGGCGGGAGGTTCGCGTACCGCATCTCGAACGCGGTGGTGCCGACCGAGGTCGACCAGTTGGGCTCGAAGCCGTCGAGTCGCCAGCGGTATCCGACCTGGCGCTCGTCGACGAAGGAGACGGCGCGGCCGCGGACCAAGAGCGCGTGCGTCGAAGCATCGAACTCGAACGCGGCGTCCGGGGCGAGCCGACGTCCCGCGACCTCGAAATCGGTGAGCTCGACGTGCGGCGCCGGCGGCGGCGGATCGTCGGTGTCAGCGACGCCGATCGAGAGGCCGCGATCGGTGCCGATCCAGAGTCTTCCGCTCGCGTCGACGCGCAGCGCGCCGCGGTTGACCTCGCGACCGACGAGCCCGTGCTCGATGCTCGTGCGGCGCACCGAAACGCCGTCCCATTCGAGGATGCCGTCCGACGTGCCGATGCACAGCGAGCCGCTCGGCGACTCCGTGATCGCATAGACCGGTCCGATGCTCGCGCCGAGCTCGACGGGCCCCGGCGTGATGCCGTCGGGCGTCAGCAATGCGAGCCCAGCGCGCGTTCCGACCCACACACGCCCGTCGCGGCTCGCGCGGACGCACCACGTGTCGTCGAGCGGTCCGTATTCGGGAGCTCGGTGCGCTTGCCACCAGCCGTCGCGCCATTCGACCACGCCTTTCCACGCGGTCGCGCCGTAGAGCGTGCCGTCGAGGCCGCGCTCGAAGCGGCGGACGAGGTCGATCCCGAGGCGCGTGCCGGGGATCTCGCGTAGCGTTCCGCGTTCGACCGCGAGCGCGCCGCAGTTCCCGCCGATCCACAGACGGTCGGGATCGTTCGCGTCGACGTCCGCGACGTGGTCGAGATCGAACGCGCGCCCGTCGACCACCGTCTCGACACCGCGCGCGTCGACGTGGAGCAAGCCGTTGGTCCACAGCGCGGCGAAGTAGCCGTCGCCGCCGTCGCCGCGCAGGCTGATCACCCGAGGGAACGCGTCGTCGACGAGCGCTTCGGGCGGCAGCTCGCGGGTCGTGATCCGTTCGCCGTCGAGCGTCGACAACGCGCGGCCGTGCCCGAGCACGACGCGGCCGTCGGCGAGCTCGAGCACCGACGCGACCTCGTCCTCGGCGAGCCCGAGCGCGTGATCGAAGTGCTGGAAGCGCAGGCTCGACAGCCGCGTGATGCCCGCGCGCTGGCCGATCCAGAGGTTGTGCTCGCGGTCGATCGTCAGCGCTTGGAGTCCGTCGCTCGGCAACCCGCGATGCATGTCGAACTCGACCGGCTGCGCCGCGCCGGGGGCGAGGTGCCGGCCGAAGACCTCGTTGCCGTAGAACACCCCGAGACGCGGCGAGGCCGCGGTGCGCAGGAAGCCCGCGGGCGAGGTCGGCACGGGTTCGGCGAGCTCGACGCGGCGCGCGAAGCGCCCGCGCTCGACCACGCCGATCCAGCGATCGCTGACGAGCCAGAGTCCGTCGACGAGCTCCGGCGCCGCGGCGCGGTCGGATCCGGGCTCCCAAGCGAGGCCGAGCACGCGCCCGTCCGGCACTCCGAGCACGTGGTCGATCTCGGATCGCCGACCCTCGGCGTCGACGCCGACCAAGCCGCTCGGAGTTCCGAATAGGAAACCGTCGCGCCACGCGACGACCGCGGACGCGGAGACGTTCGCGTTCCGGTCACCGCCGCCGATGCTCGTCCACGTCTCGCCGCGCGAGAGCCGCGCGCCGCCCGGAGCGGTGATCGCCGCGAGCAAGGGCCGTTCGCCGGAGTCGTTGATCGCGACGCTGAAGCGGCTGTCCGAGGCGAACGAATCCTCTCCGCCGTGCGAGACCCACTCGCCGTCCTCGAGCGTGTAGATCGCTCCCCGCGGCCCGATGCACCACGGGATGCCGCGGCGGTCGAGCACGAGGTGCAAGAGCGCGGCGTTGTCGAACGGCACGGTGAAGCGCGTCCACGTGCGCCCGTCGAAGCGAGCCAGCCCTCCGCGCGTCTGGATCCAGAGCACGCCGTTCGGTTCCTGCGCGATGTCGAGCACCGACGAGTTCGCGAGGCCGTCGTATTCGGTGAACGTGCGCAGCGTGTAGCTCTGCGCGCCGCCCGCGCCGGCGAGCGCGAGCCATACGAGCATCGCGAGGAGCTTGCCGCGCAGCGCGCGGCCCGAGCCGGGCCACTGGCGTCCCATGGAGCGCGCCAGACTACACCAGGGTCCGCGAGCTCGCGCCCCGCACGCCGCGCCGCTTGCTAACTTCACGGCGTGCGAAGATCCGATCGCAGCGCGAGGGCGCGCAAGGGTGTCGATTCTCTCGGCGATGTCATGCGTCAGCGCATCCTCGCGACCGTCGATTCGATCCCGCGCGGCGCGGTCGCGAGCTACGGGCAGGTCGCGGCCGAGGCTGGCGCTCCGGGGCGCGCGCGGCTGGTCGGGCGAGTGCTCTCGTCGCTGCCGAGCGCGAGCGCGTTGCCGTGGCATCGCGTGCTCGCCGCGAACGGTCGCATCAGCGTCGTCGGCGCCTCCGCACGCGAACAACGCCGTCGGCTCGCGCGCGAAGGCGTGCATTTACTCGCGAGCGGTCGCGTCGACCTCGCCCGTCACGCGTGGAGGCCCGTGTAGATGCGCGTCGAGCGTCCGCGCGCGATCGTTTGGCTCGCGAGCCTCTACTCGGTCGCGGGCCTCGCGTTCCTGATCCTCGCCTGCCTGCGCGTGCGCGGGGGAGCGGACGGAGACTCGACGCTCGCGGGCTTCCCGCCGTGGGCGCTCTTCGGCGCGGCGGCGCTGGATGTCGCGCTCGGCGCCGGGATCCTGTTGAGGATCACGGGCACGCTGGCGGCGTTGCGCGGTCTGCACACGGCGTTCGCGGTCGGTGCGGCGATCGCGTTCGTGGTCGCGTCGAGTCGCCCGGACGCGCACTCCACGCTCGCCGAGCTCGTGGTCGGCCTCGGCAAGGTGTCGGTGCACGCGTGCATGGCCGCGTTCTGGTGGCGCTCGCGCACGGCAGCGAGCTGGTTCGCGCGCCGACCGCGCGAAAAGGCCGCGCGGAGCTGAGTCGGCCCGGCGCCGCGGTTACGCTCTTCGCTCGCGCGCGAAACTCGCGCGCTCCGAAACATGCCGAGCCACGATCCCCACGAGATGTCCGTCACGCCGCTCGAGTCGTTCCCTCCGATGGAGAAGTGGGACGACTGGGTCGAGTACGAGTCCACGAGCTGGCCGAAGCGCGTCGAGAAGCGCTACATGCTCGTGCCGACGACGTGCTTCAACTGCGAAGCGGCGTGTGGGCTGGTCGCGTACGTCGACAAGGACACGCGCGAGATCCGCAAGCTCGAAGGCAACCCGTTCCACCCCGGCTCGCGCGGCCGCAACTGCGCGAAGGGTCCGGCGACCAAGAACCAGATCGACGATCCGCAGCGCATCCTCTACCCGCTGAAGCGCGTCGGACCGCGCGGTTCGGGCAAGTTCGAGCGCACGACGTGGGACGAGGTCCTCGACACGTTCGCGAAGCAGATCCGCAAGGCGATCGTCGAGGGTCGCAAAACCGAGGTGATGTACCACGTCGGTCGACCCGGCCACGACGGCTACATGGATCGCGTGCTGCAGAGCTGGGGCGTCGACGGCCACAACTCGCACACCAACGTGTGCTCGGGCGCGGCGCGGCTCGGTTACGCGCTCTGGACCGGCGCGGACCGGCCTTCGCCGGACCACGAGAACTCGAAGATGATGCTGTTGCTCTCTTCGCACCTCGAGACCGGTCACTACTTCAATCCGCACGCCCAGCGCATCATCGACGCGAAGATGAAGGGTGCGAAGCTCGCCGTCGTCGACGTGCGGCTCTCGAACACCGCGTCGATGGCGGATTGGTGGCTCGCGCCGTACCCGGGGACCGAGGCGCTGATGTTGCTCGCGATGGCGCAGGTGATCTTGAAGGAAGAGCTCTTCGATCGGGCCTTCCTCGAGACCTGGGTCAATTGGCGCGACTTCCTGACGCACAAGGCGCCCGGCGTCGCCGTCACGTTCGAGAACTTCATCCGCGAGCTGCGCGAGCACTACGCGTACGCGACGCCGGAAGCCGCGGAGAAGGAATGCGGCGTGCCCGCGAAGACGCTGATCGAGGTCGCGCGCGCGATCGGAGCGGCGAAGAGCGCCTTCGCTTCGCACGTCTGGCGCAACGCGGCATCCGGCAATCGCGGCGGCTGGCAGGTCGCGCGCTGTCTGCAGTTCCTCTGCGTGCTCGTCGGTTCGGTGTCCGCGAAAGGCGGCACCAACCTCAACACGGCCGACAAATTCGTGCCGCCGCCGTTCCTGAAGCCGCCGCCGCAGGACGTCTGGAGCGAACTGCTCTATCCGAAGGAGTGGCCGCTCTCGCACCACGAGCTCTCGTTCCTGTTGCCGCACTTCCTCGCCGAAGGCCGCGGCAAGCTCGCCGCGTATTTCACGCGCGTCTACAACCCCGTTTGGACCAACCCGGATGGGATGATGTGGGAGCAAGTGCTGCGCGACGAGAAGAAGGTCGAATTGCACGCCGCCCTGACGCCCAATTGGAGCGAGACCGCGCAATACGCTGATTACGTGCTTCCGGTCGGCATGGGGCCCGAGCGCCACGACCTGATGTCGCAGGAGACGCACGCGGCGCGCTGGATCTCGTTCCGCCAACCAGTGGTGCGCGTGATGCGCGAGCGGCTCGGCGAGAAGATCGAGTGGACGCACCAATCGAATCCAGGCGAAGTGTGGGAAGAGGACGAGTTCTGGATTTCGCTCTCTTGGCGCATCGATCCCGACGGCTCGCTCGGGATCCGCAAGTACTACGAATCGCCCTATCGTCCCGGCAAGCAAGTCACCGTCGACGAGTACTACCAGTGGATCTTCGAGAACTCCGTACCCGGGCTGCCGGCGGAGGCGAAGAAGAAGGGGATGACGCCGCTCGAGTACATGCGGCGTCACGGCGCGTTCCTCGTCGAATCGGGGACGTGGGACGGCCACTTGAAGAAGGTGCCCGAAGTGGAGCTCGCCGGCGCCGAGACCGACGCGACCGGCACCGTGAAGAAGGCCGGCAAGCCGATCGGCATCGTCGCCGACGGCGCGCCGCGCGTCGGCTTCAACACGCTCTCGAAGCGTTGCGAGCTCTGGTCGCAGACGATGGTCGAGTGGGGTTGGCCCGAGTACGCGTTGCCTGCGTACATCGAGAGCCACGTGCATCGCAAGCACCTCGACATCGCGAAGGGCGAGTACGCGCTCGTGCCGACGTTCCGCTTGCCGACGCTGATCCACACGCGCTCCGCGAACGCGAAGTGGCTGTACGAGCTCTCGAACACCAACCCGGTGTGGATCCACCCCGAGGACGCGGCGCGGATCGGTGTCGAGACGCTCGATCTCGTGCGCGTGACGACCCGGATCGGTCACTTCGTCAACAAGGTTTGGGTGACCGAGGGCATGCGCCCCGGCGTGGTCGCATGCTCGCACCACTTGGGCCGTTGGCGGCTGTTCGACGGACAGGGCTCGGAGTGGGCGACGTTCAAGGTCGCGCGTGAGGAGCTCTCGCCGGGCACGTTCCGCTTCCGGCGCATCGAGGACATCAAGCCGTTCGCCTCGAAGGACCGCGACTCGAAGCGCGTGTGGTGGACCGACGGCGGCGTGCACCAGAACCTGACGTTCCCGGTTCAACCGGATCCGGTCAGCGGGATGCACTGCTGGCACCAACGCGTGAAGGTCGAGCGCGCGCACGAAGGCGACCGCTACGGCGACGTGCAGGTCGACACCAAGAAGTCGATGGAGGTCTATCGCGAGTGGCTCGCGCTCGCGCGCCCGGGCCCCGGCCCGGACAACCTGCGCCGCCCGCTGCACTTCGCGCGCGCGGTCAAACCGTCCTTGGACGCATATCGAACGCGACAAAGCGCCACCTAGGGCGATGGCTGACACGACGCATCCGCACGGGCTGCAGCCTGAGCGACCGGACAGTACGGTCGTGTGGCGCTACATGACCGTCGCCAAGCTCCTGTCTCTCGTCGAGACCTCCGAGCTGTTCTATTCGGCGACGCAAAACTTCTCCGACCCCTACGAAGACAGCGCCACTCACGCGGAGATTGCTCTAGACGCGGAACGGATCCGTGCTGGGGCGGCGCGGGGCGACGTTGTGGGATACGTCGAGCACTCCGATCCCGGCGGAATGTGTCTGGTGAGCTGCTGGTGCCAGCAGGAGTGCGAATCCAGGCTGCTGTGGGCCGAGTACGGCGCGCTCGGCAACTCGGTCGCCATCCAAACCTCCTACAGGCGCCTTGTCGCCGCCACCCCCGACTGCGACCTCATCGCGTTCGTGAAGTACGTGGACTTCGCGACTGAACTCCGATCAGAGTTCAACCGCTTCGAAACAGTGTTTCGGAAGCGACGAGAGTTTCGTGACGAGCACGAAGTCCGACTGGTCCGCTGGATTGGGCCGCAAGTCGACAGCGTGAGTGTCATGCAACGAACGGGTCCGCCAATCGAAGTGCCGTGGAGTGATCCCAGCCTTCGAAGTTGGAGAACGGGGAGGAACCCAAAGATCGGAATGCACGTAGCGGTCGACGTAGAGCATCTCGTCGAGCGCATCGTGACGCATCCGGACATGCCTCCTTTCGAGGAGGAAGCGCTTCGCTCCTATCTCGGGCGCGTGGGTCTTGCAGGTCGCTTGAAGGCGTCTTCGTTGGCGGGACGCCCCGTTGCACGATTGTCACCGGTGTCCGCAGCGCACGCGAAGTGGATGGAGAAACTAGGCCGGGGAAACGAGGTGCGTCCGTTGGAGGCCCTCGACCAACAGCTGCGCGACTCGGGCATCACCCGCACGAGTTGAGTGCATCCGCTGCAGCGACCGATCGCGCGGCGCGTTCAGTCGCGTACGACACGTTCGGCTACTCCAATCCCATGGTGCAACGAGTCTCGCGTTCAGTGTCGTGCCTCCACGCCTGTTCTAGCCCGCGCGACCACGCGGTCGGCATGCGCGCGACTTGGAGGAGCCCTTGGCTCACCCAGCTCGTGAACAGCCACTCCCAGAACGGTCGGCGTCGTCCGAGGTGCGGCGCAAGTTCGTCCCACCGGCGAGCGAACTCCTCGGGAGTGATGTAGCGCCAAACTTCGGTGTCGCGCGCCTCGCGGAGGATCTTGCCGAGCAGGCGCGTGTGCTCCGGCGGCGACGCAGTCGCCAGACGTTCGCGCAGCTCCGAGTTCGTCATCGGATCGTCCCACAAGAAGTAGGGGTACGCGTTGGGGTCGTCGAGGTCGCTGGAGAGGAGCACAGCCATGGCACGAAGTGTGTCCGATCGTACGACGCACGGTCGGGCACGGCGAGACGCTATTTCTTCCGCGGATCGTCGAGGCCTTCGTCCGGTCGGCGATAGCGGCTGCTGCGAAGCTGCTTCACGGTCTCGGCGAGCGCGAGTGCCGCGTTCTTAACCTCGGACTGGAGCGCGACGTCACGATCGAGATCGTCGTGGCTCGTCGCATACGGCTCGTAGTAGCCGAGGTAACGCCCGAGCCCGGCATGCGGGCCGGCGGGGACGAGCTCGAGATCCGTCAACCAATCGACCAGGATCCGCCGCAACGTCTCGACGCCCGCCGCGTCGCCGTGGACGACGACGGAGAACGCGCGGCCGGCGAGGTGCTTCGGGTAGCTCCAACCGGCGAGCTCGAGCTCCTTCGCGCGCTCGGGATCCTTGCCACCGGTCGCGGTCGGATCCGGATTGCCGCCGTCGGCGCACACCAGGAGATCCATCATCAGCTTGAGAACGCTCGGCGCCTGATACCAATTCACCGGCGTCACGATCAGCACGCCATGCGCGGCGACCCAACGTGGATAGAGCTCGTTCATCCAATCGTTGGTCTGGCCGAGCGCGTGGTTCGGATAGCACGAGCACGGCCAGTGGCAGAGCGGTTGCGCGGTCGAGACGCACGCCTTGCACGGAAGGATCGAGCGTCCGTACTCCGCGGTGAGCGCGGAAAGGTCGAGGAAGTCGACCTCGATCCGCCGGCGCTTCAGCGCGTCGCGCGCGATCGATGCCAAGCGGAACGTCTTCGACATCTCGCCGGGACACGTCTGGTCGTTGCGAGGCGAAGCGCAGACGACGAGCACGCGCGAGCGTGAGCGCTTGCTCTTCCGGCGCCGCTCCGCCGCGTGGATCTGCTTGCGCGTCTCGAGCCATTCGAGCGGCAGCTCGAACTCAGGATCCGCGAACGCCGCGCCTGCCCGGCGCCCGCGCGGACTCTTGCGGTACTCGTCGTACGCCTGCCACGCGAGCTCGGCGATCCGTCCGAGCTCCTTCGACGTCGGCGCGAACGCCGGATCGTAGAAGCGCTCGAGGAAGCGTCGCTTCATCTCGCGCTCGTCGAGCGTGAAGTCGCCTTGTCCGGTGACGACGCGCACGGGCTTCGATCGTTTCGTTCTGGCCATGGGGTCACTCCTCCGGCGTGCGCTGCATTGTGTCACTCCTACGGACCCGACGTACCGGTGCTCCGACTGCTAGACTCCGAAGCTCCAAGAAAGACGGAGAACGCCATGGTCCTCACCCCTTCGACGATGTTGCCGCTCGGCACGCGCGCGCCTGATTTCGCGCTGGTCGATTCCGTCAGCGGGCGAACGGTCAAGCTCGCCGACTTCGCGAAGCAGAAGGTGCTCGTCGTGATGTTCCTCTGCAATCACTGTCCGTACGTGAAGCACGTGCGCGACGGGTTGACCGCGTTCGGACGCGACTACGATCGCAAGGAAGTCGGCATCGTCGCGATCAGCGCCAACGATCCGGAGCATCACCCGGGCGACGCGCCGGAGAAGATCGCGGAGGAAGCGCGCGCGAACGGTTGGAAGTTCCCGTACCTGTTCGACGCGACGCAGGAGGTCGCGAAGAAGTTCACCGCGGCGTGCACGCCGGACTTCTTCGTGTTCGACGCGTTCAACAAGCTCGTCTACCGCGGCCAGTTCGACGCCAGCCGTCCGGGCAACGACGTGCCGGTGACCGGCGCCGACTTGCGCGCGGCGGTCGACGCCGTGCTCGCGAAGAAGCCCCAAGCCGCCGTCCAGCGTCCGAGCCTCGGCTGCAACATCAAATGGCGCGCGGGCAACGAGCCCAACTACTTCAAACCGAAGGCGTGAGCCCGCGGATGCGTACCGAGACGACGCCGGAGCCGTCGCGGACGGAGTTGCGCGCGCGACGGAGCCGATAGGACGCGCCGCATGCCGCGCCGCGCTTTCGACGACTTCACCGAGGACGTGCTCGAGCGACTGAGCCGCGTCGCGCCGACGCACGCGAAGCGCATGTTCGGCGGCGTCGGGCTCTACGTCGACGGCGTGTTCTGCGCGCTGATCGCGGACGGTCGGCTCTACTTCAAGGTCGACGACACGAACCGCGCGGACTTCGAGCGCGCGGGGATGGAGCCGTTCCAGCCGTTCCCCGACAAGCCGACGACGATGGGGTACTACGCGGTGCCCGAGCGCGTGCTCGCCGACGCATCGCGGCTCGCTCCGTGGCTCGCGAAAGCCGTCGAGGTCGCGAAGCGCGCCGGCGCGAAGAAGCCGAAGGCACGCCGAGCGGTCGCCGCGACTCGCGCGGAGACGCAGGTCGCGAAGCTCGAGAACCTCGGACCGAAGAGCGCGTCTTGGCTCGTCGCCGTCGGTGTGAAGACGCTGGCCGATCTCCAACGCCTCGGCTCGGTCCGCACGTTCGCGCTCGTGCGCGAGGCGGGCTTCCCCGCGACGCTCAACTTGCTCTGGGCTCTCGAAGCGACGTTGGTCGGAGTGCGCTGGGATCGGCTCCCCGACGACGCGAAGCGCGAGCTCCGCGATCGCGCGCGGCTTCCGGCGCCCAAGCGCAAGCGTCGCTAGTCGCCGAGCGGCCGCTCGCGCAGCCACGCGACGATCTTCTCGGCGAGCCACGCGTGGCCGACGGCGTTCAGGTGCTTGTCGGACGCGTAGTAGAGGCCCGCGGGCGGCTCGTCGACCTCGGCAGCGACGTCGAGCCACGGAACGCCGCGTTCCGCGCAGAGCTCGCCGAACGCCGGGAACGCGTTCCACGACATCGTCGGCACGTGCACGAAGGCGAGCTCCACGTTCGCCGCCTTGCAATCGTCGATCATGCGCTCGACGAACGCGCGGTTGAGCGTCCACCATTCGCCGTGCGGCCACCGCATCGCGAGCTTCCATGAAGCGAGCTTCGACGCCGTGAACGCGTACGAATGCCGGTCGAGCCAACGCAGCGGACCGGTCGGCGTGTCGGCGAGCGTGCGCTCGACCAGCTCGCCGTCGACCAGCCGGTACGCGGGCTTCGACCAGCCTTCGATCTCGCGGTACGCGTCGAGCGAGCGTTGGAAATCCCACGCGTAGATGGCGACGAGCACGAGCTCGGGCTCGTCCTTCAACACGCAGCGCCGCAGCGTCTCCGCGATCTGGTCGATGCCGTAACCCGGCATGCCGAAGTTCTCGACTCGCCAGCCGAGCGCGGCCGCGGTGCGCGCGGCGAACGTCTCGTCGAACGAGACGCCGGCACCCCACGCGAACGAATCGCCGAGCACGGCGAGCGTGCGCGTCCCGGTCGACGGCGTCTCGCCGATGCGGAAGCCGCGCTCGTTGGAGAGATAGACGTGCTCGCGGCCTTCGGTCTCGTACATCAACCGCGCACCGCGCAACATCCGCCAACCGAGCGCGGGATCGGCGCCGAAGTGCCCGCTGGGCCGCGACTCGTGCTCGCCTGGGTACGTGCGCGGCTGCGGGAACGGATAGCCGACGGTGCGCAGGCCGAGCTCGAGCAGGAGCAACGCGACGACGCAGGCGCCGAGCGCGACGAGCGCACGACGCAACCAGCGGAGACGCGCGGGGAACGGCGACATGAGGGCCGATCGTATCGCGGCTTCGCTGGCGGCGGTTGCGAGCGTACGATCGCTGGTGTGAACGGCGGTTCGGGCAATCGATGGATCGGACTCGGACTCGTCGCGGCGATTGCTGCCGTTTGCCTGTTCATGTGCCGAGCCGTGCTGAACGGCGGCAATGGCGGCGAAACTTGGTTCGAGAGCGCAGATGACAGCATCGAGGCGCGTTCCGAGAGCAACGGTTGTGGCGGCGTGGACCTCACGGTGACGCCCTCGGGAAGCGCGATCCTCACGTGGCTCGAGCGAGATCCGGCGTCCGAACGTGTCACGTTGCGAATCGGCCGGCACGCAGTTGGATCGTCACTCGAACCGACGCAGTTCATGGGCACGACGCTCGTCGAAAGCGATCGGATCTTCTCGAACTGGGCCGATTTTCCGCACGTGCTCGCGCTCTCCGACGCCAACGCGATCGTCACGTATCTCGAGCGGCTCGGCGACGGCAAGTACGACTACGGCGTGCGTTTCGTCTGCTCGACGGATGGCGGAAGCAGATGGAGCGAGCCTCGGTGGCTCCACGACCACGTCGGGCCGGGCGAGCACGGCTTCGTCTCGCTCGCGCGCGAGGACGACGACACCGCGGTCGCCGTGTGGCTCGACGGCCGCGAAATGGGCGAGGGCGAGCACGGAACGACCGGCGCGATGACGTTGCGCATGCGCACGATCGGCATCGACGGTTCGCTCGGCCCCGAGCGCTTGCTCGACCCACGCGTGTGCGACTGCTGTCAGACCGATGTCGCGACCGTCGAGCCGGGCGTGTGGCTGGTCGCCTATCGCGATCGCAGCGAAGAAGAGGTGCGCGACATCAAGGTGTTGCGCGTCACGGCCGACGCCAGCACGCCCGTGTTCGACAGTCTCGACCGATTCGAGTTCGAGGGCTGTCCGGTCAACGGCCCGGCGATCGCGACCCGCGGGCACGACGCGGCGCTCGTGTGGTTCGCTCCGGATCTCTCCGGTGGCGGAAAGGTGCGCGTCGCGAAGTCGTGCGATGGCGGGCGCAGCTTCCCGACTTCCGAGACGCTCGACGACGACGCTGCGTCCGGCCGGGTTGAAGTCTGCTTCGATGAATGCGACCTGACGCACTCGCGGCCGTCGCACTTCTACGCGCTCTGGCTCGGACGCGACGACGAGAGATCCACCTGGTGGTACGCCCGGCTCGACCCGTGCTCGCTCGGCGAGACGGGTCGTTTCCCCAGTGCGCGCGGACTACTCGCGCCGACCAGCGGTGAACGAGAAGTCGGCTTCCCGAGAGCTTGCGGCACGTCGAGCGTCTTCCTCGCCGCGTACGTCTCGGCCGAACCGGACCGGCGCATCCTGCTACACCGCGCCGGCTTCTACATCCCCTGAATCACGAGCTCGCGCGCTGCGCCGCGCGGATCTCGGGCGCGACGATCAGCGACTTCGGGTGCTTTTTCGTGACGTAGCCGAGCCACTCGCCCCATGACCACCACAGCACCATCGTCGTCAGCGGGAAGAGCGAGCGCAGGAAGGCGCGCGTCAAGCGCGGCGAGCGGAACGCCTTCTGCGCCATCCGACCCAGGAGCATCACCGGCAACGCGGGAGCGAAGAGACAGTAGAAGAGCCGCTTCTCCGGCACGAAGAGCAACCGCGTGCACCCGAACAGCCGGCCGAACGCGTAGCGCTCGTAGATCGCGTGGCCGAACTCGACGTGGCGGCCCATCGTCACTTCCGCATCGGGCTCGAGCACGAGCTCTCCGAAGCGTTGCCGCAGCGCGTCGTTGATCGCCGTCTCGTGGAAGTACACCTCCCACACGTCGCGGATCGCGGCGAGCTGCTCGCGCTTGTACGACACGTTGCAGACCGTCAGCGTCGGCGAGCCTCCGCGCGGCGCCGGACGCGCGTAGCGGAAGAAATCGACGAAGTAGAAGGCCCAGTCGGTCGCGCTCGCGCCGTCGGCGATCTCGACGACGCCGCCGATCACGCTGCGGCCCGGCGTCTCGTGCGCCTTGACCAGTGTCTTGACCCAATCCGGCCGCGCGACGCAGTGGTCCTCGGTCAGGCAGAGCACGTCGCCGGTCGCCTCCTTCAGCGCGCGCGACGCGAGCTCCAGCGGATTGCGCTGGCCGGCGTTGGAGACGAAGCGGACCGTCGGGAACCGTTTCGCGACCTCGTCGACGCCTTGGAGGTGCGGATCGTACGCGACGACGACGTCGAACGCCGGCGCGCCTTGCTGCAGCTCGAGCGAGCGCAGGCAACGTTCGATGTGCTTCGCGCTGCAGATGCCGACGACGGCGACGGAGACTCGCTGCGAGCCGTTGGGGACCTGGGAGCTCATGGCCGGAGCGCGATCTTGTCGGCTCGTCCCGGCGAATCAAGTGAGCGCGCTTTGCCGCACCGCGCCGGATCGCTAAAGAAGGAAAGAACTTCGAGGCGATGGAGCCTCGCCCCGTGATGAAAGACGACTCAGAGGACGCCGCGAAGAGCTCGAGCGCGCACTGGCTCGTGCTCGCGGTGCTCCCGGTGATCGTCGGCCTCGCGCTGCGCGTGTGGGAGGCCTGGGAGTCGAGCCTCTGGCTCGACGAGCTGCACACGCTCTTCCACGCGAGCCGTCCGACCGTCGACGGCGTGCTCCAGTCGGTCCGCAACGACTTCCACGTCCCGGGCTTCTACGTCTTCTGCCACTTCTTCGGCGACTTCTCGACCGGCGCGTGGCTGCGATGGATCCCGATCGTGTCGACGCTTGCCGCGCTGGTGCCGTTGATCGCGCTCGCGCGCGAGTCGCGGGGCGGCGAGCGCGCGGCGATCGCGGTCGCGTGGCTCTATGCGCTGCTGCCGTACCAGGTGCACTACGGCGCCGAGCTGCGACCCTACGCGTGGCTCGAGCTCTTCACCGCGGTCGCGGCGTGGGCGGCGTTCAGCGAGCGTCGTTCGAAGAAGCTGCGTGGCTTCGTCTTCTTCGCCAGCGTCGTGCTCGGCATGTTCACGCACGTGATCATGGCGTTCGCCGTGGTCGGCATCGGCGCAGCGCGTCTCTTCGTGCGCGGTCCGAAGCGCCTCGGCCTGCCGGTGTTGATCGGCATCGGCGCCGCGGCGGTCGCGCCGGTCCTGCCTTGGTTCCTCTGGTTCCACGAGTTCTCGACCAAGCAGCGCGAGACGTTCGTCGAGCAGGTCGGCGAGTCGCGGTTGCGGCCGCAGCTCGTGCGCGAGGTGCGTGACTTGCCGATCCGGCTCGTCGAGCCGTACATGGGCTCGCTCGGGTCGCCGTGGTCTTGGCTCGCGATGCTCGGCTTCGCGTGTTTCGTGCTCGTGTGCGGCGCGCTCGCCTGGTTCGCGTGGCGCGCGCGACGTGAGCGCACCGAGCCGCGCAAGGACCCGTTGCTCACCGCGGCGCTGATCTACGGCGCGGTTCAGTTCGCGATCATCACCGCGCTCTCGATCCGGAGTTGGGATCGCGTGCCGCTCCAGTACTACATCGGCATGTCGTGGGTCATACCGTTCGCGCTCGCGGCATGGCTCGCGAGCGTGCGCGGCGACGGCGTGCGGCGCGCGCTCGGCTACGCGCTCGGCGCGACGACACTGGTGATGAGCATCGCGCTCGCCGGCGGCGAGTCGCGCGAGCCGTACCGCGATGCGGTCGCGGTCGCGCGCGAGTGGGGGCGGAGCCTGTCGGCGGCGTTCCCAGAGCACCCGCCGGTCTACACGTCGGTGCTCGCGCAACCGAGCGGCGTGTTCGACCACAAGCTCCCGTTCCTCGCCTACGGGGCCGATCTCGGCGCGGTCGAGCCCGAGGAAGTCCCGACGCCGACGAGCGGAGACTTCCAACGACCGGTGATCGTGATCCGACGCGCGCTCGCGCTCGACCACCCGAAGTGGAAGACGATCACCGAGGGACGCAAGATCGTGCGCGAGCAGCGCCTGCACGATCGCGTCTGGCTCTACGTGTTCGCGCCATCAGACCCGTAGCGACGGCAGCGCGCCTCGTTGCAGGCGGATGCCGCCGAGCGCCGCGAGCACGAGCCCGTACGTCGCCGCGCCGGCACCGATCGCGACGAGCACGTGCAGCTCGGGCAGGAAGCGCAGTACGAGCGCCATCGCACCCGCCGCGACCGCGCTCTTCCAGAACCGCGCGAGGCCGGTCAGCGGATACTCGAGCTTGCGCGCGCACCACGCGGCGATCCCGGCGCGGATCGCTTCGGTCGCGAGCGTCGCGTACGCCGCGCCCCACATCCCGAACGGCGGGATCAGCGCGAGGTTGAGCAGGAAATTGAAGCCGACCGCCCACGCGGTCATGTGCATCACGGTTTTCTCGCGTCCGCCGGCGACCAGCGCGATCAGATCGACTTCCTTCGACACCGTGAACGGCATCGTCCAGACCAGGATCGCGAGGATGCCGGCCGATTCGTCGAACTCGGACTTGTAGACGAGCTCGATGATGCCGCTCGAGAGCATGCTCGCCCCGACCGCGATCGGGATCGCGAGCGCGAACATCGTCGCCGCCGCGGTGTGGTAGAGCGAATCGCGGCGCTCGCGCTCGTGCTGCACGCGCGAGAGGCCCGCCAGGAACGAGAGCGAGTACGCCGCGGCGAGGTTGATCAGGAAGCTGATCAGTTGGTACGCCGCCGCGTACTTGCCGCTGGTCTCGCGATCGCGCAGGAAGCGCAGGAAGATCAGATCGGAGTTGTAGATCGTCAGCCCGAGCAGCACGTTCGCGACCAGCGGCCACGAGCGCGCGAAGATCGGCTTGACGAGCTGCCAATCGAACGCGAGCCGGATCCGGAAGCCCTTCGCGCGCAGCCAGACGAACAGCGTCGTCGCGATCAACGCGTCGCCGCAGAGCTGGAAGAGCGGCACGCGCGGCAACTCGGACGCCTGGCGGACGAACGAGAGCACCAGGACGAGGTACAAGCTCTCGCCGAGCGTCCGCGCGACCGCGACCGGCCGCGAATCCTGCAGCCCGAGGTGGATCCACTTCGTGTTCGGCCCGATCGCGATCAGCGTCAGGCCGTAGAACGAAAGCACCCAACCGTCGACCGCCGGCAACGCGCCGAGCGCCGCGAGCCCGAGTCCGAGCCCGAAGACCAACGCCGCGAGCACGCACGACACGACCACGCGCGCGCCGAGGATCGCGGGGGCGACGCTCTCGATCCGCGACACGTTCTCGGAGATGTGCCGCACGCCGAGCAGGTCGATGCCGCACTCGGAGAGGTTCTGGAAGTAGAGCAGCACCGCGGACGCGAAGAGCATCGCGCCGAAAGCGCCCGGTCCGAACTCGCGCGCGACGTACGCGCCGGCAAGGAACGCGACGATGCGCGCGACCGCGTCGCCGCCGGCGAGCGCGAGGAAGTTGCGCGCGACCTTGCGCTCGGGAGCGTGGTCGGCGCCGGGCCGCTCGAGCTCGGCCTCAGCCATCGCGCGCGCGTCAGCCTTCGGCGCGCTCGACCGCGCGGTTGTAGATCGCCGCGACGAGCTCGCCGGCGAGGAAACCGAGCACCAGCAGGTACGCGAAGCCGATCAAGCTGCCGACGAAGTCGACGCGGAAGCCCGGCAGGTAGACGTGCAGGTTCGAGAGGAACGCGCCGGGGTGCTCGCCGCCCTTGACGTCGAGCAGATTGGTGACGGCGAAGAGCACGAGCCCGCTCGCCGCTCCGAGCGTCAGTCCCCACGCCTTGCCGTTCAGCCGCACGTGGGTCGTGCCGGAGGGTGCGCGCGTGCTCGAGAGCGGACTGCGCGGGCCGATCAGTCGACCGAGGCCGTACCCGACGACGAAGCCGTACACCAGGCCGACGAAAGCGCCGAGCCAGCTGACGCTGTAGCCGGGCAGCACGTTGGTCAACCGGCCGAGGTGTTGCCCCATGTCGGGCCCGCCGCGAACGACCAGGATGATCGTCGCGAGGCAGAGACCGCCGCCGAGGATCAGCCCGGTCGCGATGCCCCAAGCGCGCGCATTGATGCGCGAGAGAGTGCCGTGCACGACGTCTTGTTCGGCCATGTCAGATGTGATCCAGGAAGCCGCGGCTCTCGGCGAGCTCCGCCTTGGCCTGCAGCACGACCTTCGCGATCGCGAGCACGACGTTGCGCGCGAACGCGAAGAACCAACCGATCACGAAGCCCGAGAAGAAGCCCCAGCCCGCGCCGATCAGCGCACCGAGCGGGCTGACCGAGTACCCGGGCATGTACTGCGCGAGCAGCACTAGGGGGAAGGGCTCGTCCGGCGAGCGCAGCAGGTGCACGACCGTCGCGAGCGCGACGACCAACGCGAGCGTGACGCCGACCGCGACGCCGAGGCAGCGCTTGTGCAGCGGCGTGAAGGCGAGCGCGAGCTCTTCTTCGAGCTCCTGTTCCGCGCGCGGAGTTTCGTTGGCGTGGGTCATGCGATCGAGCATCGCACGCCCGATGCGGGCAGTGCGAGCTTCGTCACTATAGTTCGGCCGACGACGTCGCTTCCACAACCGCGGTCGCGGAGAAAGTGCCGTCGGCGGGCCGGACGCAGCCCGGACGTCGTAGGAACTTCCTTCCGGCGACCGACCGAGCGCGCGAGGGTTCGCGCGGCGAGCGAAGCCGAGGGTCCCGGTCGCGCGCCCGACCGGTGCGGCGCTCAAGGAGCTCGCGGATCCGGACGATCGGGCGAACTCGACCCGCTCCTCCCCCCCAAAGGACCCCGCTGCGCATGTCCCACCTCACTCCTCGCCGCATCGCATTTCCCTGGCTCCTCGCGCTCGCTGCGGCCGCCTGCGGAGGCGGAGGCAGCGACTCCGGCACCGGCGGCACTTCCGGCAACTGGAGTCGGCCCGCGGCGACCGTCGCGATGGGCGACGTCAGCGCCGACCAGCTCAGCGAACTCGCGATCACCTTCCACGAGCTCGCGTTGCTCGGCCCCGGCGGCGTCACGTACCTGATCGAGGACGGCGTCGACGCGCCGGTGACGATCGATGCGCTGAGCTACGAGGGCACCGCCGCGCCGATCGCGTCGCGCGAGCTCGCCGCCGGCGACTACGACACGCTCAGCTTCCAGCTCACGATCACCGCCAAGGACCTCACCAACGCCGACGTGCCGGTGTATCCGCTGTTCGACCCAACGGGCTCGCTCTACGTCGAGGTCGCGACGACGTTCCCGCTCGGCGCGCTGAACTCGTTCTCCGTCGCCGAACCTGCCGCCGACAACCAGCCGTACCTCTTCCTGCACATCGACGTCGCCAACTCGGTGAGCGACGGCGAGGTCGCCGGCTCGATCACCGTCGGGCCGCGGATCTTCCTCTCGACGCGCACGCCGATGGCGCTGACCGGCACGGTCACCGAGGTCGACGCGACCGCGGGGTTGCTCGCGGTCGACGACGGCAAGGGCGCGAGCTACGTGGTCGAGCCGACCGACTGCACCAGCTTCGTCGCCGGCTTCGACTCGAGCAAGGCGGGTGTCGGTCCGTCGATCCTGTTCGCGAACGTCGCCGTCGGAGACGAGTTGTCGATGGAGGGCATGCTCGGCATCGATCCAGGGTGCGCCGACCCGGACCAGAAGTCGGTGCGTTATCACCCGCACTTCGTCCGCACGGCGTTCGACACCGCGGGCATCGACCTCGTCAACGGCATCGTCGAGAGCGTCGACACCGGCGGCGGCTCCCCCGTCGTCACGCTGACGATCCAACGCGTCACCGAAGCCTCGACGGGGCAGGCGGTCCCGACCAACCCCGGCGACACGTTCTCCGCGGACTTCGACGCATGCCTGCTGTTCACCGGCCTCGGCGAAGTGCACGACCTCTCCGGCGCCGCGGAGCGACTCCAACCCGGCGAAGTGCTCGGCGTCGGCGTCGAAGGCTTCGCGAGCGACGGACCGAACGCCTGGACGGGCACGCCGCGCTGCGGCTTCCTCCAGACGAGCAATCTGTCCGGCATGGTCAGCGCGGTCGACGACAGCGGGCTGACGCTCGCCGCCGCCGGCACCAAGAAGGGCAGCGGCGCGGCGCACCCGGCCAGCGCGTGGCTTCCGGGCAATCCGGGACCCGCGACGGTCGTCGAGTTGCCCACGGACGTCGACGTCGCGGTCGGCGCGGGCTCGCAGATCTTCGTCGGGCCGCAGAGCGGTTGGCCGCTCTCGCAGCTCGTCGATCCCTTCTTCGACAACCAGTTGATGGGGCCGCTCGGCATGGACAACCAGACGCTCGGAGCGCCGTGCGGGGACTCGACTCAGATCGACGTCGACATCGACGTCGGCGCGTTGAGCGCGTTCGTCGACCACACGACGGGCGGCGCGAACACGTGGACGATCCAGCGCTTCGACGTCAACGTCGCCTCGGACGCGACGCAGAAGTACGTCTCGTGGGAGAGCGGCACGTCCGCGTGCACGCTGCCGACCAACGGCGCGTGGAACAACAACTCCTGTATCGCGATCGACTCCAAGCACCGCGAAGCGTCGGTGCTCGGCGACTCCGGCGATCCTGCCTGGCACAACTACGCGCAAACGGGCGCGGGCGCGTTCGGCACGTCGATCCTCAACTCCGGGGCGTTGGTGCCCGGCGCGACGATCCCGCCGGGATCCGACACCGCGGGTTGGGACGACGTCAACGAGATGGTGCTGCTCGGACTCGACTTCGACGGCGACATGTACCCGTTCGACGACTACGCCGACTCGTGCACCGGGCTCGAAGAGCGCGTGTGGGTCGACGTCTCCCAGGCGATCTTCTTCTACTTCTCGAAGGACGCCGGCACCGGCGCGGTCGACATGCAGTACCTGTCGAGCTACGCCGACTTCAAGGCGAAGGTGATCGCGTTGCAGGCCGCTCAACAATCGCAGTCCTGCGGCGTCGGCTTCCATGAGAACGCGGGCTTCGGCTTCTCGGGCGTGATCGACAAGAACAGCGTCGAGTCGATGGTCGGCGGCGCGATCGTCCCGATCATCCGCGCGATCGACGGCCGGGTGTTCAACGGCGGTTGCGTGGCGGATTGAGGCGCGGCGGTCGCTCGTTCGCGAGCCCGACGCGAGCCGTCGCGGCGGGCTCGCATCGTCGCGCAGGACGCTTCAACCGCCGAACGTCGCGCGCACTCGCCGCGCGAGCGCGCGGAACGCGATGCGGCGACGGAACGAGCCCGTACCCCAGCGCTCCAGCCCGTCGCCGCGCCAGTAGTAGGCGTCGAGCCTGGGCAACCGGTGCAAGTCGGGCGCGCCGGCCGCGTCGGGGAGCGCGGCGAGCTCGGTGGTGACCGCGACCTCGTAGTGCTTCCTCGCCACGGCGACGCAGCGCTCGTCGAACGTGCCGAACGGATAGCAGAACGCCTTCGGCCGCGCGCCGGTGCGCTTTTCGATGTCGTCCGCGGAGCCCGCGAGCTCGCGCTCGATGCCTGCGTCGTCGAGGGTCTCGAGATGCGGGTGCGTGCGACTGTGCGAGCCGAGCGTCAGGCCGTGCTCGACGAGCTTCGCGACGGTCTCCCAGCTCATCAACGGCAACTCGGGGATGCCCTTGTGCTTGGTCCCGCCCCAATCGTTGCGTCCGCCGAGCCTCTCGGTCGGCACGAAGAGCGTCACGGGCAAGTCGTTGTGCTTGAAGAGCGGCCACGCGACGTCGGCGAAGTTCTGGAAGCCGTCGTCGAACGTGATCGCGAGCGCATCCCGATCCGCCGGGACCTTGTGCAGCCATTCCAGCGGCACGATCTGCACGCGCCGCGACGCGAAGAAGCGGATGTGCTGGCGCAGCTCGTGCTCGCTGATCGAGATCGCCGAGCCCGACGGGTCGACGGAGTGATACGTGAGGATGCCGCGCATGCCTCGGAGTGTAGCGCTCGCAAAGCTCGTCCGAGCCGAACCGAGGACGCCGATCGGCGAACGGACCCGACCGGGAGGCGCCAAGCGACCGATCGAGGAGTTCCGGTGAGCTCCGGCGAGCTCCCGCTCCGTTTCGCGCAATCCCTACGAGCGTGCGAGCGCCACGTTGATCCGCTCCGCCGACCTGTAGGCGTCGATCATGCCCCAGATCCAGAGCAGCGGCGTCGTGACGAAACCGATCAAGACGAACATCAGTCCCCACGAGATGAAGTAGAGCACGATGAACACGATGCCCTTGCCGATCTCGCCGTTGTAGATCTGCCCGAGGCCGGTGCAGAGGAACGACAGCACGGCGGCGATCGAAGGGTTCTTGTAGAACTTCGGGATCGAATCGGTCATGGCGCTCTCCTGGTTCGCGCGTCGGGCGCGCAGCTCGGATCGTAACGTCGACTCGCGGTCCCGCGTCATGCGATCGACGCCGCCGCGGCGCCGTGCGAGGATCTCGGGATGGTCGACAAGGATCGCAAGCGGGCTGCGAAGCACGACGTCGCGCGCGTCGCGGCGATCCTCCGCCGCTGGGATCCGCTCGGCATCGAGCCCGGCGTCGCAGGTCCCACCGACGAGTACGACGGGTACGCGCCGTCGCTGGTGTCGCTCGCGGCCCGCGGCGCGACGGTCGAGCAGCTCGCGGCACGGCTCGGCGAGTTGCGCGCGGCGATGCTCGGCGTGCCGGCGGACCAGGGCGGCGACGCCGCGATCGCGCAGCAGCTCC
>JADLBP010000066.1 GCA_020847695.1 Planctomycetota bacterium
GGCGCCGCACGTGGCGCAGGAAGCTCGCGATCGCGATCGCTTCGCTCGTCGCGTTCTTCGCGCTCGCCGAGGTCGGGCTGCGGCTCGCCGGGTATCCGCGCGTCGGCGGGATGCGGTGGATCGCGGACGACGAGCTCCAGCAGCTCCCTGCGCCGTTCCAGGACGCGATCCGCGGCGACGACGAGCCCGGGCGCGAGCCGATCCGCGTCCGCATCAACTCGCACTCGTTGCGCGGCGAGGACTTCCCGACTGCGAAGCCGGCCGGCGAGAAGCGCGTCCTCGTCGTCGGCGATTCGCTGACGTTCGGCGCGGGCGTCGACGAGGACGAGGCGTTCCCCGCGCGGCTCGAGCAGTCGCTCGCCGCCGCCGGCGCGCCTGCGCGCGTCGTCAACGCCGGCGTCAACGGTTGGGCGTGCTGGCATTACCGGCGTTGGCTCGAGGCACGCGGGTTCGAGCTCGAGCCCGACGTGCTCGTCGTCGCGGTGTTCTTCGGCAACGACATGGAGGGGCCGCGACTCTTGCCGCGCATCGGGCCCGCGTGGCTAGAGAACGCGCTCAAGCGCACGGCGACGTTCGACTGGTTGCTCGCTGTCTATCGCGACCGGCTCTGGAAGCGGATGCGCGCGTGGCGCCAAGGCGTCAGCGTCGCCGAGGTCGAGGCCGAGCTCGCGGCCTACACCGGCGGCGCGGAGAACGCGCGTTCCGCGGAGGAGCAGCTCGAGATCTGGCGAGCCCAAGCCTTTCCTCACCTCGAGGCGTTGCGCGACGCTGCGCGGGCGCGCGGACTGCCGCTCTTCGTCGCCTTGATCCCGACCTACGTCGCGTGCAAGGCGCCGGCGACGCCGCGGCCGTATCGGCTGTGGCGCGACGCGCTGGGCGAGCTCGGGCTCGACTGCGTCGACCTCGAGCCGCTGTTGCGGCCGGCGGGCGACGGCGCGTGGCTCTCGTGGGATCACGGGCACCTGAACGCGCAGGGCTGCGCCGAGGTCGGCGCGGCGCTGGCGAAGGAAGTGCTCGCGCGCGGCGGACTGCGCTAGCGCGAACGGCGCTTCGGCGCCGCGAGCTTCGCAGCGGCCGGCTTCGCGCCGGGCTTCACGGAGAGCTTCTTGCCGGGCTTCGCCGGCGACTTCGCACCGGGCTTCGCGCGCGACGCCGAATGGAGGCGGTCGACGCGCGGCGAGCCGGCGCGCGCACCCGGTGCTCCGGGCGCACCCGGCGACTTCGCCCGCTTCGTTCGCGGCGGCAGGTTCGCGCTCGCCTTGGCCGCGCCGGACCTGGCCGGCACCGCGGGCCCGCGCGCCAGCGTCCGCAGCGCGCGGCGCACGATGTACGCCGTCGCCGGAGACGTCGAGCGCTCGCTCCAACGCCGCGCGAGCGCCCGCGCCCACTCCGGGCGTGTCTTCGACGCGTCGTTGACCCAGTTGGCGACCGCGTTCTGCACGTAGCGGCTCGGATCGGCGTGCACCGGATCGAGCAGCGGCTCCGCGAGCTCGGGCTCGCGCTTCAGGCGCTCGAGATGCGCCGTCCAGACTCCGCGCGGCCGCGTGCACTCGATCGCGGTGCGTCGCACGTTCTCGTCCGGGTCGCGCACCCACGGAGCGAGCAGCACGAGCGCTCGCTCGACGTCCGCCGCGACGTGCGGCCGCAGCGCGACCCACGCCATCTCGCGGACGCCGGAATGCGGATCCGCGGCGAAGCGGCGGGTGCGGTCGACGCGCACGTCGAGCTCGAGGTCGCGCTCGTCGGCGAGCCACGCGGCCGCGAACTCGCGCACGACGTCGCTCTTGTGCCTCGCGAGGTGCTCGAAGTGCCTCACACGCGCGCGCGTCGCGCCGGCGACCGTGCGCAGCGCGCGGCCCGCGCCGGCGAGCCGCTGCATCACGCCGAGCTCCGCGTACGGCTCGAAGGCGTCGAGCAACCGCTCGCGATCGAGCGCGAGCTCGTCGGAGACGTGCGCGACGAGCTCGCGGGTCGAGAGCGCGAGCCATTCGACGAGATTCTTGGTCTCGAGCTCGCCGCGCTCGAGCGCGCGCTTCACCTCGGGCGGGACTTCGCGCACCGTGCGAGCGGGCTTGCGATCGTCGAGCTGCATCACGCCCTCCGCGCCGCGAGCGACGCCTTGTAGAGATCCCACGCGAAGCGCGCCGCGATCACGACCAGCGTGATCCCGAGCAGGTAGCGCGCGACTTCGTCCCAACCTGTCTGGTGCACCGCGAGCACTCCCGCGACGCCGGCGAAGAGCGCGACCAGGCCCAGCGACTTCGCCGCGCGGCGATCGAGCTTGCCCTCTCGCCAGTACATCCAGGCGAGCTGGGCGCTGGTCACCGTCGACATCGCCGTGCTGCACGCGCGCGCCGTCAGGTAGTCGACGTCCGAGAGGCCGAGATAGAGCGCCGGTACGACGATCAGGCCGCCGCCGATGCCGAAGATCGGCGCGACGAAACCACCGAGGAAGCCGAACAGCACCACGAGCAACATGTCGCCGAACGAGAGCTGCAGCGCGAGCACCCCGCGCGTCAGCTCGAGTCCGCCGGGCGTGCGGAAGACCTTGATCGCCATGCCGACGAGCAGCACCACGAACAGGCTGCGCAGCGTCTTGCCGGAGAGCCGATCCACCAAGCTCTTGCCGAGCCGCGCGCCGACGAACGCGCCGAGACACAGCAGGCCGACCAGCAGCCAATCGAGCGCCGAATCCGCGCGCACCGCTTCCGCCACGGTGCCGGCGGCGGTCATGCCCATCACGATCGGCAGCGACGTCGCGATCGCGGTCTTCAGCTCGAGACCGAGCAGGAAGTGCAGGATCGGAACCGCGTACAGTCCTCCGCCGATGCCACAGACAGTGCTGACGAACGCCGCGGCGAACCACAGCGCGAGCACCGCGGGCGTCGCACGGCGCGGAGGGCTCGGGTCGCTCATGCGTCGGCGCGCGCGCGGCGCAGGAGCTCGGTCGAGCTGTGGTCCTTCGGATCGCCGCAGATCGCGATCTCGATTCCGAGCTCGCGATCGATCGCGGCCTCGGGCACGCTCTCGGCGGTGTAGTCGCTGCCCTTGGCGTGCACGTGCGGCAAGAGCAGACGAAGCGTCGCCTCGAGCGTGCGCTCGCCGAAGCTCGTGACGTGATCGACGGCGCGCAGCGCGGCGACCAGCTCGGCGCGCTCGGCGAGCGTCGCGACCGGCCGCGACGGGCCTTTCAACGCGCGCACGCTCTCGTCGGTGTTCAGCGCGACGACCAACACGTCGCCGCGGCGCTTCGCGTCCTCGAGATAGCGCACGTGGCCGACGTGCAGGAGGTCGAAGCAGCCGTTCGCGAGCACGATGCGCGCGTTCGGACGGTCGCGGCGGACGGCGCGGAGCTCGCGCGCGAGCTCGTCGCGGTCGCGGAGCGCGCTCGCGCTCACAGCGGCTCGACCCCGAACAGGCGCACCGGGCTCGGCGCGACCGCGAGCGCGGCGCGCAGCTCCTCGCGCGAGCACACCGCGCAGCCGCTCGCCATCACGACGACGCCGGACGCCGCGTTCGCGAGCCGCATCGCGTTCGGTGCGTCGAGGCCCGCCGCCAGCGCGAGCGCGAAGACCGCCGCCGCGGTGTCGCCGGCGCCGGTCGGATCGGTGACGTTGCCGGAACCGGAGGCATCGACGCTCGCGCCTTCCGCGGGCACGCCCTCGCCGAACAGCGCCATGCCGAGGTTGCCGCGCGTCACCAGCAGCCACCGCGTCGGCACCCGCTCGAGCAGCTCGCGCGCGCTGTCGGCGAGCGCGCGCACGTCGACCAGCTCGTCGGGATCGCGCCGCGTGAAGCGCGCCATCTCGCCGACGTTCGGCGTCAGCGCGGTCAGCCCCTCGAAGCCCGCGAGCGTCGCGCGCGGATCGAGCACGACGATCTTGCCTGCCTTCGCGAGCGAGACCGCCGCGCGGCCGAGCTCGGCGTCGATCGAGCCGTATTCGTAGTCCGACAGCACCAGCGCATCGAACTCGTTCGCGCGAGCGAGCAAGCGCTCGACGACGCCGGCGCGCACCTCGCGCGGCGCGGGCCCTTGCGGCTCGCGATCGATGCGCAGCACCTGCTGCAGGTTGCGGCGCGGCTCGGCGGCGACGACGCGGGTCTTGGTCGGCGTCAGCCAACCGGCGACCGTCACCAGGCCGGTCGCGTCGACGCCGTCGTTCTCCAGGAGCTCGGCGAGCTCGCGCCCGCGCGCGTCGCGCCCGACGACCCCGAAGATCGACGTCGTCGCGCCGAGCGCCCGCAGGTTGCGCGCGACGTTCGCCGCTCCGCCGGCGCCGACGTACTCGTGCGCGTGGCGCAGCACCATCACCGGCGCTTCGCGCGAGAGCGAGCGCGGCTCGCACACGACGTAGTGATCGGCGATCGCGTCGCCGAGCACGGCGACACGCAGCTTCGAGAAGTCGGGCACGCCGTGGAGCGTCATCGTGGACTCGGCAGACCTCAGCAGACCTCAGCAGACCTCAGCGGCCGCCGCGGCGAGCGCGAGCGCGCGCAGCCGCTCGGGAATCGGTTTCGCGGCGGCGGTGTACCACTCGACGCCTTGCTCCTCCGCGAGGTAGAAGTCCGACCGCACGCCCATGAACGCGTTGTAGCGGATCGAGTAGTGCAGCTCCGCGGCGAGCGAGGCTTCGCGCGCGAGCTCGCGATCGACGTCGCGCACGGTCGGCTCGAAGCGCGCCCATTCCTCGGCGTCCATCGCCAACACCTTCTCGACCCAGGGTCGGTAGCGCTTCGCCGCCGGCGCGTCGCGGAAGCGATCCATGCGGCTGTTGACGAACCACGGCATGCACGTCGCGAGCTTGGCGATGAAGAGGTTCTCCGCCTCGCCGAAGTCGAGGCAGCTCGATTCGGTGAAGTCGGTGAGCTTCAGCTCCTGTTCCGGCCGGATGTAGCCGCCCTTCAACGCGAGGCGATGGCTCTCGGTGCCGGGGAACGGGAAGAACAGCGACGTGCGGAACCGTCCGATCCCCGACTTCGCCAGCAGATCGACCGTTTCCCAGCGTTCCTCGTGCGTCTCGTACGGCAGGCCGACCATCAGGAAGCCCGACGTGTGCAGCCCGTGCTGCTCGGCCGCTTCGACCGTCTTCAGGATGTCGGTGTCGCTCATGAAGCGCTGCAACACTTCCTTGCGCACGCGCGGCGAACCGGACTCGATCCCGAGCTTCAGGATCTTGCACCCCGCCTCGCCGAGCGCCTTCGCGACCTTCGGATCGAGTCGCTTGACGTGGCTGTTGACGACGAACGGCACTTCGATCTTCGCCGCGCGGTACGCGTCGGCGACCGCGATCGCGTGCGCGGAATTCTGCGTGAACAGGTCGTCGTCGAAGATGAACGTGCCGATGCCGGTGTAGCGCGCGAGCACCCACTCGATCTCCTCGACGAGCTTGTGCGGCGGCCGATAGCGGAAGAAGCCGAGGTCCGGCACCGCGCGCCCGAGCTCGTCGTGATACCGATCGACGATCTTGTGGTTCAGGCAGTACGTGCAGCGATACGGACAACCGCGCGACGAGAGCAGCCCGAACCAACCGTGCTTCTGGTCGGTGATGCGCTGCACGTCGAAGAGCTCGTAGTCGGGGATCGGCAGCGTCTCGAGGTCCGGGAACTCGCCGACCTTGTTGTGGACCCAGTGCTCCGAGGTCACGCGCTCGCGTGAGGCACCGGGGTCGCCCGCGGCGGTCTCGGCGAGCGCGGGCCGCACGCCGTCCTTCCACGAGAGGAAGTTCGCGACGTCGGTCGGTCGCTCGCCGCGCTCGATGCGCGCGACCAGCTCGCGGAGCGCGTCCTCGCACTCGCCGACGCCGACGTGGTCCCACACGCCCTCCGCCATCGTCTCCTCGGGCACCATCGTCGGGTGCACGCCGCCGACGACCAGCGGCGGGAGCTCGCGCCGCTCCTCGCGCGCGCGCCGCCTGAGGAAGCGCGCGAGTTCCACCGCGGCGCGATACTGCTGCGTCAGGCACGAGAACCCGATCACGCCCGGCTGCCATTCGACGACCGCGCGCCAGACGTCCTCGTCGCTCGGGACCGGCGGGAGGTTCTCGTTCAGGTTGAGTAGCCGCGTCTCGTGCCCCGCCTGCTTCAACACCGCCGACAGCGAGGCCAACCCGTGGTTGAACCCCATCTGGGTATAAAGGTTGGGGTAGACGAAGAGCACCCGCATCGCGGTTCGAAGGATATCCGAGGCGCGCGCTCCCCCAAAGCGGAGCGCGCGCGTTGCCATCCGCGCCGCAGGCGGTGATACTCGCTCTGGCTCGCGCTCGGCCTTCGGCACCGGTCTCGGCAGGAGATCCACCATGACTCGCTTCCATCGCTCGTCCCTCCGTCGAGGCTTGGGCTCGTTCGGATCGTCCGGCTTCGTCGCCGTCGCGCTCGCGGGCTCACTCGCCGCGCAGGGCGCGAACCGCCTGGTCAGCCAGAGCTCCGCGGGCACGCAGGGCTCCGGCGACTCCGGCAACGCCGACGTGATCGACGTGACGCCCGACGGACGCTTCGTCGTGTTCCAGAGCGAGGCGAACGACCTGGTCGTCGGCGACCTGAACCCGTCGACCGACATCTTCCGGCGCGACCGCACCACCGGGCAGACCGTGTTGGTCAGCTTGACCCTCGCCGGCGGCTCCGCCGACGGCGCCAATTCGCACGCGCACGTCTCGAACGACGGCCAGCGGATCGTCTTCGAGAGCTGGGCGTCCAACCTGGTCCCCGGCGACGCCGGTCTCGACCCCGACGTCTACGTCCGCGACCTCGCGACCGGGACGACGCTGCGCGTCTCGGCGCTGAGCGGCGGCGGCGAGCCCAACGGCAGCGCCGGAAGCCCCGACCTCTCCGGCGACGGCCGCTTCGTCGTGTTCTCGAGCGACGCCGACGACCTGGTGCCGCTGGACACCAACGGCGCGGCCGACGTGTTCCTGCGCGACCTCGCGACCGGCGTGCTCGAACGCCTCTCGGTGACGCCGAACGGCGTCGAGGCCGACGCGCTGTGCCTGGTCCCGCGGATCTCGAACGACGGCAAGACCGTCGTGTTCGCGAGCGCGGCGAGCACGTTGATCGTCCCCGACGCCAACGGCGCGACCGACGTCTTCGCGGTCGACCTCGCGACCGGCGAGCTCTCGCTGGTCAGCGTCTCCAGCGCGGGCGTGCTCGGCAACGCGAGCTCGTTCCTCGCGGCGCTCTCCGGCGACGGCCGCTTCGTCGCGTTCGGCAGCGACTCCTCGAACCTGACCGTGCCCGCGGGCGCGGTCGGCACCGACGTTTTCCTGCGCGACCGCGTGCTCGGCACGACGACGTTGATCAGCCGTCCGGTGCAAGGCGGCGTCGCGAACGCGCCGAGCTACCGGCCCGACATCTCGCTCGACGGCCGCTACGTCGCGTTCGACAGCCACGCGAACAACCTCGCGGGCGGCGAAGCGACGCAGCTCGGCGACGTCTGGCGCGCGGATCGCCTGACCGGCGAGATCGTGTTGCTCTCGACCAACTACTTCGGCGGCGACGCGACCAACTTCTCGCAGTGGCCCGCGCTCTCGGGCGACGGCTCGGTCGCGGTGTTCGAGAGCTACGCGTACGACATCGCGGGCGGCGACGCCAACGGCTTCAGCGACGTGTTCGAGCACGACTTCACGCTGACGCCGCCGCAGAGCTACTGCGTCGGCAAGCAGCACTCCGAAGGCTGCGTCGCATCGATGTCGTACACGGGCGTGCCGTCGCTCAGCTCGACGAGCCCGTTCTCCGCGCGCGCGACCGACGTCCGCCGCAAGGCGAAGGGCGTGTTCTTCTACAGCTCGGAGATCGACGCGACGCCGATCTTCGGCGGCACGCTGTGCGTGCGCACACCGCTGCGCCGGACCCCGGTGCAGAGCGCGGGCGGCTCGCAACCGTGCTCGGGCGTGTTCGATTTCGACTTCAACGCGTGGCTGCGCACCGGCAACGATCCGGCGGTGGTCGCGGGCTCGGTGCTGTACGGTCAGTACTGGTTCCGCGACCTGAACGACCCGAGCGGCTTCGACGTCGGCCTGACCGACGCGCTGCGCTTCGTCGTGCAGCCCTGATGCGTCGACGGCCGCCGTCGCGCGCTCACCAGCCGCGCGCCGGTCGCCATTCGTCGACGACTTCGTCGCCGCGCACGACCGCGTAGCGCTCGAACTGCGCCGCGGCGAGGCACGAGTGGTTCGCGATCACGCGCAGCTTCGCTCCCGGAGCGAGCCGCGACCAGTCGACGTCGCCGGTGACGCGGACCTTGCCGTGCTCCTGGCTGAGCGAAACGAGCTCGAGCTCGGGCCGCAGCGTGCCGTCGAGCTCGGTGACGCGCCCGTAGCCGCAGCGCGGATCGACGTGCCGCGCGCCGGTGTCCTTCGAGAGCGCGAGCGCGCCGGCGTCGAGCACGAGCTCGCGACGCGCCGGATGCGCGCCGAGCACGCTCGCGAGCACCGAGAACGCGGCGTCGGCGAGCGTGCAGCTCCCGAGCGCGGCCTGGAACGCGTCGAAGAAGACGTAGTTGCCGGGCCGCACCTCGGTGACGCCGGTGAGGTCGTCGGCGACCGAGAGCGTCGGGGTCGAGCCAATGCTGACGTCGGCGATCGGCACGCCGGCGCCGCGCAGACGCTCGGCGAACGCGACGGTGAGCTCGCGCTCGCTGCGCGCGATCGCGCGGAGCTCGTCCAGCGAGCGCGCGTCGTAGGCGTGGCCCGCGTGCGTCAGCACGCCGCGCAACCGCAGACCGGGCGAGTTCGCGAGCGCGCGCGCGAGCTCGACGCTCTCCCGGGCCTTTGGATCGACGCCGGCGCGGTGGTAGCCGCAGTCGACCTTGAGCCAGACCTCGAGCGACACGCCGAGCGACTTCGCCGCGCCCGCGAGCTCCGCCGCCGTGCGCGGATGGTCGACCAGCACGCCGAAGCTCTCGACGCGCGCGGCGAGCGCCGCGACGTCCGAGAGCTTGTCGAGCGCGACCGGCACCGCCCAGACGAGCTCGCGGAAGCCGGCGTCGACGAGCGCGCGCGCCTCGGCGAGCGTCGAGACGGTGACGCCGCCGAAGTGCCCCTGCACCGAGAGCCGCGCGGCCTCGACGGTCTTGTGCGTCTTGACGTGCGGCCGGAGCTTCGCGCCCAGGCGCGCGACGCGCTCGCCCATCCGCCGGCAGTTGCGCGCGACGACGTCGAGCTCGACCAGCGCGGCCGGCGTGCGGAGTTCGCGGAGCTTCACGCGCCCAGGTTGCCGCCGCGCCGGCGGAGTGCAAGCGCGCGGTCGGACGACCCGCGCTCCTCGCTAGACTCTCCGCGCCGAGCACCGATGCGCCCCGCGAACTCCCCCGCCGTCAAGATCTGCTGCATCGAGAGCGTCGCGGAAGCCGAGCTCGCGATCGACGCCGGCGCGGCGGCGCTCGGGCTGGTCTCGGCGATGCCGAGCGGGCCCGGTGTCATCGACGACGAGACGATCGCCGAGATCGCCGCGCGCGTGCCGGCGCCGATCGAGACGTTCCTGCTGACCGCGCGTCGCGAGGCCGCTTCGATCGCCGAGCAGCAGCGCCGGACCCGGACGACCACGCTGCAGCTCGTCGACCACGTGCCGCACGCCGAGCTCGCGCGGCTGCGCGCCGAGCTCCCCGGGATCCGGTTGGTGCAGGTCGTCCACGTGCGCGACGAGCGCGCTCTCGACGAAGCGCGCGAAGCCGCGCCGTGGGTCGACGCGCTCTTGCTCGACTCGGGCAACCCGGCGCTCGCGGTCAAGGAGCTCGGCGGCACCGGCCGCACGCACGACTGGGCGATCAGCCGCAGGATCCGCGACGCGGTCGCGCGGCCGCTCTACCTCGCGGGCGGGCTGCGCGCGGAGAACGTCGCCGACGCGCTGCGCGCCGTCCGGCCGTTCGGCCTCGACGTGTGCAGCGGCGTGCGGCGCGACGGCAAGCTCGACGCCGAGCGGCTCCACGCGCTGTTCGCCGCCGTCCGCGCGGCTAGCTGACGAGCTTCAGGCCTCGCCGTGCGCCTAGCGCTCGGCGCCGACGTGCGCTTCGACCGTCGCGAGGCACCCGTCGCAGAACTCGCGCGTCTTGCCGTCGACTTGCTCGACGTAGCTCGAAGCACGCATCACGCAGCTCGGGTCGGCGCAGTGCAGCAGGCCGTGCACGTGACCGAGCTCGTGCGCCGCTTCCTTGTACAGGCGCTCGTACAGCAGCTCGGGATCCGGCGCGAGCCCGTACGCCTCCGCGCGCAACCGGTGCAGCGACACCACCGCCGCGCGCCCGTCGAGCTGCGCCTCGCCGTAGACGAACGTCAGCACCGGCACGAACAGGTCGACGCCGGTCACGCCGAGCACGAGCGCGTCGCTCGCTTCGGGATCGGCGAGCAAGGCCGCGAGCAGCTCGGTCGAGTCGTACTGGCCGCGCTCGGAGTCGTACGCGTCCTCGGGATCGAACCACGGCAGGCGCACGCGCACCTCGCAGCGGAACTCGCGCGCGAGCTCGTCGCCGAGACGCTCGATCAGCCCGTCGTTCGACGGCACGTAGAACGGCACGAGCTCGAGCGCGCGCATGGTTCCGTCAGCGGTGGAGCCCGTACTTCTTGATCTTGTTGTAGAGCGTCACGCGGTCGATCTGCAAGAGCTCCGCGGCGTGCGTCACGTTCCACTGCGTCTTCGCGAGCATCTTCTCGACGTGCGCGCGCTCGACGTCCTCCAGCGAATCGCCGGTCGGCGCGCCCGACGCGTCGTCGGAGCGCAGCGGCAGGTCCGCCGCGCGCACCGTCGGCGGCTTGCCGACGACCAACGCGCGTTCGACGGCATTCGCGAGCTCCCGCACGTTGCCCGGCCAAGCGTGGCGCACGAGCAAGTCGAGCGCGGCGGGCTCGAAGTCGTGGTACGGCCGGTTCATCTGCTTCGAGTAGCGCTCGAGGAAGTGCTGGGCGAGCAACGGGATGTCCGCGCGCCGCTCGCGCAACGGCGGCATCGCGATCGTGAACACGTTGAGGCGGAAGTAGAGGTCCTCGCGGAACTTGCCCTCCTCGAGCAGCTTCTCGAGGTTCTGATTGGTTGCCGCGATCACGCGGAACTCGACCTTGATCGGGGTGCTGCCGCCGAGGCGCGTGAACTCCTTGGTCTCCAGCGCGCGCAACAGGTCGACCTGCGTGCGCGGGCTGATCGTCCCGATCTCGTCGAGGACCAACGTGCCGCCGTTCGCCATCTCGAGGCGGCCCTTGCGCCGGTACTGGGCTCCGGTGAACGCGCCTTTCTCGTGGCCGAAGAGCTCGCTCTCGAGCAGCGACTCGCTCAGCGCACCGCAGTTGACCGGCACGATCGGGAAGTAGCGCCTCCGGCTGTTCGCGTGGATCGCTTGCGCGACGAGCTCCTTGCCGGTGCCGCTCTCGCCGCGGATCAGGACCGTCGCGTCGGTGTCGGCGACCGAGCGCACGAGGTCGAGCACGCGCTTCATCTCCGGGCTCTCGCCGACGATGTGCGACGGCAGCGTCAGCGCCTCGACGGTCTTCTTGAGCTCGCGGTTCTCGCTCTTCAGCTCGCGCCGCTCGACCGCGCGCCGCACGAGGTGGCTGAGCTCGTCGGGATCGAACGGCTTGGTCACGTAGTCGAACGCGCCTTCCTTGAGCGCTTGCACCGCGGTCTCGACCGACGCGAACGCCGTGATCATGATCACCACGATCTCGGGGTCGATCTGGTGGATGCGCCGCTGGAGCTCGAGTCCGTCCATCCCCGGCATCTTGATGTCGAGCAGGACGACGTCCCAATCGCTCTCCTGGAGCAGCGCGAGCGCCGACAGCGCGTCCGGCGCGGCCGCGCAACGGTAGCCGTCCTTCTTGAACCAGTTCTCGAGCGAGTCGCGCACCGAGAACTCGTCGTCGACGACGAGCACGCTCGCGAGAGCACGACGGGCGGCGGGGACTTCGCGTGTGGCTTGCATGTCACGGACTCCTGGTGTGCCCGGCGCCGACCGGTTCGCGGTCCGGCCCGGGGCCGTTCGGTGGAGAGCTCGCAGCGCTCGACGCGCTCTGGCTCGGGCTCGCCGCGGGCTTGCGCGGCAGTTGGATCTGGAACGTGGTGCCCTTGCCGGGCTCGCTCTCGACGTCGATCGAGCCGCCGTGGCGCTGCACGATGCCGTACACCACGGCGAGCCCGAGCCCGGCGCCCTCCGCGCGGTCCTTCGAGGTGAAGAACGGCTCGAAGATGTGCGGCAAGACATCGGGTTGGATGCCGCAGCCGGTGTCGCGGATCGAGATCGCGAGTCCGTCGCCGCGCGGCTCGACGCCGACCGAGAGCTTGCCGCCCTGCGGCATCGCCTCGACCGCGTTGACGAACAGCGCGACGAGCGCTTGCTGGATCTGATCGGCGTTGCACCACAGTCGGTCGTCGCACGCGACCTGCGGGGACTCGATCTGGATCTGCGACATCTGCAGCGAGTGCCGCACGAGCAGCAGCGCGCGCTCGAGGATCGGCGCGAGCCTCTGCTCGGAGAGCGCGCCACCGGATTGGCGCGCGAACGAGAGCAGGTTCTTGACGATCCCGCCGGAGCGCGACGCTTCCTTCTGGATCAGACCGAGGTAGCGCGTGAGCTCGGCGCGCTCGGCTTCCGGCAGCGCGGCGTCGCGCAGGCTGCGCTCGACCAGCTTCGCGTAGCTCTGGATGCCGGCGAGCGGATTGTTGAGCTCGTGCGCGACCGTCGCCGAGAGGCGGCCGAGCGACGCCATCTTGTCCATGTGCGCGATCTGACGCTGGGTGCGGCCGAGCTCGGCGGTCTTCTCCTGCAGGTTCGACTCCAGCCGATGGTTCCAGTCGCGTAGCTCGGCCCGCGCGCGTTTGAGATCGCGGGTCATGTCGTTGAACGAGTCGGCGAGCGTCGCCATCTCGCTGTGGGTCGGAACGCGGATCACGGTGTCGAGGTCGCCCGCGGCGACGCGGCTCGTGCCGCGGATCAGCGCGTGGACTGGTCGGCGCACCACGCGCAGCACGAAGATCGCCGAGAAGAGCCCCGCGATCGCCGCCAGCGCCACCGCCGCGATCCACGCGTTGTCGCGCAGGCTCGCGAGCCGCGCATCGGGCTCCGCGAGCGACA
>JADLBP010000067.1 GCA_020847695.1 Planctomycetota bacterium
CCGTCGACGGCGAGGCACATGCGCACGAGCTCGTCGAGCACGAGATACCGCTCGCCGTAACGCAAGAACGCGATCCCGCCTTCGCGCTCCGGCGCCTCGGCCCACGCGGCCAGGAAGACCTCGAACGAACGCTCGAGGTCGGCGAGCGCTGCGCGGCGCGCGGCGACGTCGCGTGCGGTCTCGAACCGCACGCGCGCGTCGAACGCGTCGAGCGCGACCGCGGCCGGGTTGCCGCCGCACGCGAGCTTCGTCGAACCCACGCCAGCGGCGCGCAGCGCGTCGATCTGCTCGCGCGCCGAGGTCCAGTCGGCGCGCTCGATCGCCAGCTTGATCAACTGCACGCGCGCTTCGCCCTGTCCCAACGGATCGCCTTCGGAGGCCTCGAGCGCCGCTTCGAGCGTCGCCTTCGCATCGGTCAGGCCGGTTTCTCCGCGGCGCTCGCGCTCGTAGTGCGCCGCGCCGACGTGGACCTTGAACTGCGCGCCCGACTCCGACTCCCAGTCGGCGAAGAGCGGATCCGACGCGGCGCGTTCGAGCTCCCGGTCGACACCGGCAAAGTCGCCGGTCGCCAACGCGAGCTTCAAACGATGGTCGAGCGCAGTCCAGCGCAAGGCCGACGAGCCATTGAGCTTCTGCTCGCGATGGTATTGCCAGGCTTCGCGAGCGTACTCGGCCTCACGCTCGAAGCGCGCGGCAGCGCGCTCGGGCAAGCCGATCTTCAGGTCGATCTCGCCCTGGACGCCGTGCCAGCGACCGGTCGCTTCGGTCCGCTGGAATCGTTCGATGGTGCCCTCGTCGTGCGGCGCCAGCCACGGCTCGGCCTCGGCGAGGATCTGGCGAGCTTCGCGCCAGCAACCGTCGAGTTGAACGATGTCGGCGAGATCGACGCGCAGCACGCTCGCGAACGCATGCTCGGGCGGCAGCACCTCCAGTCCATGCCGGAACTCCGCCCGAGCGTCGGCGAGGCGATTCAGGTAGATCGCCGTGAGTCCGTACTGCCAGATCCAGTAGCCGAGCAGGATCGGATCGGCGCCGACGCGCTCGAGCGCTTCGCGGCAACTTCGCAGATTGGCGAGCGTGTCCTCGATCGGGGCCGCACTCGCCGCACCGTAGAGCTCGCCGATCAGGCCATGGATGGAGTCGGGGTCCCAGCCCCGCTCCGGCCGCTGGACATTCGCTTGCTGAACCGCCGGCGCGAGGAGCTCGTCGAGCGATTGGACGGCGCTCGCGTCTTGCGCGCGCGCCGTGGCCGCGATCAGGGCCGCGAACGCCGCGCGAGCTGCGGTGCGGAGAGCTCGAGCAGCGCACCACCCGCGCGCCGAGCCTCGACCTCCCACAGGAACGTCTCCGGAACGAGCGCGAGCTCGTCCGGCGTCGGCCGCCAGCTGTTCTCGATGCATGGCGGCGATTCGAGCACCAACTTGCCGGCGGAGCCAGTCGCCTCGACCGCGAATACGCGCACGACGAAATCACCGGCAGGCGCGCGCTCGCCGCTCCAGCGGAACGAACGCGCGTCGCCGACCTCGAGCGTCGGTTCGAGGCACACGTAGTCGCTCTCGCCGAGATAGGTCGGGTCGTTCGGCGAGCGGCTTCCATCGCGATTCAGCGCGAAGAACGCGCCGATCACCACCGCGGCGCCGGCCGCGAGGTACACGAGCAACGGCCGCCGCCACCAATCGCCCGCAGCGGACTTCTTGCGCGTTCCGTCGGCCGCGTTGCGCAGACGAGCGAAATCGTTCGAGGTCGTTTCCGCGCGCGCGCGAGCCAGGGTCTCGCGTTCGTCGGCACCGGTGCGATCCAAGGCGCCGAGGAGCAGCGTCAGCTCCTGCCAGCGCGCCGCGAGCGCGGGGTCCCGCGCCAGCGCCGCTTTCCAGACCTGCGACTCGGGGTCCAGGTCGCCCGCGACCACGCGCGCGAGCAAGTCTTCATCGGCAGCAGTCATCGGCTCTCCCCTCTCAGATGCGGTTGCAGCAACTCCCTGAGGCGCTCCAAGCCCCGGTAGTAGCGTGCCTTGATGGTGTTGACCGGCTCTCCGTACGCGCTCGCGATCTCCTCGAACGAGCGCTCCTCGAAGTGCCGCATGCGGATGATGTCGTTCGCCGGCGGGCCGAGGCGCTCCAGGCCGGAGTGGACGCGTTCGGGCTCGAGCAGCGGCTCGGACTCCTCGCGGTCGGGCGCGCGCTCGAGTTCGCCTTCGGAATCCGCGAGCACGTTGCGGCGGCGATCGCGGCGAGCGAAGCACTTCAGGAGCTCGAGCACCGTGAAGCGGAACGCCCACGTCTCGAGCGACGCGCGGCCTTCGTAGGCGCCGAGCTTCGCCCAGAGCGCGACCAGCGTCTCCTGTTGGACCTCTTCGAGCTCGTCCGCGCGCAACGGCGAGCCGTAGCGAGCGTGTCGATCGCGCAGGATCGCGGGCACGCAGTCGAGGCGCCGGCAGACGAGCTCGATCGCGAGCGTCTCGCCCGCGAGCGCGCGCGAGACCAAGTCGAGGTCGGACGCGTGCGGTACGCCTTGGGCCTCGCCGTCGCCACCGGTGGCCATTCGACGCGAGTGTACAGCGCGCCGGGGCCGCGCGTGCCCGTCCCCGGGAAGCCTCCAAGCAAGCGGTTGCATCGCGACGATTGCCCGCGGACGCCGGTCGGAGTTGCAATGCGATCGGATTTTCCGCGCGAGCCCGCGTCGGTCCGACGTCCGATGCGCTCTTGGAACATCTTGCCGGCCGGCGGGGCTCCGGTCCGGCGCCCAGCAGCCCGTAGGCTCGGCTCGGACCGCGACCGGGCCGCGCGGGCGCCGCGCATCCGCTCGCCCGAACACCGCCCCGCTCCGGCGCCCGAACGCCCGCGCGCGCGAAAGATCGCCGGCCGCCGGTCCGCCGGCCTCCGGCGCCCCGAGCCCGTCGCTCGCCGCGATCCGGAGCCGACGAGGCTCGACCGGAGTTCGCGCCGCGCGACGCGCCGCGTCACACCGCGCCGTAGGCGAACGCGCTCGCGTCGATCGGCGGCTCGCGGCCGAGCAGCGTGTCGACGACCAGTCGCGCGCTGCCGCCCGCGAGCGTCCAGCCGAGCATGCCGTGGCCGACGTTGAGCACCAGCGAGCGCCGCGGCGACGCGCCGACGATCGGAAGGCTGGTCGGCGTCGACGGACGGAAGCCGCACCACGGTTGCACGTCGCCGTGCGCTTCGACACCGATCACCTCGCGCGCGGCGCGCAGCAACGCGTCGATCCGCGCCTGGGGCAGCGACGCGTCATGGCCGGCGAGCTCGACGAACCCCGCGACGCGCACGCGCTCGCCGAGCGGCGCGAAGACGATCTTGCGGCGCGTGTCGGTGATCGAGCCACGCAGCGCGAACGCCGGCTCGCGTTGGCGCAGCGTCACCGCGTAGCCCTTCAGCGGATACACCGGCAGCCGCAGGCCGGCGGTGCGACCGAGCTCCGCGGCGCGGCTGCCGTTGGCGAGCACGACGCGCTCGGCGTCGAGCTTGCCGGAGCGCGTGACCACGCGCGCGCCGTCGTCGCCGGCTTCGATCGCGAGCACCGTCTCGCCGAGCCGCAACGTCGCTCCGCGCGCGACCAAGAGCTCCGCGAGCGCCGTGCAGAACGCGCCGCAGTCCGCCGCCGCCTCGCCGCGGGTCCACACGCCGCCCGCGATGCGCTCGGCGTAGCCGGCGAGAGCGGGCTCGCGCGCGACGCATTGCTCGCGGGTCAGGAGCTCCTGTCGACAACCGAGCTGCGCCTGGAACTCGAGCTGCTCGCGCGCGTGCGCGACGCTCGCGGCGTCCGGATACACCACCAGCTTGCCGCCGCGCGTGAAGGCGCACTCGATGCGCTCGTCGGCGACGATCCGCTCGATCACGTCGCGCGAGAGGAACGAGAGCCCGAGCAGCGCCCGCGTCGTCGCGCGCGATCGATCGCGATCGCACGCGCCGAGGAAAGCGAGTCCCCACGCCCATTGCGCCGGCTCGAGCCGCGGTCGGAACTTCAACGGCGAGTCGGCGTCGAAGAGCAACGACGCGAGCTTGCCGAGCACCGCCGGGTCCGCGAGCGGCGCGACGTACGAATAGGAGAGCTGCGCGCCGTTGACCGAGCTCGCGCCCGCGCCGGCGGTGGGCTCGCGATCGACGACGGTGACCGCGACGCCTTCGCGTTGCAGCAGGTAAGCGGTGGTCAGGCCGATCACGCCGGCGCCGACGACGAGGACTCGCATCGTGCGGAGTCTGCCATACCGAAACGCGCGGTTCTCTCCGCTGTTGGTCGGCCGATGGCGTCGCGCTGCGTCCGCCGAGCTGGCGTCGACGCGCTCGCGGACGACGCTTCGGTGTCGCGACGACTCCCTCCGCTGCGATCGAGCGCGATCCGCGGACGGCGAGCGTCACTTCGGCGGCGGGACCAAGAGCACCGGCCGCGTGCAGAGCTGCGAGACGGTCCGCGCGACCGAGCCGAGCACCGCGTTCGCCACGCGACCGCGGCCGTGCGTGCCGAGGCACACCAGGTCGACCTCGTGGCGCTCCGCCGCGTCGAGGATCGCCTGCGGCACGTCGTGCGACTCGATCACTTCGGTCACGCACTCGAGCGCGCCACCGTCGCCGTTCTCCGCGGGCTCGTCGGGCAGCAGCTTCTTCAGCTCGGCCTCGGCGAGCTTGCGCTCGAGATCGAGCTGCGCCGCCGACGTCCGCGGCGTCGGTCGATACTCGGGCACGAGGCCGCCCGGGATCGCCGGCACCACCGCGACGTGCAGCAGCACCAGCCGTCCGCGGCCGCCGAGCACCCCGAGCGCGAAGTTGAGAGCGCGCTGGCTGGAGCTCGACATGTCGGTCGCGACGAGACAGCTGCGCACGATCGTCGGCGCGCGCTCGACCGACGTCTTCTCGCGCGTCGGGTGCACCACGAGCACGTTGGTGTCCGCGAGCGCGACGACGCCGAACGACACCGAGCCTTGCAGCCGCCGCCGCAGCGCGCCACGGCCGTGCGTGCCGACGACGATCAGATCGGAATGAGATCGCGCCGCGAACTCCGCGAGCGTGTCGGCGGTGCCGTGGCCGGTCGGCAGCGCGTGGAACGTGACGTTGCCGCGACCGCGCAGCTCGCCGAAGCGCCGCTGGAGGTCGCGCACGAGCGTCGTCTCGATCGTCCGTTTGGTGTCCGGTGCCTCGAGGTCGGCGAGGCCGAGCCGCAGGCCTTCGTGCTCGACGTCGTACACCTGCACTTCGGCGACGTTGCACGCACCGAAGCTGCGTAACCCGTCGACGGCGCGCACGAGGCCGGGCGCGGTCGCGGGCTCGCCGAGCGCGAGCAACGCGTGCAGCGGTCGATCTTCGAGCGCCCAACGCTCGAACGGCGCGGAGTCGCGCACGACCAGCACCGAGACACCCGCGGATTGCGAGAGCCGGTCCGCGACGCTGCCGATGCGCCACACCGAGCCAGAGCGGCGCCCGAGCGAGCCGACGACGATCAACGCGGCCTCCGCGGCGACCGCGGCTTGGTCGAGCTCTTGATCGGGCAGCCCGGAACGCAGCTCGGTGCGCACCTCGACTTGGTAGGCGCGAGCGAGGTGCTCGCCTTCGCGTTGGAGCTCGTCTTCGAGCCGCTTACGCTCCGCGTCGATCGCGCCTGGACGCACGAACGGAACCGGCGAGGCCTCGCCCATCACAGCCATCGCGGAGATCTCGTGCACGTGCACGAGCAGCACCGAATCCGCCGTGCGTTTCGCGAGCGCCGCCGCCGCGTTCGCCGCCCGTCTCGACATCGCCGACCCGTCGATTCCGCAGACGATCGTCATGGCACACCTCCGGACCGTGGTCCTTGGGTCGGCGTGCGGGAATTCCCGCCCGCACGAGCTGCGTAGGCCGGTCGCGGACGAAGTCGTACCGCGGCGCAGACGCGCTACCAGGGATCGCGGAGCGCGCCGCGCAGCACGCGCACGCGCTCGCGGAGCTCGGCATCGGGCTCGAAACCCGAAACCGCCATCGAGCAGCACGTCGCGACGAGATCCTGCGCGCGCGGCCGCGAGTTCGGATTGGTCGCGCCGGCGTCGAGCGCCATCGCGTACACCTTGCGCGCTCCGTCGTGGTCGCCGAACGTCTGGTACGTCTCCGCGAGCGGCCGCAGCGCGCCCGCGCGATAGATGTCGACGATCTGCGCGTGCTCGGCGTCGTAGAAGGCGAGCGCGAAGCCCGCGTCGGAACGCGCGGTCGCGACGTCGCCGGCGCGGAAACGCAGCGCCGCGAGCCGCGCGAGCACCGGGGTGCGACCCTCGGGCAACCACCGCGCGCCGTCGACGAGCTGCTTCGACTCCTCGACCAATGCGAGCGCCCGCACGTGGTCCTGGTGGCCGAGCGCGCTCTCGGTCAGCGCGAACATCAGCTCGACGCGCACGTCGATCGGGAGCTTGTTCCAGGAGGTCTTGATCTTCGCCTCGGCGCGCTCGCGGCGCCCCGCGTCGCCGTAGAAGCGGTCGAAGAGCTGCACGCAGCTCTCCAACGCCGCCTTCATCAGGTCGAAGTTGCCGACGGCGACGGTCTCGTCGACCGACCGCAGGTGCGCGTCGAACTGTTCCTCGTCGAAGCCCGCCGCGCGTTCGATCTCGACGCGGCCGGCTTCGGAGTCGGTCAAGCCCGCAGCGAGCTCCTCGGCCTTGCCGTGGCGGCCGAGCAGCAGCTCGGTGCGCGCGATCCCAGCGAGCACGCGATCGCGCCGCCAGGCTTGCTCGGTGTCCTCTTCGGAGGCGGACTTCTCGGCGCGCTCGGCGACCGCGCGAGCGAGCGCGAGGCTCGCTTCCGCGGCGGCGGTCGAGCCGCGCTCGGCGAGGCGGTACGCGAGCTCCGCGTAGCACGTCCCGCGGCGCCAGTCGTCGACGCGCTCGGACCACAGCGCCGCGGTGCGGAAGCGTTCGAGCTCCAAGCACGCTTGGATCACCGTCTCTTGCGCTCGCGAGCGGTTCTTCGCGTGCGGGTTGGTCGGGAAAGCGGACGCGGCGTCGAACGCGAGCTCGAGCAGCTCCGCACGCGGCGCCGAG
>JADLBP010000068.1 GCA_020847695.1 Planctomycetota bacterium
CGAAGCCGAGCGAGGCGAAGCGCTCGCTGCGCGCCTCGGTCTCGGCGACCCGCACGAGGTGGTACTGGGGGCGCGCGTCCTGGGCGGTGAACGTGGCGAGGCTGAGCAAGAGCGCGAGCGACATGGGTGGATCCTCGGAGAACGTGGGGCCGATGCGACGACCGGTGATGCTAACCGGAGCCGCTCGAACGAGCTTGGACGCGGTTCGCGCGCCGCGGGTTCCTGGGTTCCGAGCGCCGTGGCGTCGCGCGTCGAGCGCGATCGGTCGGTAGTTCGGAGGAGCACGGGAGCTCCGAGGTCCCCGCGGAGCGATCGGCGGCGAGCGCACCGACCCGCTGACGGCTCGCGAGCGGAGTCGAACGCGCCGGACGCGCGGGCTCGCCGAACTGCGTACTCGATCCGCGCCGTGGTGCGGATTCGCGCGTGGAGTCAATGCAGCGCGACGACCTGGCGCAGCGCGAGCCCGAGCGGCGGCAGCAGCGCGGCCGAGACGAACACGAAGCCGATCGTCCACCGCAGCGCGCGGCTCGGGCTCGCGAGCTCCAGTCGTCCGAGCGTCCAGCGCAGCCCGAGCACCGCCCAAACCGCCGCGAGCGGTGTCAAGGCCGCCGACGCGAGCTCGCGCGCGTCGCAGGCGACCGCGAGCAACGCGAGCGCGGTCGCGACGAGCCAGCCGTCGATCGGCGCGCGCGCGCGATCGCCGGAGGCGCCGAGCACCGCGACGCCGATGCCGAACGCGCCGATCACGGCGAGCCAGGACTCGCCGCCGAGCTCGGTCGCGCGCGCGACGAGCACCGCGCGGTCGAGCGCGCGCTCGCCGGCGGGGTGCAACGCGTAGACCAGCGCCGCCGCGGCCGCGAACGCGAGCCAGCGCGTCCAACGTCGCTCGCGCGAGCCGGCGAGCGCGCCCGGCGCGAGCACCGCGAGCCCGAGCGGCCCGCGCGCGAGCGCGCCGACGACCAGCGCCAGCGCGACGCCGCGGTCGAGCGCGCGATCGGTGCGCCGTGCTCGCAGCATCGCCGCGAGCCCGAGCGCGAGCACGACCGCGTCGAGAGCGGCGTCCGAGCCTGCGGCGGCCGCGCGTGCGTGCAATCCGCACGTCCCAGCGAGCAGCGCGGCGGCGCCCGCCCAGGACGCGCCGATGAGTTCGCGCGCGACCAACCACGTCGCCGGCGCAAGCGCGAAGTCCGCGATCGCGCGCTCGAGCGACTCGAACGCCGGGCCTTCACGCAGCGAAGCGCGCAGCACCGCGCAGAACGCGGCGACCGCGACGAAGACGAGCAACGCAGGCCAAGGATTGGGGCGCACGGAACACGGAGGAGTCGGGGAGCACGGGCGTCCGGCAGCGAACCGCATCGACGATCCGGGGGAGAGCGTCGCCGCGAGGCGAACCCGGACCGCGCCGGACGCGCGCGCTCGAACACCGACACGCTCGAGCGCGCCAGAACGGTTCAAACCGCTCGCACGGAAGCGCGATTTCGCCGCCGTGGCGCGCGCGTGCGGTCGCGACGCGCACCGTACGCCGGTTTGCTAGGGTGGCGCGCGATGCGCCGATTCGCCCTGCCCCTCGCGTCCTGGATCACCCTCGCCGTGTCGGTTTTCGCGCAGGAGCCGCGCGCGATCTTCGACGGCAAATCGCTCGACGGCTGGGACGGCGATCCGCGGTTCTGGAGCGTCGAGGACGGCGCGCTGGTCGGTCGCTCGACCGCGCAGAATCCGCTCGACCGCACGACCTGGATCCTCTGGCGCGGCGGCGAGGTCGCCGACTTCGAGATCGAGTTCGAGTACAAGCTCGTCGGCGGCAACTCGGGCCTGCAATTCCGCAGCCGCGACCAAGGCGATCATCAGGTCGCCGGCTACCAGGCGGACCTCGAGGACGGTCCGAACTGGACCGGCTGCGTGTACGAGCAAGAAGGCCGCGGCGTGATGGCGCGGCGCGGTGAGGTCCTGCGCTACGACGCCGACGGCTCGCGCACCGTGCTCGAGCTCGTCGACGGCGCCAAGCTGCTCGACCACGTCCGCGTCCACGACTGGAACACGTATCGCATCGTCGCGCGCGGCACGACGATCGCGCTCGCGATCAACGGCGTCCCGATGACGACGCTGACCGACCTCGACGCGTCGAAGGCGGCGAAGCGCGGGCTCCTCGCCTTCCAACTGCACCAAGGCGCACCGATGGAGATCCGGTTGCGCAACGTGCGCTTGCGCAACCTCGGCGCGAAGATGGCGAAGCTCGACGGCGTCGAGCCCGGCACGCCGCGCTGGATCTGGTCGAATCCCGACGCGCTCGGCCAAGCTGCGGAAGGCGAGTCCGCACGCTTCCGCGGCACGCTCGCGCTCGCGCGGCCGCCGAAGAGCGCGCGCCTGGTCGCCGCCGCCGACAACGCGTGCGTCGTCACGGTCAACGGAACCGAGGCGCTCGAGAACGACGATTGGGGCACGCCGCGCTACGTCGACGTCGCGCATCTCCTGCGCGAAGGCGACAACGTGCTCGGCCTCGACGCGGAGAACGACGGTGGGCCGGCGGGCGTGATGCTCTCGCTCGACCTCGAGTTCGACGACGGCGCGACGCAGCGCTTCGTCACCAACGCGAACTGGTCGACCGGCGAGCGCGCCGACGGCTGGAACACCGCGGGCTTCGACGCGAGCGGTTGGCGGCCGGCGAGCGAGCTCGCGCCGCTCGGCGGCGGCCCGTGGGGCAGCCACGAAGCGAAACCGTACGACGCGGCGCGCGCGACGCCGGCGGAGGAGCTGACGTTGCCCGCCGGCTACCGCGCGGAGCTGCTCTACACGGTTCCGCGCCGCAAGCAGGGCTCGTGGGTCGCGATGTGCTTCGACGATCGCGGTCGGATCCTCGCGAGCGATCAGTACGGTCCGCTCTATCGCGTGACGCTCGCGAACGGCGCGGTGACGCACGTCGAGGAGCTCCCGCTCGCGCTCGGCAGCGCGCAAGGTCTCTGCTACGCGTTCGGCGCGCTCTACGTCGTCGTGTCCGAGCAGGACGGCGAGGCGAAGCCCGGGCTCTGGCGCGCGAAGGCGATCGACGGCGAGCGTTTCGCGGCGCCGGAGCTGCTCGCGGGCTTCGACGGTTCCGGCGAGCACGGTCCGCACGCGGTGGTGGCCGATCCGAACGGCAAGCGCCTCTGGGTCGTCGGCGGCAACCACACCAAGTTGCCGGACGTCGTGCGCTCGCGGGTGCCGCGCGCGTGGGGCGAGGATCGCTTGCTGCCGCAGCACGCCGACCCGAACGGCCACGCGGTCGGCATCACGGCGCCCGGCGGTTGGATCTGCAGCCTCGATCCCGACGGCGCGGATTGGGAGCTCTTCGCGTGCGGCTTCCGCAACCAATACGACATCGCGTTCAACGACGAGCGCGAGATGTTCACCTTCGACTCCGACATGGAGTGGGACATCGGCCTGCCGTGGTATCGGCCGACGATGATCCAACACGTCGTCAGCGGCGGCGACTACGGCTGGCGCACCGGCTCGTGGCGTTGGCCTCCGTACTATCCCGATTGCCTTCCCGGCGTCGTCGACGTCGGCATCGCGTCGCCGACCGGCGTGTGCGCGGATCGCGGCGGACGTTTCGCGCCCGAGCTCGCGACCGAGTGCGGCGGCGTGATCCTCGCCGCGGATTGGGCGTACGGGACGATCTACTCGGTCAGCCTGCGCCCGAACGGCGCGAGCTACAGCGCGACGTTCGAGCCGTTCATCAAGGGCAAGCCGCTCGCGCTGACCGACCTCGAGTTCGGACCCGATGGCTCGCTGTACTTCCTGGTCGGCGGCCGGCGCACGCAGTCCGCGCTCTATCGCGTCACGCGCACGGCGACCAGCGTCGCGAAGGCGCGCACCGCCGCGGCGAACGAGCGCGCGGCGTCGCGCTTCTACTGGAGCCAGTTCCACACGAGCGAGCTGAGCCCGAAGCTCGTCGAGCAAGCGGTCGCCGACCTCGACCAGCCCGATCGTTTCGTGCGCTACTCGGCGCGCGCGGCGCTGGAGCAGACCGATCTCAGCCTCTGGCTTCCGCGCGCTCTCTCCGAGCGACGTCCGCAGGCGACGATCGAGCTCCTGGTGGCACTCGCGCATCGCGGTCGAGCCGATCTCGGCACGCGCGCTCTCGCGAAGTGGGAGTCGCTCGAGGTCGAGAACTTCGCCACCGAGCGCCTGCTCGACGCGTTGCGCGCGCTGCAGCTCGTGTGCATCCGCCTCGGCGCGCCCGACGAGGCGACGACGCGGCGACTGTCGCGCCGGTTGCTGAAGCTCTATCCGCACGCGAGCGAGGACGTCGATCGCGAGCTGCTCGACTTGCTCGTCTATCTCGGCGAGGCGCGCGCGATCGATCCCGCGCTCGCCCGCGTCGAGGCGGCGAGCAGGCAAGAGGACCGCATCGCCGGGCTGTGGTCGTTGCGCAACCTGAAGAACGGTTGGACGCTCGAGCAGCGCGCGCGCTTCTTCGCGGCGTTGAACGAGCTCACGACGAAGACCAGCGGCGGCAACAGCTACGCGAAGTACCTCGAGAACCTGCGCGCCGACGCGATCGACACGCTTGCGGAGGCCGAGCGCGCCGCGCTGGGGCCGCGCGTCGATCCGCCTGTGCCCGAAGCAGCCGCGGCGGTCGCGGCGCGCCCGTTCGTCAAGGCGTGGAAGCTCGACGAGCTCGTGCGCCGCGCGCCGAGTTCGCACGCGGGCCGCGACTTCGACCGCGGCGCGGAGACCTTCCGCGCGGCGCAATGCGTGCAATGCCACCGCTTCGACGGCGCGGGCGGCGGCTCCGGTCCGGACTTGACCGGCCTCGGCAGCCGCTTCGGCGACGCCGACATCGCGGAGGCGATCGTCGAGCCTTCGCGGACGATCTCCGATCTCTACCGCGACTTCGAAGTGGTCACGCACGACGACGAGCTCTTCCTCGGCCGCCTCGAGGACCTGCCCGACGGCCGCGTGCGCGTCTGGCTCGCCGACGGCAAGCCGCCGGTGACGCTGGCGGCCTCCGAGATCGCCGAGCGTCGCCCGAGCGCGCTCTCGCGGATGCCGAGCGCGCTGCTCGACACCTTCGGCGACGACGAAGTGCTCGACCTGCTCGCGTACCTGCGCTCGGGCGGCAAGTCCGACGACCCCGCGTTCGCGCGCAAGCCCTGAGGCGGCGTCCTCTCGGCGTCGAGCCCGAGTCCAAAGACCGGACTCGGGCTGGCGCCTGCGAGACCGCCGAGACCGGAAACCGCCCGAATAATGACCGGTTGCGAGTCGCGGCGACGCAGTCAAGGAAGACGACGCGCCGCGCGGGGCTCGCCGAAGCTCGTGTGGCGCGCGCTTTGCCTTTCGCGGCGGTACGTTTCAACCAAGGCCCACGCTATGCGCACTTCCTTCCTCCTCGCACCGATCACGGCGCTGTTCGTCATCACTTCGTTCGCGCTCGCCCAGCAGCCGAGCTACTCCGCGGAGTTCCTCGGGCCAGGCTCTGGCGTCACTCGGATGAACGCGAGCGGCGTGATCATCGGGTCCGACACCACCACGTTCGGCGGCATGCGCGGCTGGGTCGCGAAATCGGGCTCCGCTCCCGCGGCGCTGCCCTTGCCGGCCGGTCGCCTGACCAGCTGGGCGAACGACGTCAACGACCTCGGTGTGATCGTTGGCTCCGTGAGCTCGAGCTCGTTCTCGCCCGAGTTCGGTGGTGTCGCCTGCGCGTGGTATCCGAAGCTCGGCGGTGGCTACGACATCGTCGAGTTCGGCATCCTGCCCGGCGACAACCGCAGCGACGCGCTCGGCGTCAACGATGTCGGCGACGTCGTCGGCTACTCGGCCGACAGCATGTTCCGCGAACCGGTGCTCTTCACCGGCCCGAGCGGGCTCCAGAACCTCTCCGCGACCGGCGTGTTCGATCCGCAGAAGATCAATGACCAGCGCGTGTTGATCGACGTCACCGGGAAACGGCTCGACCTCGACACGATGGTCGTCGAGAACCTGGGACATCCGGCGGGCAGCTTCAGCGCCGTCAACTGCTACGACATCAACGAACTCGGCCAGGTCGCGGCGAGTGCGATCTCGACGACTAGCACCAACTGCAACCGCTACGTCGCGCGCTACTCGGACGGGATCGGCTGGGAGGTGTTCGGCGCCTGTGGCCAGAACAACGGAGCGTCCGAGGTCAACGATCTCGGCGACATGCTGACGTTCGTGACGCTGACGCACTACGCCCGCTTCGAAGGCGAAGGGACGTTTGCGCTCGACAGCCTGATCACGTCGCCGGCCGGACAATGGTCGGTGCTGACCTGGACCGGCGGCACAGCAATGAACGACGCTCGCGAGCTCGCGGTCGGCGCGCAGAACCTGGTCACCGGTCAGGTCGGAGTCGTGCTGCTGACCCGCGATGCCCCGGTCGGAACTCAGATCTGCTCCGGCGATGGTTCGGTCGCCGCCTGCCCGTGCGGCAACCCGAGCGTCGCCGGCGAAGGTTGCAAGAACTCGAGCGGCCACGGAGCGAAGCTCGCGGCGAACGGTTCGGCGAGCGTCGCGGCCGACAATCTCGTGTTGCGTGTCACGCAGGCCGCAGCAGGCAAGCCCGCGCTCTTCTTCCAGGGCGCGAACTCGGTCGCCGTGCCGTTCCAAGATGGCATCCTGTGTGCCGGCGGCTCGATCAAGCGCTTGCAGGCGGTGACGCTCGACGCGACCGGCGCCTCGCAATCGACCGCCTCGATCGTGACGCAGGGCGGCGTCGTGCCGGGCGTGACGCGCGTCTACCAAGCGTGGTTCCGCGACCCGCAGGGTCCGTGCGGCACGTCGAGCAACCTGAGCTCGGCGGTGCAGATCACCTGGCAGTGACGCGCTCGGCGAGCGCGCGTCGTTCCAAGCGGATCGACGGCGCGCGAGCCCGCGAGCGTCGAGAGCGGCTGCGAGTCGGTGTCACGAGCGACGCCGACTCGCGGCGCTTTCGGAGTGCTTCTCTCGGCGACATCGACGGCGTGCTCGAGTTGTTCGCGACGACGCAACACGAGCTGCGCGTCTACTCGCTGCGTCGTTGAGCGTACGGCGCGGAAGCGCACGTCGTCCGGCGACTCGCATCACGCTCCGTCGCGACCCGCGCACACGTCCGCACGCGTGCGGAGTCGAATCTACAACCGCCGCGACCCGCAGCCGCGTGCTCTCGCGCGAGGACGGCCGTTCGAACGTGGAGCGCTTGTTGCCCGAGACGTTTCGCGATCCGGCGCGGCGCCTCTCCGTCGAGGCTCGCGAGCGTCCCTTCGCGCGCTGCGAGCGCCGATCGCCTTCGCGAACACCCACTTCGAAGGATCTCAAGTGAGCTTCTCTAGGCATCTCCTCGTCGCGACCGCAGTCGCCAGCGTCGGTGCGAGCGCGGCGGCGCAACACTGCTTCGATCTCACCTACACGAGCTCGAACCTGACCGTCGGCGACGGGCCTTACAGTCTCGCCCTCGCGGATCTCGACGGCGATCATGCCATCGACCTGGTCACCGCGGATTACATGGGCGGCACGCTGAGCGTCGCCGTCAATTCGGGCGCCGGCGTGCTCACGCCCGCCTGGAGCGTCGCGGTCGGGAGCTATCCGCGCTCGGTCGCGCTCGGAGACCTCGACGCCGACGGTGACGTCGACATCGTGGTCGGAGTCGACGACGGCCTGCGCAGCTTCCTCAACGACGGCGCGGGCACGTTCACGGCGACGCGGTGGCTCGCGCTGCCCGCCGGGGACAGTGCGCCGGTCGCGCTGCACTGGGAGGACGTCGACCTCGACGGCGATCCCGACTTGCTCGTCGCGGTCCAGCACCACGCGCCGAACAGCGGCATGCGCGTCGCGCGCAACGACGCCGGCGCCTTCGCGTGGGGAGCCACCAGCGCGCTGACGCTCGCTCCGTTCGCCGCCGTATTCGCGGACTTCGACGGCGATGCGGTCACCGACTACGCCGCGCTGCAGTCGAGCACGGTCAGCGTCGCATTCGGAACCGGCGGCGGCGCGTTCGCCGCGCCCTCGGCCAACTTCACGATCGGGCTCTACGGCGGCGCGCTCGCGTCCGGGGACCTCGATGGCGACGGCGACCTCGATCTGGTCGCGACGTACGGCTCGGGCGGGATGCGGTTCCTGATGAACGTCGGCGACGCGACTTTCACGTCGCCGTTCGGCTTGCCGACGCCGATCCAGAGCTTCGCGGGCGGACTCGCGGACCTCGACGGGGACGGATTCCTCGACGTCGTCTCCGCAGACCTCGACAGCACGAACGCCGTGGTGGCTCTGTCGCGTTGCGGTCTCGCGACCTACTGCATGGCGAAGCCCAACTCGCTCGGTTGCGTCCCGACGATCGGGTTCAGCGGGACGGCGAGCGTGAGTTCCCCGTTGCCGTTCGACGTCGCCGCGAGCCAAGTGTTGAACAACAAGAACGGGCTGCTCTTCTACGGCTCGCACGCGAGCTCCGTTCCGTTCCAAGGCGGGCTGCTGTGCGTCCAGCCGCCGATCGATCGGACCGCCGTGCAATCGTCCGGTGGCTCGCCGTCGGGCGCGGACTGCACGGGCGCGTTCCACTTCGACTTCAACGCGTACGTGCAGAGCGGCGCGGATCCGAGCCTGGTCGTCGGCGCGACCGTGCACGCGCAGTACTGGTCGCGCGATCCGTTGGACCCGACGGGATTCGGGACCAGCCTGACGGATGCGTTGAGCTTCACGCTCGCGCCGTGAGCCACTCCGGCGCGAGGTCCGACTGCTGCGGTCGCCGCGATCCACGGGCGAGCGCCGCAGTGATTCGCACGCGCCACGTCCCGATCGCGTAGCTCCCGCCGGCCCACGACGACGAGCGACCCAACGGTGGCGTGGCGCGGAACGCTGGAGGCGTGGTTCGCTCGTGACGCGATGCGCCCTCGAGCTCGCACGTGCTCGAGAAGCCTCTCGAACGGTCTGCAGTGCTCCGTTCGCCCTTAGATCGATTCCGCGCGTGACGCGGCGCTCGGCCGGCACGCGGCCCGCCGACGCTGCGTCAGCTCGCGCTCCGGAGCGCTGCACGGCAGCTCGAGCGCGCGTTCGAAGTCCGCCGCCGCGCGTTCGAAGCGGCCCGCGCGGCGCAGGAGCTCGCCGCGGACGGCGAAGAAGAGGTAGAAGCGCGCGAGCTGCGGATCGCCGTCGAGCGCGTCGAGCTCCGCGAGCCCGGCCCACACCCCGTCGCGCATCGCGATCGCGACCGCGCGATTCAAGCGCACGAGCGGTGAGTCGGCGCGCTCGAGCGCGGCGTCGTAGAAGAACACGATCCGTTCCCAGCGCGTCTCCGCGAAGCTCGGCGCCGCCGCATGGCACGCGGCGAGGCCGGCTTCGACGTGGTACTCGCTGAGCTCGTGCGCGACCATCGCGCGTTCGAGGTGTCGGAAGCCGCGCGCGATCAGCGCTTGGTCCCAGAGCGCGCGATCCTGGTCCTCGAGCAACAGCACGTTGCCGCGGTCGTCGACGCGCGCGCGGCTGCGCGACGCTTGCAGGCACATCAGCGCGGTGAGCGCGTCGACTTTCGGCCCGCGGGTCGCCGGGTGCGCCGCGAGCAGGCTCGCGAGTCTCAGCGCCTCGCGCATCAGGTCCGCGCGCAACAGTTCCTCGCCTCGCAGCGCGGCGTAGCCTTCGTTGAACGCGAGATAGAGCGCTTCGAGCACCGCATCGAGGCGCTCGACGAGCTCGCGGCCGCTCGGCCACTCGAAGCTCGGGCCGCCGGACGCGAGCCGTTGCTTCGCGCGCACCAACCGCTGCGCGATCGCGCCTTCGTTCGCGAGGTACGCTCGCGCGATCTCGGAGACGTGGAAGCCGCCGACGGTCTTCAGGATCAGCGTCGCCCGCGCGTCCGGCGGCACGTCGGGATGGCAGCACAGGAACATCATCTGGAGCGTGTCGTCGGCGATCTCGTCGTCGAGCACGAGCTCGTAGCTCTGTCCCGCGCGCGCCGTCCACGCCGCGAGTTGGTCGAGCTCGCCGTCGGCGACCTCGCCGAGCTCTCCGGGCTCGCGGTCGGCCGGCGACTGGCTTCGTTCGCGCCGCAACTGGTCGAGCGCTGCGTTGCGCGCGCTCGCGACCAGCCATGCGCTCGGGTTGCGCGGCACGCCGGCGAGCGGCCACGCACGCAGCGCGCGCACCAGAGCTTCCTGCACCGCCTCCTCGGCGAGCTCGATCCGCCGAGCACCGAGGATGCGCACGAGCGCCGCCGTCATCCGTCCGGATTCGGTGCGGAAGAGATGCTCGACGAGCTCGTGCGCGCCGTGGGTCATCCGCCGGACTCGTCCATCGCGTCGATGCAGCGCAGCTCGATCGTGCCGCCGTACTTCGTGTGCGGGTTGCCTTTGCAGAGCGCGAGCGCTTCGTCGTACGACTCCGCGTGCACCAGGAAGTAGCCGCCGATCACTTCCTTGCCCTCGGAGTACGGACCGTCGGTCACCGTCGTCTTGCCTTGGCGTTCGCGCACGATGCGGCCTTCGCCGTCGCGGAGCTTCTGGCCTCCGACGAGCTTGCCCGTCGCGCGCAGGCGCTCCGACCAGGCGACGTACTCGCCGATGATGCGCTGGATCTCGTCGGCGGAGAGGCCGTTGCCGAAGTCCTTCTGATCGTGGAGCAGGAGCAGGTACTGGTTCATGGGGGGGGTCCCGTCGGTTTCGAGTTGGATCGCGCTCGACGTGAGCGCGGGTCCACGACGGTCGAGCGACGCGGGATTCGACAGCGAGCTCAGGATTCTCTCCGAAAAACGCGCCGGCGCAGCGCCGAAAACGGCGCCGCGCCGGTCGCTGCTCGGGAGCCGAGCTTCAGGGGGCGATCGAGAAGGCGATCGCCGCCGTCAGGCCGATCCCGAGCGGATCCGAAGGGCTGGTGTCGCGACTCCAGAACTGGGCGCAGACCGTCGCGCCGGCTTGGAGACCCTGCGCGGTCATGTACGCCTGGTCGAAGTGCGCCGAGTACGCGCCCGAGCAGTCGTCGCCGGTCGAGCTGCCGCCGGACGAGAACACCGGCTTGCGCAGCATCGGGACCTGCACGCAGAGCACTCCGCCGAAGAACGGCTGCGCGTCCGGGACCGTGCTCCAGACCAGCAGCCCGGGCTTTTGATTGCGGACCTGGCTCGCCTGCAGGAAGAAGTCGTCGGGTCCGGAGAGCGACGCCGTGCCCGACCAATCGAGCGCGGGCGTGCAACCGAGCGAGTTCACCTTCGCCGAGCAGTACACCGTCGGTCCCGGACGCAGCGCGGCGAGCTCAGCGATGATCGAGGGATCGAGCTCGACCTGGCCGGTGTTGTTCGGGTGCTGGCCGTCGCCGTAGTCGGCGGTGGAGCGGAAGTCGTACACGAGGTTCGTCCAGTCGTCGTGGCTGACCAGCTGTTGTCCGGGGCTCGGCGCGTCGCTCGCGACGATCTGCGAGACGTCGCGCGCGACGTGCGGATCGACCGCGAGGTGATTGCCGTCGAAGTCGACCGGTCCGTTCTCGGGCACCGCCTCGAGCGTGCTCGCCGGTCCGATCCACGTGGTGAAGCCCGGTCGCGCGCCGATGCCGACGAGCTCGCTCAGGTCCGCTTCGTTCAACGTCGGGTACTGGATCGCGCAGTACTTCAGGAACCAGCCCGGCGGACTGCCGGTCGGCACCGACCAGAGGTAATTCATCACGCTCGGGTAGTTCGGCTTGTAGTTGATGTCGTCCGCGCCGCCGTGGCGCAGGCCCAGGTTGTGGCCGAGCTCGTGCATGAACGTGCCGGCCTGCTCGTCGGGCGTGCCGCCGGGAGTGGAGTACGTGCCGAGCGTCACGACGAAGTCGTTGCCCGGCAGCTCCGCGATGCCGCCGTGGCCCGCGGCGTCGAACCGATCCGCGAAGATGCAGTAGTGGTACGCCATCTTCTTCGCGGCGAGCAACGCGGCGGAACCCGGCGAGCTGCGTTCGGTCGGCGTGCCGAAACGCGACGCCTTGACGACGTCGAAGTCGGTCGGGAAGCCGCTCGCGCCGAGCGAATTCCACGACGCGAAGGGGATGTCGATCTCGTCGAGCAGCGCGTGGAGCGTGATGCCGAGGTTCCCATCGGGGTTGTCGACGGTCAGCGCTTGCTCGAATGCGTCCTTCACGCGATCGAGGGTCGCTTGGGTCGGCTCGCGACCGGCCATCGCGTCGACCTCGACGAAGATGTCCCTGTGCATCGGATTCGCACCGAGCGCCGGCAGGTCGAGATCGACGACACCGTCGCCGTCGGCGTCGATCCCTTGCGTCTCCCAGATGTCGAGCAGCGAGTCGCCGTCGAGGTCGCCTTCGCCGCGGACGATGCCCTGGCTGCCGTCGGAGAACGCGGCGGCGAACGCGAGCTGACCGTGGCGGTTCAGCGCGTGATAGAGGATCCACGAGCTCAGCGTCTTGCCGCCGATGACGTCGCCCGACTTGACGACCAGGTCGAGGCCGAGCGGCGTGACTTGGAAGCCGCTCGACGTGTCGCTGACCAGCACGCGGCTCGCCCAGACGCCGACGACGCCGTTGCGCGTGCCCGAGAACACGGAGAGCACGGTCTGGAACGTCGACGCGCCGAACGCCGTGACCGCGATGCGCTGGCCGCCGTCGATGTCGGTGAAGCCGTCGCCCGAGCCGTCGCCCGCGAGCGCGATCAGGTGCCGTCCGCTCGGCGTGCGCACGCTCGCGAACGCGCCCTCGCCGTTGCCGCGGTCGCCCGCGAATGCGACCGCGTTGCCGTTCGACGAGATGCCGGGATAGTTGCCGAGGCCGAGGAACCCGTCGCCGAAGCCCGCGATGAACGTCGACGAGCCGCTCGGGTACGTCCAGAGGATCACGCCGAGGTTGTCCTTGATCACGATCTGGCCGTCGTTCGAGATCTCCGGTCGCAACGACTGGTTCCCGGTGTACTGCGCGAGCGTTTGCGGCGGCTTCTGCGTCCCGCCCATCAACGCCGTCTGCGACGAGCCGTTGATCAGCGCGGTGAACGCGGCGATGCCGGACGAGTTCAGGTCGACCCAGCTCGACGCCGAATCGAAGTCGGCGGTCGAGTTGCCGAGCAACGTGTTCGCGCCGGTCCCGTCGCCCGACCAGATGCGCACGCGGAAGATCGCCGGCGAGCCGGGGTCGCGATCGCGGGTGATCAGGTGCGGCGGCGACGCGTCGTCGAGTCCGGCGCCGAGGTACTGGCGGCCGCCGACCGGCGGCGCGGCGACCACCAGCGCGTTGCCGAGCAGCAGGTAGCCCGCGCTGCCCTGCGGCCCGACCGCCGCGAAACCGAGCGCGCCGTGGTCGTTGATCGCGACGAACGGATCGAGCGTCAAGCCGTGCGCGGCGGCGTCCAGCGCCAACTTGACTTGCCAGCCTTGCGCCGAAGCCGTGGCTCCGGCGGTCGCGAGCGCGAGGGCTACGAGGAGTCGAGAACCGTATCCGTGCATGTGCCTGCCTCCAGTTCGGGTCGTTTGGGAGCTCGCGTCGGGGCTCGAGCTCCGTCCAGCGACGGCGAGAAAGCCGAGCTCGTGGTTTCGCAACGCGTTTCGCCGGAACTCGCTCGCTCACGCCGCGATCGGAGGTGGCGGGCGGCCCGCGAGCGCGGTGCAATGGCGCGACGATGCGGGTCCCGGTGTCGCTGATCCTCGCCGCGGCGGTGTACGTCGTGCTGCGCTGCCTGCTGCTCGCGACGCGGCCCGACACGGTGGCGATGCCGGTCTACGAGCTCGCGACGATCGGCAACCTCGCGGCGGTGACCGCTTCGGGCGAGGGGACCGCGCCGCTCGCGAGCTACTACGACAACTGCGGCGGGCATTTGGTCACCGGGCTGCTCGGTGCCGCGTCGTACCGCGTGTTCGGCGAGTCGTACCTCGCGCTCAAGCTCGTGCCGTTCGCGCTCGGCCTGGTCGCCTTGGTGCTCGCGTGGCGCATCGCCGATCGTTGCTTCGGGCGCGGCGCCGCGGCGGTGACCGCGTTCGCGTTCGCGCTGCCGCCGCCGACGCTCTTCAAGTACTCGTTGCTCGCGAAGGGCAACCACTTCGAGAACGTCGCGTTCCAGTTGGGCGTCGTGTGGCTCGTGCTCGGGCTCTCCGCGAGCCGCGCGCGGCGCACGCGACTCTTCGCGGCCGGCGTCGCCGCGGGCTTCGCGATCTTCTTCTACTTCGGGAGCGCGCTGATGCTGGTCGCGCTCTGCGCGGCGCACGTCGTCGCGGTCGGCGTGAGGCGAGCGGTGCGCGACGTGCCTCTCGCGGCGCTCGGCTGCGCTCTCGGGCTCGCGCCGCTCGCGTGGATCGAGCGCGCGACCGCGGGCAGGGCGAGCGCGTTCGCCGAGGCGAAGTTCGGCGGTGAAGCGGGCATGTTCGACGGGTTCGGCGCGCGACTCGCTGCGTTCCTCGGCGACGTCGTACCGAACGCGGGCGCGTTCGAGTCGTTCGCGGGGCTGCCTCCGAGCGTCGCCGAGCGCGCGTACCTCGCCGCGTTCGTCGTCGCGTGGTGCTGCGCGCTGGTCGCGCTGCTGCGTCGTTCGGAGCACGAGCCCGCGGCGCGTGCCGCGTTCGCGCCGTTCGTGCTGTACCCGTTGCTCTTCCTCGCCGCGGTCGGCGCGAGCACGTTCGACTTCGACGTGTACGCGAAGCCGGTCGAGGTCGGGCGCTATCGCTACCTCGTGCCGCACTTCGCGTTCGCGACGATCCTGTTCGGCGCGGCGCTCGCGTGGGCGTGGCGGCGACGCGGCGCGTGGCGCGTCGCGGCGGGTGCGCTGGGCTCCGCGTGTTTCGGAGCGAGCCTGTTCACGCTCTCGACGATCGACTGGAGCTTCGCCGAGACCGGCGTGATCCGGGGCTACGCGGGCTCGTGGTTCCGCTACTACCCGAACGTCGCGCTCCAACCGACGTTCGACGCGCCGCGCGGCGAGCGGACGTGGGACCCGGCGGTCCTGCCGGCGAACGTCGCGCGGCTCTCGCCGCCGCATCGGCGCGACGTGTACGAAGGCGTCGGTCAGCGCGAGGCGCAGATCCGACTCGTCGACCCCGCGAACGAGTTCGACGTCGCGTGGCTCGACGCGATGCTCGCGCGCTACGACTCCGCGCACTCGCTCGACCTCGCGCGCGGCGTCGGGATCCACCTGCGGCGCTGGCAGTTGAAGTCCGCGCAGGTGCCGCGGCTCCAGCGCGCGCTCGCCGCGCTCGCCGCGAGCGACTCACCGTGGGCGGAATACGTCGTCGAGGGGTTGTGCCTCGAGTTCGGTTTCCCGCTGGCGTCGCAGTCGTTCGCCGAGATCAATCGCTCGATCCTGCTCGGCGAGCTGGTGCCTCCGCGCCTGCGCGCCGCGTGGCTGCGCGGTCGCGGCCTGCAGCTCGGGCGCCTGCTGCGTCGCGGCATCCCGAGCGAGGTCGCGGTCGTCGTCGAGCGCGCGGAGATCGCGGTGCCCGAGGACCGTCCGTCGCTGTGGTTCGGGCTCGGCGAGGGGCTCGCGGACGCGGCCCTGCAGCCGACCTGGCCGTCGAGCGTCTTCGTCTGGGTCGCGCCGGGCGATCGACCGGCGTTCTTCGCGGGCTTCGGCGCCGGCGTCCGTCAGGCGTGGAAGGAGCGCGCGCCGGAGTTCCGCGACGCGCTGCTCTTCGGGCTCGCGGACGACTACGCGCGCGAGTTCGAGCGCGGGCTCGCGTGGAGCGGCTATCCCGCGCCCGTCTCCTATTGAGGTCGATCGCGGCACGGCGAGCGGAATCGGCACGCTTCGAGCGCTCGCGAGCGTGTGCACGGCGCGCGGTCGGGCGCGACACGCTGGTACGGCGATTGCCGAAGCGCGCGCCTCATCCCCCAAACCACCCATCGAGACCATGAAGCGATCCCAACTGCTCGCCCTCGCCGCCGCGGCCTGCTTGCTGCCCGCGTGCATCATCAACGCGAACTCGCACACGACGCGTTCCGGCAAGTACATCAGCGCCGAGACCGTCCAACGCATCGAGCCCGGCAAGGGGCAGGACTACGTCCTCGCCGTGCTCGGCGAGCCTTCGTCGAAGCAGGTGCTCGGCGACGGCACCGAGATCTGGAAGTGGACCTACCGCGAGCGCAAGACCTCGAGCGGCGCGGTGTTCCTGATCGTCGATTCCGACCAGACGACCGAGACCGAGCGCGCGACGTACGTCGAGTTCCAGGGCGGGCAGGTCGTCCGCTCCTGGCAGGACTGAGGTTCCTCCGGGCGGCGAGCGGCGGCGCCGGGCCGCGGCTCGCTCGCGCCCGCCCTGCCGCGGCGTGAACGTCGTGGCGTTGCGCACCGATCAAGAAGCCCGCGCCGTGGAGAGCTCCACGGCGCGGGCCGTTCGTTGGAGGCGCGGTCGGAGCGTCAGGGCTTGAAGGCGGCCTTCGTCTGCGCGTCGAGCAGCACGATCAACGCCCACACGCCGATCCCCGACACCAAACCGCACGTGCAGCACGCCGGCGTCAGGCACGGCACGATCAAGAGGATCGCGGCGGCCATCGCGGCGGGCCACTGGCGCATCTGGTACATCCGCATGCCGCCGTAGATGATCATCGCGCAGGCGCCGAGCCCGATCACGAGCCAGCCCATGCTGAGCACCATGCTCATGGTCCGGCTGGACTCGTACGCGCGTTCGAGCTCGTCCGCGGACATGCCGCCGAAGAACTTCGCGAGTCCGCGCAGGTTCTCGCGCTCGGTCTTCTCGTCGCCGAGCAGGTTCATCAGCATCGCCAGCAGCGTCAGGCCGACCGAACTGACGCCGGACACGATCATCGCCAGGCCGGCGGCTTTCACCTTGTTTTCCATCGCACGCACCCTTTCGATCGGACAGTCAACACTCGACGCGCCCGAGTATCCATCCGCGCGGGCGAGCGAGCCACGAACTTCGCGACGTACGCCCGGATCGGCCGCGGATTCCCTAGAGCTCCGCAGAGTCCGGCGGGATCAGCACGCGACCGGCATGCCGGTGCGCAGGCTGCGGCGCTCGGCTTCGAGCATCCGCGTGAGCCCGACCGCTTCGTCGAGCGTCGCCGCGAGCTCGCGCCGGCCGGTCGCGATCGCCGCGAGCAAGTGCGCGATCTCGCCGTCGTAGCCGGCGGTGGCGGCCAGCTCGACCGGCTTCGCCTCGCCGTTCTCCGCGAGCAGGAGCTTGGGCTCGCGGCCGATGTCGAAGTCGGCGGTCGCACGCTCGAAGATCACCGTGTAGCGCATGCGGAACCCGAAGCCCGGCGTGTGGTCGAGCGCGCCTTCGGCGACGACGTGCGCGGGGCCGTTCGGGAAGCGGTAGAGCGTCGTGACGTGCTCGAGCGAGCCGGTGCTGGTCACCGAGCTCGGCGCGCCGAAGCACCAGCGGATGAAGTCGGCGTCGTGGACGTGCAGGTCGAACAGCGCGCCGCCGCTCTTCTCCGGGTCGTCGTAGAAGCCCGCGGACCAAGTCGGCGGCGTGCCGAGGCGGCGGAACGTCGCGCTCTTCACGCGTCCGAACGAGCCGTCGCGCACGCGCTCGCGGAGCCAGTCCCAGCCGGGCCAGAAGCGCATGCACATCGCGGGCATGCAGAGCGTTCGCGCCGCGCGCGCGGCGTCGGCGAGACGCGCGACGTCGCTCGATGCGAGCGCGACCGGTTTCTCGAGCAGCACGTGCTTGCCGGCGGCGAGCGCCTGGAGCGCGAGCTCGACGTGGGTCGGCGTCGGCGTGCAGATCGAGACGAGCTCGACCTCGCGGTCGGCGAAGAGCTCCTGCGGCGTCGTGTAGCCGCGGACCGTCTTCGCGTCGAAGATCACGTCGTCGTCTCCCTCGCCGAGCTTGGCGGCGGAGAGGTTGCCGACCTTCGGCACGCGGCCGGTCAGGCGCTCGCGCGACGAATCGGCGACCGCGACCAGTCGATTCGCGAGCCCCGCGGCGTGCGCGGCGCGGAACGCGGCGACGTGCGTGCGGCCCATGAAGCCGAGACCGACGACGCCGATCGGGATCGGGCGGGTCATCGCGCGGCTCCGCTCGCGAGCTCGCGCTCGACCAGCTCGCGTGCCTTGCGCATGTCGCCGATGCGATCGTCGCCGGCTTCGCGCTCGATCATGAAGTCGACGTCGAGCTTGCTCTCCGCCGCGGCGGCGAACAACGCGCGCCAATCGACCTCGCCGGTGCCGACGCAGACCTCCGCGCCCCAGGTGCCGCGTTGCTTGGTGCGCACGGCGTCCTTGACGTGGATCTGCTTGACGCGCGGCGCGAGCAGCTTCAGCGCCGCGACCGGATCGCCCATGTCGTAGAGCAACATGTTCGCCGGGTCGAAGTTGACGCCTGCGGTCGGCCGATCGAGCTCCGCGAGCACGTCGAGCAGCGTCCGCGCGCTCTCCTGTCCGGTCTCGAAGCCGACGACGGCGCCTTCGCTCGCGAACACGTCGACCAGCGCGCGCAGGCGCTCGATCAGCACCTTGCGCTCGGGATCGGACGCTTCGTGCGGCAGGAAGCCGGCGTGGAACGTCACCAGCCGCAGTCCGAGGCGCGCCGCGAGCTTCGCATTCGCGCGCGCCGCGGCGAGGTTCGCGTTCCAGTGCTCGGTCGGTCGCACGCCGCCGGTCGCCTTGATCGAGTCGAGCGAGCCGTAGTCCTCGCCTTGCATGCCCATCATGCCCGAGCGGATCGAGAGCCCCGCGCTCGCGCACGCCGCGACGGTCTCGTCGACCGACCACGCGCCGGTGCGCAACGGATCGAGCGCGAGCTGGACGTTCGCGACGCCGACTTGGCGCACGCGCTGAGCGAGTTCCTTCGGCCCGTTCGCCTTCAACGACCACGAGCAGGCTCCGAGGCGTTTTGCGTGGCGGGTCATCTGTTCGTACATGAGCGATCTCCGTGGCGAGAGGCGGCGAAGGTAGCCCGCCGGTCCGCGCTGCACCAGGCTCGCGACGCGCGCGCGACGCCCGCGCAACCCGCGGCGTGCTTCCGAGCGCGCGTGAAGCGCCCGCGCCGATCCGGTACGCTCGCGGTCGGTCACATGCAAAAGGTCCTCGTCTTCTCGCTGCTCCTGATCGGCGGCTTGATCGGCTCGCAGTTCGTCGGCGAGCTCGCGCCCGAACGCGCCGCCGCGTTCGCCGAGGTCGTGCGCGTCGCCACGATGACGCTGCTCGGCTTCATCATGGTGCACGTCGGCTACGAGTTCGAAATCGAGAAGTCGAAGCTCCGCACCTACGCGGTCGACTACGGCGTCGCGGCGACCGCAGCCGCGTTCCCGTGGATCTTCTGCTCCGCGTACTTCGTCTGGGTGCTGACGCCGACCGGCACCGAAGCGAGCTGGAGCGATGCACTGCTCGCCGGACGCTTCGCCGCGCCGACGTCCGCGGGGATCCTGTTCGCGATGCTCGCGGCCGCCGGTCTGTCCGCGACATGGCTCTTCAAGAAGGCGCGGGTGCTCGCGATCTTCGACGACCTCGACACCGTGCTGCTGATGATCCCGCTGAAGATGTTGATCGTCGGCGCGAAATGGCAGCTCGCGGTCGTCGTGCTGATCATGGCGGTCCTGCTCTGGATCGCGTGGCGTTGGCTGCACGCGGTGCGTTGGCCGGTCAGCTGGCCGTGGGTGCTCGGATACGCCGCGGTGATCACCGCCGCGTCCGAAGCGCTCTATGCCGGCAGCAAGGTGCTCGACGACGTCGTGCCGATCCACATCGAGGTCCTGTTGCCCGCGTTCGTGCTCGGATGCATCCTCGCTCGGCCGAGCGGCACCGATCCGCACTCCGACGACGCGCGCGAAGGCCACCAGGAAGGCCTCGAGTCGCCCGGCGAGCAACGCATCGCGACGCTGGTGTCCGGCGCGTTCATGGTGCTCGTCGGTCTGTCGATGCCGAAGATCGCGCTCGGCGCCGACGGCGGATGGGGGACGCTCGCGTTCCACACCTTGGTGGTCACGTTGCTCGCGAACCTCGGGAAGATGTTCCCGCTGTTCTGCTATCGCGACGAAGCCGGTTGGCGCGAGCGGCTCGCCCTGTGCATCGGGATGTGGCCGCGCGGCGAGGTCGGCGCCGGGGTCCTGGTCGTGTCGCTCGGCTACGGGATCGGCGGCCCGATGGTGACGGTCGCAACGCTGTCGCTCGCGCTCAACCTCGTGCTCACCGGCGTCTTCATCGTGTGGGCGAAGCGTCTGATCGCCACCCCGCGCGTTTGACGCACGCTGTGTGAAAGGCGCGCGAGCGCGGGGCATCCAAGTCGTCTCCCAGGTCGACTCGCCCTCTCGCTTCGAGCCCCCGCATGCCCGCTCAACTCGCCGATCCGCCGCGCGCGACGCGTCCAGGCGCCGGCGGCGCGTTGCGGGGCCGTGTCGGCGCTCCTAGGCTCTGCGGGGTGAAGCGGACCGAATCGAAGCCCGAGCAGGAGAGCGAGCTCGCGTTGCTCGCGCGTCTGCGCGCCGGCGACGACTCGGCGTTCGGCGAGCTCGTCGAGGCGCACCTGCCGCGGCTGCTGGTGGTCACGCGGCGGCTGCTCGGCAACGAGGAAGACGCTCGCGACGCGGTCCAAGAGGCGTTCCTGTCGGCGTTCAAGTCGCTGGAGCGCTTCGAAGGCGGCTCGCGGCTCGCGACGTGGCTGCACCGCATCGCGGTCAACGCGGCCTTGATGAAGTTGCGCGCGCGGCGCCGGCGGGAGGAGCTCGGGATCGACGAGCTGCTGCCCCGTTTCGCGCCCGACGGCCACCACGCCGAGCCGCCGCGCATCTGGGACGAGCGCAAGGTCGACGAAGCGCTCGAGCGGACGGAGACTTGCGCAGTCGTTCGAGCCGCGATCGCTCGACTGCCGGAGTCGTTCCGCACCGTGCTGATGCTCTGCGACCTCGAAGGCCTGGAGAACGGCGATGTCGCGCGGCTGCTCGGCGTCAGCACCAACGCGGTCGCCGTGCGGCTCCATCGCGCGCGTCAGGCGCTGCGCACGCTGCTCGACGAGCACTTCAGGGAGGATCTGCCGTGATCTGTCGCGAGTTCGTCGAGTTCCTCGACGCGTACGTCGGCGGCGCGCTCGCCGAGGCGCAGCGCGCCGAATTCGACGCGCACATCGCGGCGTGCGTCGAGTGCCGGGCGTACCTCGCGAGCTACCGCAAGACCGTCGAGCTCGCGCGCTCCGCGCGCCGCGCCGACCCGCTACCCGAAGACGCGCCGCCGGAGCTCGTGCGAGCGATCCTCGCGGCGCGCAAGCGAACGACATGAGTGCGAAACGACCCAAGGTGGTCGGCGAGGCCGAACCCGCCGTCCCGCTCGACGAAGCGACCGAATGGCTCGAGACCGACGGACTCGGCGGCTACTCGATGGGGACGACGGCGCTGACGCGCACGCGGCGCTACCACGCGTTGCTGGTGCACGCGCTCGTCCCGCCCGCCGAGCGCGTCGTGCTCGTCAACGGCTTCGACGCATGGATCGAGACCGCGCACGGGCGCTTCGCGGTGAGCTCGCAACGCTACGCGCCGGACGCGCTGGCACCCGACGGCGCCGCGCGCGTCGAGTCGTTCACGTGCGAGCCGTGGCCGCGTTGGACGTTCGCGTTGGAGGACGGGACGCGCGTCGAGCAAGAGCTCGTGCGCGTGCGCGGCACGACGCTCGCGGTCGTTTCGTGGCGGCGGGTCGCCGGCACGGGGCGCGCGACGCTGGTCGTGCGGCCGTTCCTCTCCGGTCGCGATCACCACGCGCTCCAGCGCGAGAACGACGCGCCGCAGCTCTCCGCGATCGTGCTCGGCGAGCGCGTCGACTGGCACACCTACGCGCACTTGCCCGCGGTAGCTTCGCTCGCGAACGCGGAGTACGTCCATCGCTCGTTCTGGTATCGCGACTTCCTCTACGCGGAGGAGCGCGCGCGCGGCCACGACTGCGTCGAGGACCTCGCGTCGCCCGGCGAGCTGCGTTTCGATCTCGGCGCGGGGGAAGCCCATTGGCTGGTCGGCACCGCTCCGGCGCTCGACGCCGTCCAACGCGAATCGAAGAGCGCGCGCGAAGCCGCGCAGAAGCTCCGCGAGCGCGAACGCCGGCGTCGCGCGGCATTCCCGACCCGGCTCGCTCGCTCCGCGGACGACTTCTTCGTCCGCCGCGGCACCGGGCTCTCGATCGTCGCGGGCTATCCGTGGTTCACCGATTGGGGCCGCGACACGTTCATCGCGCTGCGCGGGCTCGCGCTCGCGACCGGACGCTTCGACGACGCGCGCGCGATCCTGGTCGAGTGGTCGAAGACGGTCAGCCTCGGCATGGTGCCGAACCGCTTCCCCGATCGAGGCCAGACGCCCGACTACAACTCGGTCGACGCGAGCCTCTGGTACTGCGTCGCCGTCGGCGAGTTCCTCGATGCGGTCGACCGCGGCGAAGCCAAGCTCGCGCGCGCCGATCGAGCCGCGCTCGCCGACGCGGTGCTCGCGATCGTCGACGGCTACGCGCGCGGCACGCGGTTCAGCATCGGCTGCGACGACGACGGGCTGGTCACCGCGGGCGTCGAGGGCGTGCAGCTGACGTGGATGGACGCGAAGGTCGACGGCCGCGTGATCACGCCGCGGCGCGGCAAGCCGGTCGAGATCCAAGCGCTGTGGATCCACACGCTCGCGGTCGCCGAGCGCTTCACGCACGCGCGCGACGGCTTGCGCTCGAAGGCGGAGGCGAGCTTCGTGCGCCGCTTCTGGAATCCGACGCGCCGCGCGCTCTTCGACGTCGTCGACGTCGACGGACGGAGCGGTGTCGACGACGCGACGCTGCGGCCGAACCAAGCGCTCGCGCTCGGCGGCCTGCCGCGCACGTTGCTCGACGCGGAGCGCGCGCGCATCGTCGTCGAGACGTTGGAGCGCGAGCTCTGGACCCCGCTCGGCATGCGCACGCTCGCGCCGTGCGAGCCCGAGTATCGCGGTCGCTACGAGGGCGGCCCGGTGCAACGCGACGAGACGTACCACCAGGGCACCGCGTGGCCGTGGCTCGCCGGAGCGTTCGTGGAAGCATGGCTGCGCGTGCACGACTCGACCGACGACGCGAAACGCGAAGCGCGCGAGCGATTCCTCGCTCCGTTGCACGCGCACACCCACCGCGCCGGCCTCGGCCACGTCAGCGAGATCGTCGACGGCGAGGTGCCGCACACGCCGCGCGGCGCGCCGTTCCAGGCGTGGTCGCTCGGCGAGCTCTTGCGGCTCGATCGCTTGCTCGCCTGACGCTCGGCGGCGGTGCTTTCGGGCCGCGAGCGTGCCGACCGAGGGCGCGCCGATGGGAACTCGGCTCGAGTCGCTTCGCCCGCGCCGACGAGTTCCAAGCGCGTGGGCGCGTGGGTCGCGCTGGATTCGCTCGACGGCGAGCTCGACCCGCCGCGGGCGAGCGCGATCGGCGCGCGAATCCGCTGCCGAACCCTGGCGCGGATCCGAGCTGGGCCGCGCCGTCTCGCGTGGGGGAGCGCGCGCCCCCGCGGGGCGACTCGACGGCCGGTGCGTACGACGTGAGCAGCCCGGCGTGCCGTCGTCGGCTGACGTGTGAAAGCACGGACACTGCGCGAGAACAGCGTGATCCGAATCGTCGGTCGTCGTCGGTTCGTACTCGCCAGGAGGCGATCATGGAGATTCGCAATCGTCGGTTGGCTCGCGCCGCGTCGTTGGTGCTCGGCGCGCTCGTTCCGGTCGCGCTCGCACAGACGCCGAGTCCGACCGCAGGGAATTGTCTGGCGTTCGACGGCGTCGACGACTTCGTCGGCGTCGCGCGCAGTGTCGCGCTCGAGCCCGGTGAGATCACGATCGAGCTCTGGGCTCGCCTGGATGGTCCGCAGGATTGGAATACGCGTCTGCTGCGCAAGGGCGAGCACGACGCCTACTTCATGACGTGCGATCAAGACCTGGATCAGCAGATCCAGGTGATGTACACGCGCGGCAGCCAGTTCCGCGTTTGGGCCAAGGACCCGCAGAAGCACACGGCGTACCTCGGCGAGTGGCACCACTTCCTCGGAATCTACGCGCTCGATCACCTCGAGTTCTGGATCGACGGCGTGCAAGTCGCGAGTGAGCCGCACTCGCTCGGCGCGATGACGCACTTGCCGCTGACCGACCTCTGCATCGGCGCGGGACTGCCGGTTCAGATGCCGAACGAGTACTTCAAGGGTCGCATCGACGAGGTGCGCCTCTGGAACTACCCGCGCACGCCCGCGGAGATCGACGCGACCTGGAATCGCACGGTCGGCGGCGGCGAGCCCGGGCTGATCGCCCGCTGGAACTTCGACGAAGGCGCGGGCCAGGCGGCGCATGATCTCTCGAGCTTCGGGCACCACGGTGTGCTCGGCGCGACGAATGCCGTCGGGCCCGACGATCCGACTTGGGTGCCGTCGGACGCGCCCATCCTGCCGCTCGGATGCGACGTGACGAGCTACTGCATCGGCGCGATCAACTCGACCGGTAAGGGCGCGGCGATCGGGTGGAGC
>JADLBP010000069.1 GCA_020847695.1 Planctomycetota bacterium
CCGACGTCGCGCTCCACGCCGGCGGCAGCGCGAACGCGTCGTAGTAGTAGCCTTCGCCGAGCAATCCGGGCTTCGTCGACCAGACCGATTGGAACGAGTCGAGACCTTCGTTGACCTGCAGGATGCGCGCGGGTTGCGCGCCGCTTTGGTCCTCGACGACCCGGACCCGTTGATAGGGCGATTCGACGCACGCGAGCTCGACGAAGCCCTCGGCCGGCGCCGGTTCCGCGACGGTCGTCCCGCCGCTCGCGAGCGCGCCGAGCACGGCGAGCGTCCGGACTCCGACCCCCCGGCGCGCGGAGCCGTCGCGGATCGCCGCGAAGAGCATCGCGACGACGAGCGCCGCGGCGGCGATCCAGTACGTCGCACGCAGCCCGAGCTCCGGGACCAAGAAGTGCGGCGTCGCGAACGCGCCGACGAGACCTCCGAGAGTCGACGCGCCGAGCACGCGACCTCCGATCGCGCCTGCGCTCTCGCCCGAGCTGCGCTGCCACGTCTCCGAGATCAACGGCGAGGCGGCTCCGAGCGCTGCGGCGACGGGCACGAACAGCAGACCGGTCGCGGCGAGGCTGCCCCACGCGACGAGCCCGAACGCTTCGTGCAGCGCGAGCCCCTCCGGCAGGAATGCGCGACAGGCCGCGGGAGCGAGCCACGGGATCCACGCGCACACCAGCGCCGCGAGCGCGAGCAACACCGTCAGCGCGCGCTCGGGACGCTCGGACCGCGCAAGGCGGGCTCCAACGACGTATCCGACCGCGAGCGAGAACAGCACGACGCCGATCACGTTCGTCCACACGGTCAGGCTCGCACCGAAGTACGGCGCGACCACTCGGACCGCCGCGAGCTCGACGATCATCGTGCTCGCGCCCGCGAGCGCCGCCGCAAGCCCCAGACGCGCGCGGACTCGGTTGTCCAAGGCGAGAGGTCAGTCCTTCGGCGGCGGCAGGTCGTAGAGCTTGGACGCGACGTAGACGCGTCCGCCGTCGCAGAGGCTGCGCTTCTTCGCGATCGCCAAGAAGTCGTCGAGGCTGCGCGCAACCTTCTCTTCGCGCTCGACGCCGTTGCAGACGACCTTGATCGGCTTGTCGAGGTCGAGCATCAGATCGTTGAAGAAGACCGTCACGCGCTTCACGCCGCGGGCGTTGATCGTCAGCTTGTTGGTCTCGCGATCGACCTCCGCGTCGATGCGCGTGCCGGGCGACGGCTCGATCGGCTCGGCGAGCACCCAGTACGCCCCGAACGGCACCGGAGCGCCGAGCACGAGGTTGACCTTCGCCGGGTTCGCGTTGCGCTTGCGTTCGACTGCCCAGGCCCACGCATCGGCGTCCTTGCCGTCCTGCTGGAGCGTGCAGTTGTCGAAGCCCGCGGCCTTGGTCTTCTCCTCCCACGCGGTGCAACCGGAGCCTCCGCCGGCGAACCAGGTCGGGACGTTGCGCAGGTTGTCCCACGCGGCGTCCTCGGTGTCGCCGCGCTGCCCGATCACGCCCGCGAAGTGGTGCGGGAACGTGCCGGCGACGCGGAGGGCGACCTGCAGTCCGGTCTCGACTCCCACCAGGTACACGCGGTCGTAGTCGATGTTGTAGAGCCCCGACACGCGCCCGAACACTCGCATCGCGATGCCGATGCCGCCCACCCGGCCTTCGTCACCCGCGCGGTGCACGTTCCAGAGCGACGTGTCGGTCGGCATGTCGAGCGCGACCAGGATCGCCTTCTCGCGGATCGGTGCGTCGACCCAGTTCTCGATCAGGAACTGCTTCGCGGAGTAGGGCTTGCCCTCCTTCATCCCGGGGAGGAAGAGCATCAGCGGCAGCGGCTCGCCGCTCGCCTTGTACGCCTTGGGGGTCCACACCGCGTAGGTGAGCTTGTCCGTGTCGTCGCCATCGTCGATGGTTCCGGCAGCGAGCTCGCCCGGCCGGATCCCGCTCATCTTGCGCTCCTCGACGTGATAGATCGCCTTGCCGAGGTCGTTGGTCAGCGCGAGCACCGCTTGCGTCGCGCCGATCGGATCGTTCGCCTTCTTGGTCGACTTGCCGATCTTGACGATCAGGTCGTTCAGCGCGGTGCGCGCCTTGGCGAGTGCCTTCGAGTCCTTCGACTCGGCCTCGATCAGGTTGCCGATCGCGGTCCCGATGTCCTTGTGATCCTTGTCCTTGAGGACGAGCTCGTCGCCTGCAAAGGGCGCGAAGGCGGCGAAGGCGGCGACGGCGGCGCAGAGAACGAAGGCCGCGGTCAGCGCGGAACGTTGGAGCTGGCGTAGATGCTTGGACATATCGGTCTCCTAGCCGGAGCACGTAGGGTGGTTGCAGCGGCTCACCAGCTTGTCGCTTCGAGCTCGTTCGATCCAGCCTTGGGCGGCAAGAGCGAGAGGCCCCAGCCGCGGCGAGCCCAATCGCTCGCTGGATTCTCGATCAGGGCGGCCCGGAAGCCCGCGCGAGCGCGTTCGACTTCGCCCGCCGCGAGGTCGAGGCGCGCGAGCACGACCGCACCGTCGGTCGAGCCGTGCAGCACCGCGCGGCCGAGCGCGAACCGGCCGGGTTGCTCCCAGCCGGCGCCGATCGCCGCGATGCCGCGGTGGTCCCAGAGCGCGGCGAGGTCGCCCGAGCTCTCGCGGGGCGTGACCGCGATCTGGGCCTCGAGCACGGCGTCGCACTCGTCGGGCAGGCCCGCGCGCATCGTCGTCAGCGCGAGGCTGATCGCGCTCCAAGTCGCGAGCGAGCGGGCGTGCAGGTTGCGGCCGATCGCGAGCGCCTCGTCGAACCGGAGCGCTTCCGCTGCGTCGACCCAGACCTCGTAGGCGAGCTGGGCTTGATCGGTCGCGAGCGCGGGCTCGCGCGCGGCGTCCTCCAGCGAGCCGAGCGCGGTCACGATCGCGCGACTGCGCAGCGCGCCTTTCGGCAGCA
>JADLBP010000070.1 GCA_020847695.1 Planctomycetota bacterium
ATGCGAGCGCGACCTCCTCCTTGCCCGCGAAGTGGAGGTAGATCGTGCGCCGGCCGACGCCGGATTCGCGCGCGAGGTCGTCGAGCGTCGTCTTCTTGAACCCGAGGCGTCCGAGCAGCCGGTCGGCCGCGTCGAGGATCGCTTCGCGCGTCGGGGAAAGCACGGGGGTGTCCATGCGCTCCAGGATACGACTGCACTGAAATGGTATTTGAGTGCAGTTGGTAACGAGTGTGTCGGCGCGCGGTCGGACGGGGTCGACGCGCTCTTCGACCGCGCGGTGTCGTCGCACCTTGGCGCTCGGCCCGAGGCGGCGCGCCGATCCGGTGGAGAGGCTCGATCGCTGTTCCGCGCGCTCCGGCCCTGCGATGCGGGGCGGTCAGCGTTGGCGACGCGCCGGCGCGATCGTGCGGGCCGCTGGGCTCATCGCTGGCCTTCCGCGCCGCGCGGCGCGACCGTGCGCCGAGACGTGGCGCAGCCCGGCGAACCGGGGCGGTGCGCTCACCAACCGGCGCGCACGGCGAGGCCGAGCCCGCCGAGCACGAGGCTCGCGACGCCGAACTGCCACCACGCGCCGTCGACGAAGTACGGGAAGACCATCAACGCGACGCCGGCGGCGAGCTGCGGCGGCCGCGACGCCTTCTTGCCGTACAGGAAGAAGCCGAGGCCGACGGTGCTGACCACCATCGACGCGAACAAGTTGCCGGCGGAGAGGTCCATGGCGCGCGGCGGCTCATCGACCCGCTGCGTCGCGTTCCTAGAGCGCGAGCCGAGGATCTCGCGTTCGCGCCTCGGCGAGCCCGTCCGGGCTGCCTGCTCGCCGAGCCGACGCGCGGCCGGGGACCTCGCCGTCCGCGCCGCCGGGAGTCTTGCGGACGTTTGGCGGACGGTCGGCGCTTGGCGGACGGTCGCCGGCGCCCCGCGGGCTCACACGCCCATGATGTGGTAGCCGGCGTCGACGTAGAGCGTGCTGCCGGTGATGCCGCGCGAGTGCGGGCCGGCGAGGAAGAGGCAGGTGTCGCCGACTTCCTCCGCGGTGATGTTGCGGCGCAGCGGCGCCTTCGACTGGATGTAGTCGAGGATCGCGGTGAAGCCCGAGACGCCGGAGGCCGAGAGCGTCCGGATCGGACCCGCGCTGATCGCGTTGACGCGGATGCCGCGCGGACCGAGGTCGTGGGCGAGGTAGCGGACGCTCGCTTCGAGCGCCGCCTTCGCGATGCCCATGATGTTGTAGTTCGGCACGACGCGCTCGCTGCCGATGTACGTCAGCGTGATGATCGAGCCGTCGCGGCCTTCCATCAGCGGCAGCGCGCGGCGCGTGATCGCGGTCAGTGAGTAGGCGCTGACTTCGTGCGCGACCATGTAGCCCTCTTTCGAGGTGTGATAGAAGTCGCCTTCGAGCTCCTCGCGCTTCGCGTAGGCGATCGCGTGCACGACGCAATCGAGCCCGCCGAACTCGGTCGCTGTCTTGGCGAAGGCGGCGTCGATCTCTTCGGGGCGGGTGACGTCGCACGGCACGACGATCGAGCCCGGGAGGTCGGCGGAGAGCTCGCGTACGGACTTCTCCAGGCGCTCGCCGGCGTACGTGAAGGCGAGCCGCATCCCGGCGCTGGCGAGCGACTGCGCGCACGCCCAAGCCAGCGACCGCTTGTTCGCGACGCCGAAGATGATTCCGGTCTTGCCCTCTAGCAGCTTCTCCAACGCGATCTCCTCTGTGGGGACTCCCGCGCCGACCGGCGGGCGCGCGGATCGTACCGAGCGGCGAGGAGGGAGGCCAAACCGGACTGCGTTCGCCCGACGGGGCTCGTGCGTTCCACTCGGGCATGCGAACGGTCGACGATCGAAGCAGGTGCGCCGAAGTCACGCACCTCGATTGCATAGGAGCTCGACGCGAGCGTAGGGTCGCCTCCGTTCGAAACCGGCCCGATCGGCGACGGATGCTGAACTGCGTCCGCTCGGACCGTACCCTTGGAGGCGCTCGGAAGAGCTCGCGCCTCGTCCCACCGACGCAGATGGAATCTTCGCCTTCGCACGCTTCCCACGATCTCGGCGCGACCCGAGAGCTGCTCCCTCTCGCCCGCGGCGGCGATTCGGACGCGAAAGGCCGGCTGTTCGTGCGCTACGAGCGGCCGCTGTCGCGCTTCCTGCACGCTCGAATGCCGGCGGGCGCGCATTCGCTGGTCGAGACGCAGGACGTCGTGCAGGAGGTGTTCGCACGCGCCTTGGAATCGCTCGACGCGCTGGAGTTCCGCGGCGCGGGCGCGTTCTGGGCGTACCTCCGGACCGTCGGCATGCGCCACGTCTACGACTTGCAGCGTCGCGCGCACGTCCGCCGCGGTGAAGCGCTCGACCTGAGCGACTCCCATCGTGCGCCCGCGACCGTCGAGGCGAGCCCGCTCGCGCACCTGATCGGCTCCGAGCAGCTCGCAGTCTACGAGCGCGCGCTCGCGAAGCTCCCGGAGCGCACGCGGCAGGCGCTGCTGTTGCGGATCGAGCTCGACCTCGATTACGCGGCGATCGCGAGCGAGCTCGACTATCCGTCCGGCGACGCCGCGCGCATGGCGATCGCGCGCGCTCTCAAGGATCTCGGCGAGGAGATGGGCCGTGGCCGCGAAGCCTGATCCGTCCGAGCCCGCTTCGATCGAGGAACTCGCGCGGCGCATCGCCGACGGCGAGACGATCGATTGGGAGCGTTGGACGAAGGAACCCGCGCTCGACCGCTCGGCGCTCGAGGCGCTGCGGACGTTGCAGGTGCTGCGCGACTGGCAGCGCGGAGCGACGCCGAGCGAAGCGCCGAAGGTCGACGGGTTCGAGCTGCGCGAGGAGATCGGCCGCGGCAGCTACGCGCGCGTGTGGAGCGCGCTCGACCTGAAGCTCGGTCGCGAGGTCGCGCTGAAGGTCGTCGACGACGAGCGGCCGTTGTCGCTCAGCTCACGCGAACGCTTCCTCGCGGAGGCGCGCGTGCTCGCGTCGCTCGACCATCCGAACATCGTGCGCGTCCACTCGGTCGGCGAGTCGCAGGGGCGGCTCTACATCTGCCTCGAGCGCGTGCAGGGCAAGACGCTCGCCGATGTCGTGCGCGCGACCGGGCCGAAGAGCGCCGCGGAAGCCGCGCAGCTCGGGCTCGACCTCTGCCGCGCGCTCGCCGCGCTGCACCAGAAGGGGCTGGTCCACCGCGATCTCAAGCCTTCGAACGTGATGCGCGCGACCGGCGGGCGCGTCGTGTTGCTCGATTTCGGCTTCGCGCGTTCGACCAGCGACGGCCCGGGCTCGCCCGGTGGCACGCCGCGCTTCATGGCGCCCGAGCAGTTCGACGCCGCGGCGGAAGTCGGGCCGAAGGCGGACCTCTACGCGCTCGGCGTGCTGCTCTACTGGTTGGTCAGCGATCGCTATCCGTACGAGGCGAGCGATTTCGAGTCGCTGCGAGCCGCGGTGCTCTCGGGCCGCTCGGTTCCGCTCGCGGACCGCAATCCGAATCTGCCGTCGGCGTTCGTGCGCATCGTCGAGCGCGCGCTCGCGCCCGAGGCCGGCCGCTTCGCGACCGCCGGCGAGCTCGAGCGCGCCCTGCGTGCGTTCCTGTCCGGCGCGGAGAGCGCCGCGGCGAGACCGCTGGTCGAAGCTCCGACGAGCGTCGAGGACGAGCCCGCGCCGCGCGTGAACGTGCCCTGGAAGGGAATCTTGATCATGAGTGCATTCGTGAGTGTGCCGGCCGCCGCGTGGTGGGGGTACGAGACGCTCCAAGTCGGAGCGCAGAACGCCGCGGCGGCGCCCGACGAAGGCTCGTCGTTCTCGATGAAGCTCGTCTACCTCGGCTGCGCGATCGCGGGCGGCGCGGTGCTCTTCATCACGCTGGTGATGTCGTTGCTCGGCGGCGTGCACGACATGGACGTCGGCCACGAGGCGGACCTCGGCGGCGGAGTGCACCACGGCGACATCGACAGCCAAGCGGTCGGTCTGTCGGTGCGCACCGTCGTCGCGTTCATCACGTTCTTCGGTCTGACGGGCATGGCGCTCGCGACCTCGGGCGTGTCGACGTTGTGGACGTTCGTCTCCGCGCTCGTCGCCGGCGGCCTCGCGTTCTGGTTGGTCGGCCTCGCGATGGTGCAGCTCACGCGCTTGCGCGCCAGCGGCACCGTCGACATCAAGAACGCGGTCGGCGCCCAGGCGCGCGTCTACCTCGTCGTCCCGGGTCACAAGTCGGGCACCGGCGCCGTCACGGTGCCCATCCAAGGTCGCACGCTCGAATACCGAGCGATCACGGCGGGGGATGCGCTCCCGACCGGTTCCTATTGCCGCGTCGTCTCGGTGCAAGCGAGCGATACGGTCGAAGTCACGGCTCTTTGAGAGGATCGAACTCGATGCAAGCGTTGCTGCTCGTACCCGCCGCGTGGCTCCAAGGCTCTCGCGGCAGCGTCGTCCCGGACGTCAATCCGTGGTTCGTGCTGATCATCGTCGCGATCCTCGCGTTCGCGATCTCGATCGGCGTGCTGCTGGTCGTGCGCTACAAGCGCTGCCCGTCGAACCGCGTGCTCGTCGTCTACGGCAAGGTCGGCACCGGCCAATCGGCGAAGTGCGTCCACGGCGGTGGCACGTTCGTGTGGCCGCTGATCCAGGCGTACGACTACCTCAACCTCGAGCCGATCCAGATCGAAGTGCCGCTGCGCGGCGCTCTGTCCGCCGAGAACATCCGCGTCAACGTGCCGAGCTACTTCACCGTCGCGATCGGCACGCAGCCGCAGATCATGCAGAACGCGGCGATCCGCTTGCTCGGGCTGACCACCGAGTCGATCAAGAACCAAGCGCTCGACATCATCTTCGGCCAGCTGCGTCAGGTGATCGCGTCGATGACGATCGAGGCGATCAACCGCGACCGCGATCACTTCCTGAAGAGCATCCAGACGTCGCTCGAGCCCGAGCTCGAGAAGATCGGCCTGGTGCTGATCAACGTCAACATCACCGACATCACCGACGAGTCGGGCTACATCGAAGCGCTAGGCCGCAAGGCCGCGAGCGAAGCGGTGCAGAAGGCCGAGGTCGACGTCGCCGAGCAGGTCAAGCGCGGACGCATCGGCGTCGCCGGCGCCGAGCGGGACCGCGAAGTCGAAGTCGCCGCCGCGACCAAGGTGCGCGAGATCGGCGTCAAGGACGCCGAGCGCGAGATGTCGGTGCGCGTTGCCGAGCTCGCTCGCGACCGCGCGGTCGGCGAGCAGCGCGCCGCCTTCGACCAGGAGATCCAGGTCAAGGAAGCCGATCGCCAGAAGCGTATCCAAGTCGCCAAGGCGAACGCCGAGGCGGTCACCGGCGAGAACGTCGCGCAGGCGACGATCGCGGGCTCGGAAGCCGAGCTGAAGGTCAAGCGCGCCGAGGCCTACGCGGTCGGCGAGACCAAGCAGCGAGAGGCGGAGGCCGCGGTGCAAGCGGCGCAGTACCGCGCGCTCGCGATCGCCGCCGAAGCGAAGGCGAAGCAGATCGAAGCCGAGCAACGCGCTCAGCTCGAAGCGCCCGCGAAGGCGCAGAAGGCGCGGATCATGGTCGACGCCGAGGCGGCGGCCGAGAAGGCGCGCATCGAAGCCCAGGGCCGCGCGGCCGCGCAGGTGCTCGAGGCCGAGGCGCAGGCGAAGGCGATCTTCCTGAAGCTCGAAGCCGAAGCGCGCGGTCAGTACGAGATCCTCGCGAAGAAGGGTCAGGGCTTGCAGAAGCTCGTCGAAGGTTGCGGCGGCTCGGAAGCGGCGTTCCAGCTCTTGATGCTCGAGCACCTCGACCACCTCGCGGAAACCGCGTCGAAGGCGATCTCCAACATCAAGTTCGACAAGGTCACGGTCTGGGACGGCGGCGGCCAAGGCGGCGGCGCCTCGGGCTTCCTCTCGAGCCTCGGCAAGTCGATCCCGCCGCTGCTCGACGTGATGAAGAACATCGGAGGCGTCGAGATGCCGGCGTACCTCGGCAAGCTCGCGACGCCCGACGCGAAGGGCGGCGACGCGCCGCCGAGCGACGCGCCGAAGGCCTGAGGCCGATCGGAAGCACCCGCGGCCCGTCCGAGTCGAGTCCCTCGACCTCGGGCGGGCCGCGGCCGCGTTTCCGTCCCCCGAAGTGGGGAAAACGAGGGTTCAGCGTCGACGAGCGCCGGCGCGGAGCCGTCGAGCCCGCGCCTCGGATTCGGGCTCCATTCGGCGCGCGGAGGCCGACCGGGAGGTTTGCGGACCCGGACCGCGCGAGGCGCGGCCCCAAAAAAGTGCAACCGCCGCTACCTTCACCGGTCCAGAGGAACATCCCGGGAGGCGAGCTGCTCGCGGCGCGCCGGCGCGACGCCGGTCCACGTGGCTCGCCCTCCGGATCCGAGCGCGAACTCGAACCTCCAACGGCAACTTCCCATGCCTCCTCCGGCCTCGCTTCCGTCACCCGAAGTCCCGAGTTCCGCCTCGGAACTCGCTCGCGACGTCGTCCGCGCGCTGCCCGAGCGCTCTTCGACGCCCCGGTCGCCGCTCGCCACGACCTCCGTTCCGGAGTCGAGTCCGAAGGCCGCGCCGCGGACGTCGCGCCGCGCCGCCGATTGGCGCGCGCTCTTCCATGCGCACGACTCGCGCGAGGTGCTCGCGCGGTTGATGCACGACGATCCGCTCGCCTTGCGCGCGCGCGTCGCCGCGAGGCTCGCGCAGCGGGCGTACCTGCTCGACGTCGACCGCGCGCTGCTCCGCAGCTTCGCGCGCACGGCGCGGGCGGCGCTCGGCTACCGGGGCGAGCCGCAGCTCGAGGCGTGGCTCGACGAACGCATCGACGAAGCGCTCGCCGACCTGTTGTCGGAGGATCACGAGGCGGAACGCGCCGGCGCCGCGCTCGACGAGCGCCAGGCGACGGTGTTCGCGACGCTCGGCCGTCCGCTCGGCCTCGCGCCGGCCGAGCTGCGGGCCGCTTGCGTCCAGTTCAATCGCCTGCCGGCGGCGGACCGCCGCGCGTTCCAAGCGTTGGTGATCCAGGGGCGCACGCTCGACGAGCTCGCCCACGAACGCCGCGAATCCGCAAGCGACGCCGCGCGCGCGGCGCGACGCGGACTCGAAGCCCTGCTCCACGGCGCGAACGCGCGCCGAGTTCCTTCTCCACCGAGTCGACCGTGAACCGAGACCAATTGCTCGAGTCGTTGCGCGCGATCCTCGCCGACACCGGCGCGGACGAGCCCGAATCCGCTCGCCGCTTCTCGCTGCGCCTCGCGCGTCGCCCCGGCGCACGCGGCGGACCGCGCGGCCTCGGACAACCGGCGCTCGCGGAGCTCGAGCGCGTTCACGCTCGCGAGCTCGCCTACTTGCTGCGCGAGGCGGCGCGCCTGCGCTCGACGCTGGAGCCGCGCGGGAGGTCGTGGCGCTGGCTCGCGGGCAAGGCGGGGACGCTGACGGCGTGGCGTCGCGCGCTGCACGAGGAGCTCGCGCTGCTCGCGCTCGACCGCTGTCGGCCTTCGTGCGACCTCGCGCGGATGCTGGAGCTCTGCGGCGGCGAGGACGTCGCGGACTGGCCGAGCGCGCTCGAGCTCGCGGACGCGTCGCTCGCGCTCGCGCCCGACGAAGCCGGGCGGCTGGAACGCGTCGTCGCGCTGCTCGCGCGCGGCGACTTCCGCGCGGCGGCGCGCCAGGCGGCGGAGGAACTCGACCCGTGGCTCGCGCCGCGGCGCGAGGGCGAGTTCCTGGCCGCGCTGGCGGCCGCGCGCGAAGGCCAGGCGCGCTTCGACGAGGCGCTGCGCTTCTACGAGCTCGCGCTGGAGCGCATCGACCGCACCGCGGGCGCCGTCGCGATCGCCGCGCACCTCCTCTATCTGTCGTTGGCGCAGGGCGAGCGAGCGTCGGCGCTGCGCGCGGCCGACGCGCTCGTCCAGCACGCGGCGCGCGTCGACTTCGACCCACGCGAGTTCGAGCGTTGCGCGGGCGAGCTGCGCGCCGCGACCGCGCGCTTGCGCGACGCGCGGAGCTTCGGCGTCCACCCGACGATGGAACGTCAGTACCTGCGGTTCACCGCGGCGTCGCCGGCGGTGGTGCGGCGCGTCGCGGTCGCGCTGAGCTGAGGTCCCGATGCGCGCCCCGTCCACACCCCTTCGCGCGCGCCGAGTCGCGTGCGCCATCGCCGAGCCTCGCTCGCGATCCCAACGGGCGTATCGAGCCGCGTGCCCTCCAACCGATCGTCGGTCCCGACCCTGAACGGACGCTGCCCATGGTCCACGCGCGCGACGACGTGCTCGAACTGCTCTTGCCCGGCGCTCCGGAGGAGCTCCAGCGTCGCGCGATCTCGTTGACGACGTTCGCGCGGTTGCTGGCGTCGGACGCGCAGGACGTGCGCTCGCCGAGCGTCGCGGTGACGCTCGATCACGCCGCGCGCGAATTCGAGCGCGACGGAGCCGAGCGTCGGCGCGCGGCGTTGCGCGAGCTCATGATCGCGCACCTCTCGGCCGCGCTGCGCGCGTCGTCGTTCCTGTGGCTCGGCGAGCCCAGCGCCGACGCGCCGGAGCTCTGGCGGCGCTTGCATGCTTCGAGCGGCGAGCCGCTGAGCGGCGCGCACGTGCCCCTGCCGGGCGAGGGCGCGCTCGCGGTCGCCGCGCGGCTCTTCGACGCCGCGGCGCGATCGGGCTTCGACGAGGACGAGCTCGCGCTCTGGCGCGTGCGTCACCGCTGGGCGTCCGACGGCGCGCGCGCGATCGTCGGCGAGCTGGACGCCGCGTGCGAGCAGGCGCGGGCCGCGCGGTCGCCGCGCTGGCCGACGTGGCTCGCGCACCGCGTCGAAGCGGCGCTCGAGCGTGGCGCGGTGCGCCACGCGCGCGCGTGGCTCGACGAACACGCGCGCTGCATCGCCGGCGACGAGCGCTTGGTCCAACTCGCGCAGTGGACGCGCCTCGCCGCGGGCGAGACGCCCGAGCGCGCAGCGCTGTGGCGCGGCCCGGTGCCGCTCGCGCTCGCCGAGTGGAGGTCAGCATCGCCGTCGATGGGGCCGTTCCTCGCCGGTCGCGAGCCGACGTCGCTCGATCGCGGCGACGCCCGCGCCGACGGACGGCACGACCTCGGCGCGAGCGTGCTCGTCGTGGTCGCGGTCGGCGACGACGGCGGCTCCCGCGTGCTGCTTCGCGATGTCGCCGCCGGCCTGCGCGCGCGCCTCGACACGTGGCTCGCCGGTCGCGACGGCGCGGCGTGCTCGCGCGGAACGCCGGAACAGCGCGCGGTCGCGACCGCGCGGCGGGTGGTGCTCCGCCGCGAGGGCGCGCAGCCGCTCGGTGACGCGCTCGACGCCGAGCGCTGCCTCGCGTTGGTGCTCGAACCGGTGCTCGATCGCCGCGGTGAGGTCGCGGGCTGGCTCTGGCTCGAGTTCGAGCATCGGTTGGTGCCGAGCAGCACCGAGCTCGCGTCCGCCGCCGCCGCGTGGAGCGCGCGGGTCCTCGACGCGCACGAACAGCCGAGCGAACCCGCGGTGGCGGCGTCGCACCTGAGCGAGGGCGCCGCTTCGATCCCATCGCGCTGCTTCGACGCGTTGGTCGACGACCTGGCGATGAAGACCGCGCAACGGCGGTGGTGGGGCTTCGTCGTCGAGGGCGAGCGAGTCCGAGTCGTCGCCTCGGGCGGCGCCGAGCAGACCGGGCTCGCCGGCTCGACCGACCGCGCCGGCGCTCCGCCGCGCGATCCCGAGCGCGCGCGGATCGTCGAGCGCGTGCTCCGCACCCGCGGTTGGGTTCAGTTCGACGAGCCCGCGCCGGACTTCTCGGTGCATCCGTCGGCGGCGTCGGGCGTCGCGCTCGCGATCGAATGCGCGGGACGCGCGCGGGCGGTGCTCGCGATCGAGTCGACGCGCCGTCGCGACTTCAAGGCCGCCGATCTCGAGCGCTGGGGCGAGCGCGCGGCCGCGCACGCCGCCGACTTCGCCGCCGCCGACTTCCGGGCGTGGCACCGCGCGCGCCACGGGCTCGAGCTGTGGTTCGACCGGGGCGAGCGGCTCGCGCGCCGGCTCGCCGAAGTCGCCGCGGCGGCGAACTGCCGCGCGCCGGTCGCGATCGTCGGGCCTGCGGGCGCCGGCAAGACCGTGCTCGCGCGGTGGCTGCACTTCGAGCGGCACGGCGCGGGCTCGAACGGCCCGACGGTCGTGGCCGACCTCGCGCGCGACCTCGCGAGCCTCGCGCACGGCGGACACCGCGGCACGCTGCTCGTGCCGCACGCCGACGGGCTCTCACCGTCGCAGCAGGCCGAGCTCGTGCGCGCGCTGACCGCGGGACCTGCGCGCGACGGCGACGCGGTGCGCGTGATCGTGACGTTGACCGAGCCTCCCTCGGCGCTCGCGACGCGCGGCGCGTGGTCGCGCGAGCTCGCGGAGGTCGTCGCGCACCTCGAGCTGCGCGTCCCGCCGCTCGCGGCCCGTCGGATCGAGCTGCCCGGCCTGATCGCTTCGCTGCTCGTTCGCTTCGGCGAGCGCGAGCAGCGCGCGCCGCCCCGGCTCGATGACGACGCGCTCGCGTTGCTCTGGCGGCGCGAGTGGAGGCGCAATTTGCGCGAGCTCGAGGCGGTCGCGTACCGGCTGGTGATCGGTCATGCCGGACGCGAGGTCGACGCGGAGACGCTGACCGCCGAGCTCGCGCGCATGGGCCTCGACGCGCCGCGTAAGCTGTCGTCGCGCCGCGCGGAGCCCGGGTGGATCGCCGAGGCGCTGGAGACGACCCGCCACGAGAGCGGCGGCGTCAACAAGACGCGCGCGGCGGCCTACCTCGGCTGGGATCCCGACACGCTGGTCGCCCGGATGCGCGAGCTGGGCATCGACGGCGAGCGAGCGCGGGCCTGACCCGCCCGCCGCCGCGTGCTCGCGCGACGCTCGCCTTGCTACAACACGGCATGCGCGCGGGAGATGCGAGCGAGCGGGACTCCCGAGGGCTCTGGCTCGCACTGTTCGGCGTGCTGCTCGCGGCGCTCGGCGCGATCGCGTGGCTCGGGCCGCTCGGCGGCGCGCGCGGGCCCGTGCTCGGCGCGTGGCTGGTCGGCCAAGCCGCGTGGCTCGTCGCGTTCGCGCGGGCCGCGCGCGCGCCGTTCGGCGCGAAGACCGTGTTCGTCGGCGCGCTGGTGCTGCGTCTGGTCGCGCTCGCTTCCGACGCGCGGCTCTCCGACGACGTCTATCGCTACGTGTGGGAGGGCCGCATGCTCGCCGACGGTCGGAGCCCGTGGGCGGCGAGCCCGGACTCGCCGACGTTCGCCGTCGAGCAAGCGCGCGACCCCGAGCTCTTCGAGCGCATCAACCACCGCGAGGTCTCCGCGGCGTACCCGCCGCTCTATCTCGCCGCGAACGCCGGGATCGCGAGCGCGGCGGAGCGCCTGCCGAGCGCGTGGTTCGAGAGCTCGCTCTCGCGCAGCGTGTTCGCGTTCCGGCTCGCCGCGACGTGCGCGGACCTGGCCGTCGTCGTCGCGTTGCTCGCGCTCTGTCGTCGTCGCGGCCGCCCGAGCGCCGCGGCGGTCGCATGGGCGTGGAGCCCGCTGGTCGCGCTCGAGTTCGCCGGAGCGGCTCACATGGATGCTCTCGCGCTCGCGCTGTGGCTCGGAGGGCTGGCGTCGCTCGCCGCGCACGCGAGCGAGCCCGTGCGCGCCAACGCGCCGGGCGGCCGCTCGAACGCGCTCGTCTCCGGCGCGCACGCGATCCTCGGTTGGACCGCGGTCGGCCTCGCGGGCGCGCTGAAGTTCCTGCCGTGGGTTTCCGCGGCGTTCGGCGCGCGCGCGAGCGGCTCGCTGCGGCCGCTGGCGATCGCGGCGACGGTCGCGGCGGCGACGCTCGCGATCTTCGCGTGCGTCGACGAGGGCGCGCGCGGCGTGTTCGGCGGGCTCGCGGAGTACTCGTTCCGCTGGGAGACGCCGAACCTGGTCCATCGGTTCGTCGAAGGGGGCTTCGCGCGCGTCACGGCGTACGACGAGGGCTGGAGCGATCCGCGCCGGCTCGCGCGCGGCGTGTTGCTCGCCGCGTGGCTCGGTTGGGGCGCGTGGCTGCTCGCTCGGCGCGTCGAGCCCGTCGCCGCCGCCGGGCGGATGGTCGGCGCGTTCCTGGTGCTGACGCCGACGCTGCACCCGTGGTACGCGGTGTGGATCCTGCCGTTCCTCGCGCTCGAGCCGCGCCGATCGTGGGCGGTGTTGCTCGCGCTGCTGCCGCTCGCGTATTGGCCGCTCGCGGAGTGGCAGGCCGAAGGCGTGTGGCGCGAGCCGTGGTGGCTCTGGCCGGCGCTCGCGCTACCGTTCTTCGCCCTGCGCGTGCGCGAAGCACGCCTCGCACGCCCGTGAAGGTCTCCGACTTCGACTACGAGCTCCCGCCCGAGCGCATCGCCGACACGCCCGCCGAGCCGCGCGACTCGGCGCGTCTGCTCGTCCACAATCTCGCGCGCGGCACCACCGAGCACACGCACGTCCGCGAGCTCCCGAACTTCCTCGCCGCCGGCGATCTGCTGGTGGTCAACGACACGCGCGTGCGCGCGGCGCGGCTGGTCGGCGCGCGCGCGAGCGGCGGCGCGGTCGAGATGCTGCTGGTCGAGCGCGAGGACTCCGGCGTCTGGCGCGCGCTGGTCAAGCCCGCGGCGCGCTTGAAGCCCGGCGAGCACGTCGCGCTCGAGGGTGGCGCACTGGTCGCGCGGATGCTCGTGCGCGGCTCGGACGGCGACGGCCACGGAGAATGGCGCGTCGAGATCCTCTCCGGAGCAGCCGGCGCCGGCGGCGTGCGCGCGAGCGACATCGAGCTCGAGCGGCACGGCCGCATGCCGCTGCCGCCGTACATCCGTCGGCCGCGCGGCGACGATCCGCGGCGCGAGCTCGATCGCGCGAGCTACCAGACGCTCTTCGCGCGCGAGCTCGGCGCGGTCGCGGCGCCGACCGCGGGGCTGCACTTCACGCCGGAGCTCGTCGCGCGGCTCGCTGCGCGCGGCGTCGAGCGGGCGAGCGTCACGCTCCACGTCGGCGAAGGGACGTTCCGTTCGGTCGAGGTCGACGACACCGACGAGCATCCGATGCACTCGGAGCGCTACGACTTGCCCGCGAGCACCGCCGACGCGATCACCGCGGCGCGGGCGCGCGGCTCGCGCGTCGTCGCGGTCGGCACGACCAGCGCGCGCACGCTCGAGAGCACCGCGAGCGGCGCCGGGCGGGTGACCGCGGGCTCGGGCTCGACGCGGCTCTTCATCGTGCCGCCGTATCGCTTCCGAGTCGTCGACGTGCTCTTGACCAACTTCCACTTGCCGCGCAGCACGCTGTTGATGTTGGTGTCGGCGTTCGCGGGGCGCGAGCGCACGCTCGAGCTCTATCGCGAGGCGATCGCGCGCGGCTATCGGTTCTACAGCTACGGCGACGCGCTGTTGCTCGTCGGCGCGCCGCGTCAGTCGCCGGGTTCGAGCAGTTGACGCAGCTCGCGCGCGGCGCGCGCCGGATCCTCCGCGCAGAGGATCGCCGAGGACACGGCGGCGCGGCCGACTTCCGCGAGCTCGACCGCGTTCGAGAGCCCGATCCCGCCGATCGGGAAGATCGGCAGCGGCGTCGCTTGTTGCGCGATCCACGCCGCCTCGGCGCCGAGGCCGCGCGCGTAACCCTTGGTCGCGGTCGCGAAGACCGGCCCGAAGCCGAGGTAGTCGAGCGCGAGCTCGCCGGCGTCGATCACCTGCGCGTGCGAGTGCGTCGAGAGCCCGATCAACAGGTCGGCGCCGAGCACCGAGCGCGCGAGGTCGACCGGGCAGTCCTCCTGGCCGAGGTGCACGCCGTCGAGTCCGGCGTCGACGAGCGAGCGCGCGACGTCGACGCGGTCGTTCGCGAGCACCAGCGGCCGCCGCGCGCGCCCGTTCACGAGCTCGAGCACGCGCCGACACCAATCGAAGAGCTCGCGCGCGTGGGTCTGCACGAGCTCCGGCGCGCTGCCGCGCGGATCGAGGCCGCGGTCGGGCGCTTTCGGGCGCACTTGGACGACATCGACGGAGTCCACGACGCTCGCGAGCACGCCGAGCGGGTCGCGCGGGGCGCAGAGCTCCGGCGTGAAGAGCAAATAGAGCCGCGCGTCGCGCAACTTCTCGCGTCGCAATTCTCCGCTCACTAGCAACAACTCCCGCCGGGCTCGCAGCCCGAGGCGCCGGGCGCGACGTCCGCGCGTTGGACGCCGAACTTCGTCTCCGCCGCGCTGCGCACCGCGTTGCGGCGGCAGTCGAACTCGCGTGCGTCTTCCGGCGCGATCGGGACCAACGGCGCGACCTGGGTGATCTGCGCGCCGTACGGTTCTCGGCCGTAGAGCTCGAAGGTCTTGCGACACACCGCGGTGCGCACGCCGCGCTCGAGCACGTGTCCGTCGTCGTCGACGACGCGCTTCCACGGCCCGTTGTAGATCACCGCCTCGTTGTGCTCCTTGCACGGGCCTTCCTTGCCCTTCCAAGCGACGACGGTCAGCGAGCGGAACTCGATGCCGCGGACGACGGCCCAAGGCTCGCGCTGGTACGCGGCGATCTCGACGCCGTAGAGCCCGGCGTCCGCGAACGCGTCGAGGAAGCGATCCTCTCGCAGCGCGCCCGAGATGCAGCCGGTCCAGAGCTCGGGATCGCGCTGGAGCTCGTCGGGCACGTCCTCGTCGCAGACGATGTCGGAGATCGCGCAGCGGCCGCCGCGCTTCAGCACGCGATGGATCTCGGCGAACAGCGCGCGCTTGTCGGCGCCCGCGACGAGGTTGAGCACGCAGTTCGACAACACGAGGTCGACCGAGCCGGAGGCGATCATCGGCTCCTCGCGCGCGAGCCGAGCTTCCTCGCTGCGCAGCGCGGCCAGGTCGTCGAGCGTGCGCACCGGGCGGCGCGCGAGGAAGCTCTCGACGCGTTCGAGATCGAGCGCGAGGTCCTGGATGCGACCGCGTCGGAACTCCACGTTCGACCAGCCGATGCGCGCCGCGATCGCGTCGCGGTGCGCGCGAGCGAGCGCGAGCATCTCCGGCGTCGCGTCGACCCCGATCACCCGGCCCTCGGGCCCGGCGATCTGGCTCGCGATGTAGCAGATCTTGCCGGCGCCCGAGCCGAGGTCGAGCACGACGTCGCCGCGCCGGACGAAGCGGCTCGGATCGCCGCAGCCGTAGTCGCGTTCGAGGATCTCGGGCGGCAGCACCGCCAGGTAGCGCGCGTCGTAGGCAACCGGGCAGCAGAGCTCGGGCACCTGGGCGGCCGCGCCGCGGGCGTAGCGCTCGCGCACGGAATCGAGGACGTCGGCGGCGGCTTGCGGAGTGTTCATCGGGTCTCGCGGGGCGCCGGTTGTATCGCCGGAGCGCGTCGCTGTCGCCTGCGCGCCGCTCACCGGCGCGTTCGAGCGCCGTATCGAGCGCCGATCGCTCGCTGGACCCGTGCTCCCAACCGTTATGCTCGTCCTCCCGATGCTCTTCCACCTACAAGACACCGCTCCGAAGCCGCCGGAGCCGCTGTTCGTCGAGCGCGCGGCGGAAACCCTCGGCTCGGTCCTGACGACCTGCGGGACGCGCGCCAAGGACTACATCCTCGAGGTCGACGGAGGCGGGCTCGCGCTCGCCGACGTCGACGGCGACTCCGCGCTCGATCTCGTCGTCGTCGACGGCTCGACGATCGAGCGCGCGACCAAGGGCGAGCCGGGGTTTCCTCCGCGGCTCTTCCTGAACGACGGCCACGGCAAGTTCCGGCCGGCGGGCGAGACGTGGGCGATGAACGGCGGCCGCTGGGGCATGGGTTGCGCGGTCGGCGACGTCGACGGCGATGGGTGGCTCGACCTCGCGGTGACGCAGTGGGGGCCGACCCGGCTCTTCCTCAACCAGAAGGGCAAGGGCTTCGCCGAGGTGACCGCGACCGCGGGCCTCACGGGCGACGCGTGGGGCACCAGCGCCGCGTTCCTCGACTACGACCTCGACGGCAAGCTCGACCTCGCGGTCGTCAACTACCTCGAGTTCGTGATCGGCAAGATCCCGCCGCCGGGCGGCGGCTGCTCGTGGAAGGGCGTGCCGGTGATGTGCGGACCCGAGGGGCTGGTCGGTCAGCAGGATCAGCTCTTCCGTAATCTCGGCGACGGCAAGTTCGCCGACGTCAGCGCGGCGGCGAAGTTCCAGTTGGAGCAACCGGGGTATGGGCTCGGCGCGACCACGCTCGACTACGACGGCGATGGCGACGTCGACCTGTTCGTCGGCAACGACTCGACGCCGAACAACCTGTGGGAGAACCAGGGCGACGGCACGTTCAAGGAGGTGGGCTTCCTGCGCGGCTGCAGCCACGATTCCAACGGCCGCGAGCAAGCGAGCATGGGCATCGGCTGCGCCGACGTCGACGGCGACGGGCGCGAGGACCTGATGGTCACGACGTTCTCGGGCGAGAACAACTCGTTGTTCCTCTCCAAGCGCGACAAGCTCTTCCGCGAGAGCTCGTTCTCGGTCGGCTTCGGCGGACCGAGCATGCCGTTCCTCGGCTGGGGCACCGCCCTCGCGGATCTCGACCTCGACGGCGACCTCGATTCGTTCGTCTTCAACGGCCACGTCTACCCGCAGGCGGACAACCCCGGCACCGACACGACGTACGCGCAGGTCGATCAGCTCTACGAGAACAGCGGCAAGCTGAAGTTCACGATGCGCCCGCTCTCCGACGGCAAGCCGCGGGTTTCCCGCGCGTCGACGATCGGCGACCTCGACGGCGACGGCGATCTCGACCTGGTCGCGATCCAACTCGACGGCGAGGTGCGCGTGCTGGTCAACACGACGCGCGAACGCGCGCCGAAGGAGAAGACGCACTGGCTCGCGGTCGAGCTGCGCGCGAAAGGTGCGAACCGTTTCGCGCTCGGCGCCGAGGTGGTCGCCGAATGGGACGGCGGTCGACGCGGCGCCGAGGTGCGCACGACCGGCGGCTACCAGGCGGCGATCCAGCCGCGCGTGCACTTCGGGCTCGGCTCCGCGGTGATGGTCAAGAAACTCGTCGTGCGATGGCCTTCGGGCAAGGAGCAGACGTTGAGCGACATCGCGGCGGATCGCGTGCTCGTGATCGAGGAGGCTCCTCAGTGATCGCGACCTGCGCCGCGTGGTGCGTGCTCTCGTTCGCGCCGACGGTCGGCTTCGCGCAGGACGGCGCGCCGCCGAAGCTCGACGTGCGCGCGCGCGTCGAGCAGGCGCTCCTGCGCGACCCCGCGACGCTCCCGACCGCGGCGGCGGGCAAGTGGGCGGACTGGGATGCGACGAAGCCGCTCGGCGAGACGTTGGTGCGCGCTCTCGCTGCGGGGATCGGCGCCTATCAGCGCGGCGAGCTCGGGCTCGCGCTCGCGCAGTTCCACGGCCTGTTGGAGGTCGAACCCGATCTGCCGCCCGCGCTCTACCACGCGGGCCTCTGCTACTTCCGACTGCGTCGCTACAAGGACTGCGCGACGCTGATCGAGCGTTTCGAGGCCGCCGCGCCGCGCGAGATCGGCGCGACGCGGGTGCTCGGGCACTCGTACTACTCGCTCGGCCGGTACGGCGACGCCCGTGCGCAGTACGAGCAGGTGCTCGCGGCCGCTCCGGACGACGTCGAAGCGCGCCGCGGACTCGCACTGTCGCGGATGCGGCTCGGCCAGCTCGACGAGGCGCTCGCGGAACTCGAGAGCGTGCTCGCGAAGAAGCCCGACCACGCCGACGCGCAGACGTGGAAGGCGCAGCTCCTGTTCGACCTCGGCCGCAGCGAAGAGGCGTTGGCATCGGCGATGCGCGCGAGGGAGCTCGATCCCTTCGAGCCGAAGCCCTGGTACCTGGTCAGCCAGATCCAGCTCGACCTGGGCCACGACGCCGATGCCGAAGGCGCGCGGGCGCGTTTCGAGGTCCTCTCGCGGGCGGCGTCGGAGATCCGTTCGCTCGAAGCGCTGTTGCTGACCGATCCGCACGCGCTCGGCCCGCAGCGTCGGTTGGTCGAGGTCCACGTTTCGATCGGCGACTCGAAGACGGTGCGCGAACGGCTCGCGCGGCTCGTGTCGGAGGCGCCGAAGGACGTCGAGCTCAGGATCTTCGCGCTCGATGCGTGGGTCGCGCTGGGCGACGAAGATGGCGCTCGCAACGCCGCGCTCGAACTCGAGCGCGAGTGCGCGGACGAAGCCGCGGCGTGGCAGCGCCTCGAGAGCTTCTGGGCCTCCGTCCGCGATCGGGTGCGCCAGGTCCAGGCGTCGGAGCGCTACCTGCGGCTCAAGGGTGGGGTCAAGGACTCGCGGTGAAAGGCCCGCGCCTCGCGGTCGGATGCACTCGACCGAGAGGCGCGGCAGGCGAAACGAGACTGACGGGTCAGGTGTCCGTAGTCGCGGCGATCCGGCAATCGCGGCGCTCAGGCGGACTCCTTCTTCTGTTGGTTGTTCGGTTGGTTCTTGCGCGGACGGCCGCCCTTCGGGCGACGGTCTTCGAGCGAACGATTGAAGGCTTGCCAGTCTTCTTGGCTGAACAGCCGCACTTCGTTGCCGCACTGCACGCAAAAGCTCTTGTCCACGCTCATCAGGTAGGTGACGTAGGTCTGGCAGTGCGCGCAAAACTTGCGGTCGGCGTAGTAGTCCAGGTGTTCCATCGTGCGTCGTCGGTTGTCCGTCTTGGTGTGGTTCCGGGTGCTGTAGCGCAACGCGGTCGCCAAGCTTGAGCCCGTCGGATCATGCGCGCGTAACTCGCGGATCAAGCGCGGATTAGGCTCGCCGAACCCCTCGGTTTCCGCCCGCGCGCTGCCGCGCGCGAGTGTCGAACAATGTGAACGCTCCCGCGGCGCTTCCCAGTCCGACGTGCGGTTTTCCATGGCGTACTCGCCTGGGCCGAGTCGCGCAGCGCGCGTCGCATGCGCACGCATCTCGGGCATCGGCAAGCACTTGGCGTCGGAGCGCGCGGGTCGCGTCGCGCCGGTGTTCACGTTCCTCGACACGTTCGAGCGAACGTTCACGGAAGTGGACGGCGCTCGAGCTCCGAAGCGGCGGTCCGATCCATCCCGCGGCGTGCCGCGGGATCCGACTCGCGCGTCCGCGCCGCGTCGAGCGCAGGCCGCACGCCGGCATCGTCCGCGTGCGCGTGGGCGAGCGCCCACGCGGCGGCCTCGCGGACGACCGGAGCGGGATCGGACGCGAGCGCGTCGAGCAGCGCGTCGCGCCCTCGTTCCGACGGCACGTTGCCGAGCGCGATCGCGGCGTTGCGCGCGCGGCCCTCTCGCTTCGGACGCTGCAGCGGCGAGCCGGTCCAACGCTCCGCGTCGATGTCGGAAAGAAGTTCGACCAGCCCGGTGCCGTCGAGTGCGCGGTGGGTGCCGAAGCGCTCCGAGAGCTCCGGGCTCGCTCGTCCCCATGGGCAGACCTCCGAGCACACGTCGCAGCCGAACGCCCACGGGCCGGCGCGTTCGCGCAGCTCGTGCGGCATCGCGTCCGAGCTCTCGATCGTGTGGTAGCTGAGGCAGAGGTTCGCGTCGACGACGCCGGGTTCGCGGATCGCCGCGGTAGGGCAGGCATCCAAGCACGCCCGGCACGTGCCGCACGAGCCCGGCGCCGGCGCGTCCGCCTGCGCGAGCTCGGCGTCGACGATCAGCGCGCCGAGGAAGAACCACGGCCCGAAACGTGCGTGGAGGACGTTCGCCGCCTTCGAGGCGAAGCCCAGGCCGGCGCGGACTGCGTGCGACCGCTCGAGCAATGGCCCCGCGTCGACCAAGCGGCGACGATCGCGGATCCAACCTTCGCGCTTCAGGATGCGGGCGAGCTTGAGCAGCTTCTCGCCGACGACGTTGTGGTAGTCGCGGCCGACCGCGTAGCGCGCGATCCGTCCGCCGCCCGCGAGCTCGAAGGCTGGGCGGGAATGCGCGAAGCCCACCAGCACGATGCTGCGGCCCGCGGGAAGCACCCGGCGGGGATCGAGGATGCGCTCGCGCTCCGCGGCGAGGTAGCCCATGCCGGCGTGGTGGCCCGCCGCGAGCCAGGCTTCGAAGCGCGCGGCGTCCGGCGGCGGCGCGCACGGTGCGATGCCCGCGACGTCGAACCCGACCTCTCGCGCCGCTTCGAGGGCTCGGTCGGTCGCGCTCATCGACCGGATTCTGCCATGATCGCGCGCGCGTAAGCGTTGGGGATTCCACGGCTTCCGTCGCGCACGGCGCCTGCAATACGAATATTGTCGGTTTCCTCGGGCGTACACTCGTTACCGACCGCCAACTGCGCCATAGAATCCGGCTAGCCCTAACCCCGGCCGTACAATTGTCAGCGGACGCGCCGGACCTCGGTACGACTCCTCACCCCACGTCCCCGAGCCAAGAGCCCGAACGATGCTGGACGCCGACCTGACCGGAGCTCCGGTCTCAGCGATCGCGAACGGTCTCGACCGCGCCACGCTGAGGCAGCGCATCGAAGCGCTCGGTCGGGACGTCACGCACGCCGAGGTCGCGCGGATCGCAGCGATCATCGACGATCCGGCGCGCGGCGCCGATTCGGTTCGCGACGCGGTGTCGACGCGGTTGATGGAAGTCTTCCGGCAGCGCACCAACCGCGGCTCGTTCGCGCTGCTCTACGAGCTCAATTCGACGCACCTGCTGGCCCAGGTTTCGAGCTGCCTGCGCCGCTACGGGAACCGCGCCGATCCGCGCGACGTCCTGCAAGAGGTGTTCTTCAACGTCTATCGCTATCCGCACCGCTTCAACAGCGAGCGCGAGGACGCCTTCCGGGTGTGGTCGGCGATGATCGTGCGCAACACCGTGCTCAAGCACCTGCGCTCGCACGGCCGCAACGGTCGCATGGAGGTTCCGTTCGAGGATCTCGGCGACCAGCCCGAGCCGGAGATGCGCAGCCCGCTCGCCGGCGCGATGGATCAGGAGAGCGAACGCGAGTGCGGGCGTGTCTACCTGACCTACCTGCACCTCTACTTGAAGTTCTACTCGATGCTGTCGGCGCGCGAGCGCTCGGCGATCCACCTGGTCGAGGTCGAGGAGTGCAGCTACCGCGACGCCGCCGACCAGCTCGGGATCAAGCTCGAGAACCTGAAGATGGTGATCTTCCGCGCGCGTCGGAAGATCCACCGCGCGATGCGACGCGTGTTCGAAGGTCTGCCGCCGGAGTGCAAGCCGGCGCGCGACCCGCGACAGGCCGACCTGGAGCTCGCCGCCGGCGAGTTCGAGGCGGAGGAGGGCGAAGTGTCATGAGTGGCTGGACGGAAGACATGGCGGACCTGTGCTCTCACTTCCAGGTCGATCTGTCGTGCATGGTCGACGGCGAGCTCGATGAGTCCGCCGCCGGGCGCGCGATGGTCCACCTCGAGAGCTGCGACGCGTGCCGTCGCTTCTTCGACGACACCCGCCAGTGCATGCGCATGCACCTCGACATGGCCGACCCGGACCGGCTGATGGCGCGGATGGCGACCCTGACGGGCGCCGACCTGGTCGAGCAAGCGCGCGGGATCGAGCTCGTCCATCGGCTCGCGACGATCTTCTACCAGCTCGGCAAGGCGTACGTGCTCGCCGCGCTCGACCCCGACTACCGCACGCGCGTCTTCGAAGCCGCGGTGCCGATCGAGAAGACGCAGACCCAGGGTCGCGGCTTCGTCGACGGCGTCGTCCACGGCGGAGCGGCCCACGCGGGCGGCGTCGACTGGAAGAGCGCGCGCTCGATCCTCAACGGCCGCCTCAAGAAGATCGACGGGCCGCTGGAGAAAGGCCGGAAGCTGCTCGAGGAGGCGATCGCCGCCGATCCCTCGCACGAGGAAGCGCGCCTCTACCTCGCGTTCGTCAGCGCCACCGAAGGGCGTGTGCTGCAAGCCGCCGAGGAGTACCGGGCGATCTTCGACACCGCGATGGTCGACGAGAACCGCGGTCACGCGATCGTGCAGCTCGGTCGGCTCCACGAGGCCGAGCGCGATTACCGGCGCGCGCTGGTCTGCTTCCGCTGGGTGACGCTCAGCGGGCTCGCCGACCGCGATCCGCGCTTCTTCTACGTGCGCTTCAACATCGGTCTCGAGTACGCCCTGCTCGGCGACCACAAGCGCGCGCTCGCTTCGTTCCGGCGGCTGTTGGACCGCGACTCCGAGCGCCTCGGCGAGATCATCACGCTGTTCGCGCGCTCGAAGAATCTGCAGAAGACCATCGAGGACCATCCTGGGTTCGCGCGCGAGCTGGTGGCCACGTGCCCCGAGCTCTTCGACGCGACGGCTGAAAGTTCCGGCCAGTGACTGTGCCAGTGACTCTGGAGGTGACCGTGATTCGTCGACGTACCAAGCACTTCATCATCAAGACTTCGCTGCTCGCCAAGTCGGCTCTCGCGACGGCGTTGCTCGTCTGCGGCGTTTCGAGCGTCGTTGCCGGTGCCTTGGGAGGTGGATTCGGCGGCGCCGGTAGCGGCGACGCGATCGGCAGCCTGCCCGGCACCATGGGCGGCCCCGAAAGCGGCGACTCGTCGTCCGTCTCCTCGCTGCCGGTGCTCGTGCTCCGCGGTTCGCCCGCCGAGCTCAGCCGGGTGATCGCGGGCACCGCCGGCTCCGGCACGGTCGAGCAGGTCGCGATCGGCGAGAACCTGATCGAACTCGTGTTCCACGACCATGTCAGCCTGTGGCTCGACAAGGCGGCGCTCGCGCAGAGCTCGGTCGTGGTGCGGTTCGACGTCCACCCGTGGTTCGGGTCGCACGTCGCCAAGGTCAAGTTCGACGGCAAGACGGTTTCGCGCTCGGTGCGCGCCGCGGTCGACATGCCGCTCTCGCTCTCCGCGCTGCTCGCGATGCCGAAGGTGTCGGTCGGCGCGCAGGTGTCCGTCGTGCTCGCGAATGCGGCGCACGCGAAGCAGGTCTTCGGCGTGCAGGATGTCGGGGCGACGGTCCGCCTGGACCAGCGCTACTGATCGACTCCGCTCGGCGGCCACCGCCGATCCAGCCCCGCCCCGTCCAAGGCTTCGGCCGCCGGACGGGGCGGGGACTTTTTTTCCGCGTGGTCCGTCGCGCCTCTCGGCGCGGGGCCCCGCTCCGATAACCCGCGCGTCGGGGAGCGACCGTGCTCGCCGCGCGCATGGATCCCCTTTCCCTCCAATCGACGCAGGCGGTCGTCCTGCGCCCGACGGGCACCGGCGACGAGCTCGCCCGCGTGCTCCAACGCGGCCAAGTCGTCGCGGGCGAGGTGCTGCAGAACACCGACGGCAGCGTGCTGCTCGCGATCGGCCGCCACCGGATCACCGCCCAGTCCCAGGTGAGGCTGGAGCCAGGCCAACGGTTCTTGTTCGAGGTCGTCGAGTCGAGCGAGGGCATCGCGCTGCGCATCCTCGATCCGGGTTCCGCGAGCGACGAGCCGACGCTGTTGCGCGCGCTGCGTGCAGTGATGGGCCGCTCGCAACCGATCGGCGAGATCGTCGCCGAGCTGCGCGGGGCGCTGCTGACGGCACAGCCGGCACCGGAGCCCGGCTCGCCGATCGCGACGTTGCTCGACGCGCTCGCGCGGCACGTCTGGACCTCCGCGGACGGTCCCGAGGAGCTCGCGAGGCTGCTCGCGCAGAACGGCACGAGCTACGAGGCGCATCTGCTCGACGCGGCGCTCGAAACCGGCTCGCCGCGTGAGCTCGAGCGCGTCGCGCAGGCGCTGCGCGCCGGTCTGTTCGCCGAACTCGCGGGCGACTCCGGCGCGCTCGGCCGCACGCCCGACGAGTTCTTCTCCAAGCTAGGCGAGGGGCTCTGGCGCGAGCTCGCGCGCGCCCTCGGCGTCGACGTCGCGACGGCGCGGGCGACCCTGCTCGCGGAGCTCGACTGGAGCGCGCTCGCGCGCGACCTGAAGGGCTGGCTCGGCCGCGCGCTGGGCTCGCTCGGCAAGGATCCCGCGGTCGCGGCGGCGCACGCGCGGCTCCAGGCGGTCGACTTCGAGTCCTGGACGCGCGAGGAACGCCTGCTCTTCGCGCGTGTGCTGCTCGGCGCGCCGGCGGCGACCGAGGCGGCCCGTGATCCGGCGCGCGTCCGGGCGAGGATCGCGCTGCTCGTCGCGGATCTGAAGTCCGAGCTGCTGGTCGCGCTCGAGCGCACGCCCCCCGGCCCGGTGCGCGGGGCGATCGAACGCACGCTGGCCGCGCTCGAGGCGGAACAGCTCTTCAACCTCGCACGAGCCGAGACCGGCGAGGCGCGGCACTGGAGCTTGCCGATCGCCGACGGGCAGCGGCTGGCGACGCTCGATCTGACCCACCACCGCGTCGAGGAGCGGCGCGCGGGCGGAGGCGAGGGCGAGCCTTCGCATCGCCTGTCGTTCGCGGTCGACTTCACGCACACCGGTCCGGTGCGCGCGGACTTGCTCGCGCGCAACGGACAGCTCTCGGTCCGACTCTCGGTGGTCGAGCCGTCGGTCGTCGCGCACCTCCGCGCGGACCTGCACGAGCTGCAAACGCGCCTGTCGACCGGCGGCCGGTCGGTGCACGTCGCGCTGGTACCGGCGGAACTCGCCGAGGTGCGCGTGCGCCCGGGGCCGGCGGAGATCCGCTATCTGCGCGAGCACCACGTGATGGACCTCCAGGGATGAGCGCGTTCGACGAAGCCGCGCGCGCTCCGCGGGCCGCCGCGCTGCGGTACGAGCGTGCGTCGACGCGCGCACCGCACGTGCTCGCTCGCGGCCGCGGCGAGACCGCGGAGCGGATCCTGGCGCTCGCGCGCGAGCACGGCGTGCCGGTGCGCGAGGATCCGGACCTCGTCGAACTGCTCTGCGCGTGCGAAGTCGGCGACGAGATCCCGATCGAGCTGTACGGAGCGGTCGCCGAGATCCTGGGTTGGCTCTACGCGCACAACGCGGCGCTCGGTTCGCGCTGAAGCGCGAGCGAGTACACTGCGCGCCATGACGCGCGCCTCGCGACCTTGGCTCGGCCTGACGCTCGGCGATCCCGCCGGGATCGGGCCCGAGGTCGTGCTCGCCGCGCTCCGCGATGCCGACGTCGCGCGCGAGGCTCGGATCCTCTGCGTCGGGCCGGCCCGGTTGCGTCCGGCGCACGCGGCGGAGCTCGCCGCGCCGACCCGGGAGGCGCTCGCGGGCCTGGACGGGCACGCGTGGCTCGCCACGCCCGCGGCGGACGGGATCGAGCTCGGCCGCGTGCAACGCGCCGGAGGAGAAGCCGCGCTCGCGGCGCTGCGCGCGGGCGTCGAGCTCGCGTCCCGAGGCGTCGTCGACGCGCTGGTGACCGCGCCGGTGTCCAAGGAAGCGCTGCACCTCGCGGGAGAGCGCGTCGAAGGCCAGACCGAGTTGCTCGGCCGTTGGGCCGGCGTCGAGCGCTACGAGATGGTCGCGATCGCCGGGCCGCTGCGGGTGATGCTGCTCTCGCGGCACATGCCTCTCGCGAAGGCGCTCGCGGCGGTGACGCGCGAGCGCGTGCTCGACCACCTTCTGCTGTTCGACGAGACCCTGCGGCGCCTGGGGTTCGCGCGGCCGAAGCTCGCGCTCGCGGGCCTCAACCCGCACGCCGGCGAACGCGGGATCCTCGGCACCGAGGAGCTCGAGCTCCTCGAGCCGGCGGTCGCCGACGCGCGCGGGCGGGGGCTCGACGTCGTCGGGCCGCTGTCGCCGGACACCGTCTTCCTACAGGCGTTCCGCGGCGCGTTCGACGGCGTGCTCGCGCTCTACCACGACCAGGCCTTCATCCCGGTCAAGCTCGCGGCGCCGGAGACCGGGTTGACCCTGATCGCCGGCCTGCCCTACCTCCGGATCTCGCCAGCGCACGGCACGGCGTTCGACATCGCCGGCAAGGGCCTCGCCTCGCCGAAGAACCTGATCGTCGCCGTGCGCCAAGCCGCCGAGTGGGCGCGCGCCGGGCTGGCTTCCGCGCAGCGATAGCAGCCGTTGCTAGCCTCCAGTTCGGGGTAGATTAGAATCGCGCCCGCTCTCCGACCGCGTCCCCCCCGAGCCACACCCCGATCCCCACCCAGGACCGACCGAATGAGTCGCAAGAAGATCGTTCTCTACCAGCCCCAGCAAGTCGACCGCGGCATCGGCCCGCGCTGCTCCGGCGACATGCTGCCGCTCGAGATGCTCTGCATCTCCTCGCTGCTCGTGCGCGAGGGCTACGAGATCCAGATCATCGATGCCAACCTCTACGACGAGGAAGAGGGGCACCGGCGCGCGGTCGAGGCCTGCGAGGGCGCGTTGCTGTACGCGACCACCGGCATCCTCGGTTACATGGTGACCGACGGCTTCAACTGCTCGACCAAGGTCAAGGCGAAGCACCCGAAGCTCCCGATGATCATCGGCGGCTGGTTCGCGTCGGTGCGACCGGACCTGCAGCTCGGCACCGGGCTCTACGACGCCGTGGTGCTCGCGCAGGGCGAGTTCAGCTTCTACGAGATCGTCAAGGCGATCGAGTCGGGCACCAAGTTCGACGACATCGCCGGCCTCGCGCTCTGGCGAGACGGTCAGGTCTTCAAGACCGAGAAGCGACCGGTGGTCGGATGGGAGAAGCTCCCGAACTTGCCGTGGCACCTGATCGACATCGAGCCGTATCGCGAGATGCAGCTGCGCGCGGACAGCCACAAGCAGATCCTGCGGATGCCGACGCCGCCGGCGATCGGCTCGCGCAAGCCGTACTTCGGCATCACGTACTTCTCGAGCTACGGCTGCCCCGAGCCGTGCACGTTCTGCTGCTCGCCGATCGTCACCGATCGCCGTTGGAAGGCGATGCCGGCGGATCGCATGCTCGACGACCTCGCCGACCTGAAGGAGCGCTGGAACTTCGACGTCGTGCGCTTCCACGACGCGAACTTCGGCGTGATGCAGAAGCGAGTGAAGGAATTCGCCGACGGGATGCTCAGCCGGAACCTCAAGTTCCACTGGAACGCTTTCCTCGAGACGCACTCGATCCTCTCGTACAAGCCCGAGGTGCTCGACGCGCTCGCCGCGAGCGGCCTCTACATCGCGGAGATCGGCGCCGAGGCCGGCACCGACCAGATGATGTCGAAGATCGGCAAGCCGATCACCGGCGACGACAACATCAACGCCGCGGTCGAGATGGACAAGCGCGGCGTGTGCTCGTCGGTGACGTACATCATCGGCTACCCGGGCGAGCAGCCCGATTCGATGATCGCGACGATCGACCAGTGCCGCCGCCTGCACGTCGCCGCGCCGCTCGCGCGACCCACCGTGTGGCCGTACCGCCCGATCCCGGGCACGGTGATGTGGGATCAAGCGGTGTCGATGGGCTACCAGCCGCCGCAGTCGATCAAGGAGTGGGGCTCGATCGGCGAGTACCACCTCGAAGAGACGTGGCCGGGCAAGATCCCGCCGCACGTCGCCGAGCGCCGGAAGCTCTACCAGCACTTCGTCACGCTCTCCTACGGTCTCGCCCGCGGCAAGATCGGTTGGTGGGAGAAGCGCGCGGAAAAGCGACTGCGCGAGAACAACTTCAAGGGCGCGCTTTGGGAAGCGCGCGCGTTCGACGTCTTCAACCGCGTCGAGAAGAAGCTGCGGCCGCGCGAAGAGGTCAGCCGTTCGTGGGTCGACCCGGGACACAAGACCGGCACCGCCGGCAACGCCGCGTCGAAGAGCTCGAAGGCGATGACCGGCGCGACGCACGGCTGATCCGACCCTGGCTGCGACTCTCGTGACCCGGCGCGTGCTCGTCCGACGAGCGCGCGCCGGTCCGTTACGGCGCGTTCGTCCCACGAGAGCGCGCGCCGACCGGACGGAGCGCGTCCGGCGGACCGGTGCGCACCGATCGGCCGCGGAGTAGAGTTCCCGCGTGCCCGCCGATCCCGTGACGTCGCCCGCGGTCCCCGCGGGGCTGCTCGCCCGCCGCGGGTTGCTCGCCGCGCTCTTCGTGGCCGCCTGCGCCGCCGGGTGGGGTGCGATCGCCGGCTTCCGGCGCGGCTCGGCCGAGGTCGATGCGCAGGGCTACGCCGACCTCGGCTTCGCTCGCGGTCGTGAGGTCGTGATCGTCTCGGCGACCGATCACGGCGCTCTCGGTGGGCTGGAGGCGGTCGGGCCTTGGATCGTCGTCGCGCTGCTGCTGCTCGTGGTTTCGCGCCGCGCGCGCGAGCTCGTCCGCCCGGCGAGCCTCGTCGAGTTGCTGGCCGACCCGGCCGCACGGTTGCAGACGCAGGTCGCGTGGGCGCTGATCTTCGGCGCGGGCAGCTACGCGCTCGCCGCGCGGCACGAGAGCGTGCTGAAGGCGGAGCTCGCGTGGCTCGGCGCGTTGGTCGCGGGCTCGTGCCTCGCGCTCGAGGTCGTCGGTCGCAGGCTCGCGTCGCGGCCGCGGCGCGACGAGCCGGCGCTCGTCGCGAACGTCGCCGCGTTCTGCGCGGTGCTCGCTCCGTCGTGCCTGGTGCTCTTCGAAGTCGATCGGCGCCGCATCTACCGGCCGACCGCGGTCGACACGCTGGTCGCCAACGCGGTGGTCGCGGCGCTCGCGGTGCTCGCCTTCGTGGTCGTGCGCCGCGCGGTACTCGCCGGACGCGCGCCGACGGCGGTGCGCGCTGTGTGCGCCGTGCTCGCGCTCACCGCCGCGACGCCGCTCGTGGTCCGGCCCTGGGCGGCGGCGCCGGAAGCGCCGAGCCTCGCGTCCGCGCAGACCCACAACGTCGTCGTCATCGGCATCGACACGCTGCGCGCGGACCACACGACGCTGCTCGAGCCCAAGCCCGGCGAGCGCGACCTGACGCCGAACCTGCGCGCGCTCGCACGGCGCGGCACCGTCTTCACGAACGCGATCTCGCAGTCGCCGTGGACGATGCCGGCGTTCGCGTCGATCGTCACCGGCAAGTACCCGCTGCAGCACGGCGCGGTGTCGCTCAGCGGCAAGCTGCGGGCGCGCGAGGTGACCCTTGCCGAGATCCTGCGTGAGACGGGCCGCGCGACCGGCGGCTTCGTCAGCCACGACTACGTCGACCACAAGCACGGCTTCGCGCAGGGCTTCGACGAGTACGACGATTCGTGGGCACGCGGGCACACGGCGATCAGCTCCGCCGCGATCACCGATCTCGCGCTCGATTTCGTCGCGCGCCACGCCGATCGGCCGTTCTTCCTCTTCACGCACTACTTCGATCCGCACTACGAGTACCGCGATCACGCCGAGTGGGACTTCGCCGACTCGTACCAGGGCTGGTTGAAGGCGCAGTTCGACTTCGAGAACCTGGTGACCAACCGTCACCTGCTCGGCCCCGCGGAGCTCGCGTACACCCGCGACCTCTACGACGAGGAGATCGCGTTCACCGACCGCGAGCTCGGTCGGCTGGTTGCGGACTTCGAGCGGCGCGGGCTCTTGGCTTCGACCGTCTTCGTGCTCGTCGCCGACCACGGCGAGGAGTTCATGGAGCACGGCAACATCGGGCACACGACGACGCTCTTCGACGAGCTCGTGCACGTCCCGCTCGCGGTCGTCGTGCCCGGCGGCGAGGCAGGGCGCGTCGTCGCGGACACGGTCGAGACGCGGCGGGTGTTCTCCACCGTGCTCGAGGCGCTCGGTGCCGACTTCGGCGCGGCGGATCGGCCGAAGGGTCTGCTCGCGCCGGGCGGCGAGGCGCCGGCGGCGGGGCACGTCGCGTACTCGATGCTGTGGCTGCCCGACGCGCAGCCGCGCTGGGGCAAGCGGTTCCAGCTCGCGTCGCTGCGCAGCGATCGTTGGAAGCTCGTGCGCGACCTGACGCGCGGCGTCGACCTGCTGTTCGACCTCACCGCGGATCCGCTGGAACTCCACGACGTGTCGAAGACCGAGGCGAAGCGCCTCGAGGAGCTCTCGCTCGCGCTCGACGCGTGGGTCGGCGAGATGCAGAAGAGCGCGGGCGACGTGCCGATGGTCGAGATCGACGACGCGCTGCGCGAGCGCTTGCATGCGCTCGGCTACATGTGAATCGAAGCGGCGCGCACGGCGCGCTTCGTCAAGAGCATGGTGACGTTCGAACGTCGCGACGCGCGGTCGCGGCGGTTCGCGGCGCACGACGAACGACGCGCGAAGTGCGACGTCGGTGCCGGACTCCGGCGGAACGAGCTTCCGGCACGAGCGCGCACGGAACCGCTGCGGCGTCGTGCTCGCGCGGTCAGCGCGCGTAGCCGAGCTCGCGCAGCTTCTGGAGCTGACTCTCGCTCAGGTCGAGCGGCCCGGTCTCCTCGAGCCGGCGC
>JADLBP010000071.1 GCA_020847695.1 Planctomycetota bacterium
CAGGTAGCCCTTGCACACCGCCGTCAGGCGCAGCGACTTCGGCTCGAAGCCGCGCAGCGCGAAGTTGCCCGAGGCATCGGTCTTCGCCGTGCGATCGCCGTCCGACGGTTCGTCGTCGGACTCGGAAACGCAACCGACGTCGGCGCCCGCGACCGGCGCGCCCGAGGCGTCGACGACGCGGCCGTAGACGCTCGCGCCGAGCTCGAGCTCGATGTCGTGCAGGATCGCCTTGCCCGCCTCGATCGACTCGAGCGGCTTCTCGTGGGGCGGGAACGTCGGCAGCTCGAGGCTCAACGAGTGCCGCATGTCCGCCGGAAGGCCGCCGAACTCGAACGAACCGTCGCGGGCGATCGCGGCGGTCTCGCCGGAGAAGCTGCGCGCGCCCGCGAACTCGCCGTCGCGAGCGACGCGGAAGCTGCGGCGCCCGACGCGGTGCTTCGACAGGTCGCGATCCGCCTCGTCGACGCCCGGCGGGAAGATCACGCGACCGCGCACCCAGGCGCCGACGTGGGGCTCACAGCTCAGCGGCTTCGAGCGCTTCTCGGGATCGAGCTTCACCGGCTCGTCGAGGTAGAGGTAGCGCGCTTCGACGACGACGCGGCCGCGGTTGTGCTCCTTCGGCAGGAAGAAGCGGTGCTCGCCGCCGCGGGTCAGCGGCAAGCGCGCGACGATGTCGGTCGTCTTGCGGCCTTGGATCACGAGCTCGGCCCGCTCGTCCGCCGGCACGTCCGCGGGCCAGATCACGTCGAGCGTGAACTCGGCGCCGCCTTGCGCGGCGACCGTGCGTTGATCGACCAGCGGCTCGGGCTCGACCGCGACCGGCTCGGGCACGGCGACGGGCTGCGCTGGCGCCGGTTTCACCGCGGGTTGCGCGAGCGCCGGCTTCGCGCCGACGGGCTCCTCGGCCTGCTTCGGCGCCGAAACCGGGCTCTCGGTCGCCGGGGACGTGGCGGGCGCGCTCGTGAGCGAACGCCAGACCACGATTCCGACGGTGACGACGAGCACCAACGCGAACACGGCGAGCACGCGACGTTGCATCGATTCCTCTCCTCCGTTCGCGCTCCCCGCGCGAGCGGTCGCGCCAGTCTAGCGTGCCGGTCAGAGCCCGCGCTCGCCGCGCCACGGATCGGCTGAAGTCGGCCGGCCGCGGCGTTCCCAGAAGCCCGGGCGATCGTCGGCGACGAGCTCGATCTCCGCGAGCCACTTCACCGACTTCCAACCGTACTTCTGGGGCACGATCAACCGCACCGGGCCGCCGTGATCGCGCGCGATCGGCGCGTCGCCGCAGAGATGCGCGAGCAGGACGTCCGGCAGCAGCGCGTCCTCGAGCGTCAGCGTCGTGTCGTAGAGCTCGCCGTCGGAGAAGCGCACGAAGCGCGCGCGCGGCGCGGGCTCGGCGCGCGCGATCAGCTCGCCGACGCGGACACCGCGCCACGCGACGTCGAGCACGCTCCAACCGGTCGCCGCGTGGAAGTCGGCGGTCACGGTCTCCATCGGCAGCAGCTGGAACGCGGACCAACCGACCTCGAACGGCGCGTCGACCGCACCGTGCACGCGCAGCGACCACGCGGCGGTGTCGACGCGCGGCGGGCCGCCGATGAACACCACCGGCAGACGCGCGACTTGGCGCTGGCCGATCGGCAGGCGTTCGCGCGGCTGCGTCACGGGCTCAACCTCGATCGCGCGCGACGTCAAAGCGCGACAGCAGCTTGCCGCCGATCCAGATCGCGATCACCGACTCGATCGCGAGCACCGCCGTCGCGCCGAGCAGCGACGCGCCCCAGATCCACGCGGTGCCGAGCTCGAGCCGCGGACCGAGGAAGCCGATGATCGCCGCGGGCACCGCGGCGCCGAGCATCGTGAAGGCGAGCAGCACCAGCCGCGCCATCATCATCACCATCGCGCGCCCCGTGTGCTGCAACCCGCCGTCCTGGCCCGGCACGTAGCGCACCGGCATGAACAGGAACAGCGCGTTGTCGAGCGCGACCCAGACGAACACGAAGCAGCCGACCGCGGGCACGATCAGCAGCAACACGCCGTGCAACGTCTCGTGCATCACCGCGCGTGCGAGGATCGCGACGCACAGGAGCCCGGTGACCAGCGCGACCTCCGGCAGCAGCGTCGCCGTGAACACTTTCCACGGAGCCGTCGGCCACGAACGGATCACGTCCATGCGCTCGAGGTCCTCGCGGAAGTCGAAGCGCAAGCCGGTGGTCAGGTAGAGCGAGCCGATCGCGACCAGCAGCAGAGCCCCGCTCATCAGGCCGTCGAGCTCGCCCTTGCCGAAGCCCGAGTCGATGCTGAACGTCAGGATGCCGACGACGAGGACGGAGAGCAGCAGCGTGCCGCCCGCCTTGCGCACGATCGAGCTCGTCTTGCGCCACGCGATCGCGCCGAACGGACCGCGGCCGAAGACCCACGGGATGCGCCAACCGACCGCGGTCGACCAAACCGACGACGCGGAGGCGCCGCCGCCCTTGCGTCGCCGCGCGATCTTCTTCGCGACGTCGGCCGCGGTCGCGAGCGAGAGCTCGCGGAAGTCGACCGCGAGCCGAGCGGAGAACTCGAAGAGCAGGATCCAGATGCACACCGCGCAACCGAACCACGTCGCGAAGTCGACGAAGCTCGTCGCGTGCAGCATCGCCGACCACGGCTTGACGACCCACGTCACCACGCGCACCCAGGGAGTCTGCTGCCAGTTCGAGGGATCGCGCGAGAGCCCGAGAGCCGGCGCGAGCCGGTCGAGCACGCCTCCGGACACCAACGCGAACATCAACAAGCCGACGAGCCCGAGCGACACCGCGGTGAACCACTTGCGCGGCACGCGCTCGACCAACTTGCCGAGCTTGTTCTCGGTGCCGCCGGCGACCAGCGAGATCGCTTGGCCGAGCACCGGCAGCGTGACGACGAACGTCCACGCGCCCGCGAAGCCGTAGAGCGGATTCGGCGAGCGCCCCGCGGCGAAGATCGAGACGATCAACGCGGCGAACGCGGTGCGGACGAAGCTCGACAGCATCCGGTACCGCACGATGTCGCTGCGCGAGACCGGCGCGGAGAGCAGGAGGTCGATCTCCTCCTCGGGGATGTAGAGCCCGCGGTACGACAGCGAGCCGAACGCGGTCACGCACATGCCGACCAGCATGAAGAACGCGGTCGCGACCTCGGTCGGCGCCTGCACCGCCTCGCGCGGCTGCAGGATCTGGCCCGCGATCATCGCGCCGAACCACAACAGCATCGCGCCGAGCCCGAGCGCCGCGAACAGCGCGCCCTTGAGCGTCTTGACGCGCCGGAACTGCGTGCGCCAGAAGCCCAGGAACTTCCGCTTGCCGAGCAGCCTGAGCGCGGGATGCGTGGCGATCACGGGACGCTCACGGAGCCGGCGGCGGCGCGCCGTCCTGGCGGTGCTCGGTGACGGCCATGAAGATCTCCTCGAGGCTCTTCGCCTCGCCGGCGGAGAGCGTCGCACGCGCGTCGGCGAGCGTGCCCTCGAAGACCTTCTGGCCCCTCGCGAGGATCAGCAGTCGCGAGGCGAGCTCCTCGATCAGCTCGAGCAGGTGCGAAGAGAGGATCACCGCGGTACCGCGCGCCGCGAGCGCCTTGATCGAATCCTTCGCCGAGCGGATGCCGCGTGGATCGAGGCCGGTCAACGGCTCGTCCATCAGCACGAGCTTCGGGTGCGCCAGCCACGCACAGCAGAACGCGAGCTTCTGCCGCATGCCGCGCGAGAGCTCGCCGCCGACCGCGTCGCGTTTCTCGACGAGCTCGAAACGCTCGAGGAGCTCGATCGCCTCCGCGTGCCAGTTCGGGACCTCGTAGAGCGCCGCGGTGAACTCGAGGTGCTCGGCGACGGTCAGCGTGTCGAACGGCCGCGGGTCGTCGGGGATCCAGTAGAGGCTCTTCTTCGCCGCCGACTCCTCGCGCGCGAGGTCGCGCCCGGCGATGCGGATCGCGCCCTCCTTCACCGGCAGGATCCCGGCGATCGAACGCAGCGTCGTCGTCTTGCCCGCGCCGTTCGGTCCGACCAGACCGAGGATCGCCCCCGCCGGCAGCACCAGCGAGAGATCGCGGACCGCGTACGTGCCTTCGTAGGCCTTGGAGAAGTGCTCGACTTCGAGCACGGGTTGGGAGGAGGTCAAGGCGAGGTCCACAGCAGGCGACTCGGGGCGAGATTGAACCACGCGCCGCGGCGCGGCACCACGCCTCGCGAGCCGGGCGCGCGCATTTCGCCCGCGCACCGGCGACGAGCGCGCCGAAAAGGACGCGAGCCTCGACGATTTCCCGTCGAAGCTCGCGCCGCGGGCCGCGCGCTTTGTCGGCGCGGCACGAACTCGTCGTCGCTTACCAGACCGCCGCGTCGGAGGTCGTCACTGCCATCGGCGTGAACGGCGGCAAGTTCGCCACCGTGTTGAACGCGGTGTCGTACGACCAGATGCGGTTCGGCGCGACGTAGCGGTTGCTGCCGTAGAGCCAGCTGCCGGTCGCGTACTGGCTCAACCACGTGTTGACGAACGAGCCCTTGATCGTGCACGCCTTCCCGGACCAGTTCTCGTGGAAGCGCGGCAGGTTCTCGAGGCCGCCGTTGTACGCGGAGCCGACGGTGTCTTGGTTGCCCGAGATCAGCGCGACGTTGTACGTCGTCGCGGAGGCGGTCGGCAGACCGCTCGAGCTGTTCTTCGAATCGTCCCAGGAGTTCGAGAGCAGGTTGACCGCATCCGCGATCACCGCCGCGCCCTTCTTCTGGACCGTGTTGTAGTCGCCCTGCACGTAGACCGAGTTCTCGGACACGACCGTGAGCTTGCCGGCGAGCTGAGAACCGTTCTTCAGCTTGATGCCCTTCGCGTTCGTGCCCGTGCTCGCGCCGTAGCTCGACGCGTAGATCAAGCCGTTGGCCGGGAAGTAGCCGCAGGTGTTGAGCTTCGCGACGTCGATCTCGGTGACTTTCACCTTGGTCGAGTTCGAGGAGCTACCCGCCTGACGCGCGTCGTAGATCGACTTCAACGTCACGACACCGGCGTTCTTCAGCGGCGTCGTCACGTCCGCGCCCGCCGCGTCGTACGCCTTCCAGGAAGTCCCCGCGCCGTTGGTGATGATCGTCAGGCCCGCTTGGCTGTGGTAGTAGCCCTTCGCGTGCGTGCCCGTGCCCGCCGCGACCGCTTGGTACGAGTGGCTCGGCACGTCCCACGCGTAGTTGCCGCCGGTGACCGGCTCGAACATCTTGATCGAGCCGATGTACGGCACTTCCGCTTCGGTCACGCCGTGCGCGGAGTCCATCACCGTGTTGCCGTACGCGGTCGTGTACGTCGGCGCCGGCGCCCACATCGCGAGAGCACCGAGCGCCCAGCTCTGGAACTCGTTCGGATCGTTGTAGTCGCCGTCGTTGTTGAGATCGATGTCCTGATCGAAGTTCGCGTCGTAGCCACTGGTCGTGGTGACGCCGTGCGACGCCATCTGCGAGATGCTGTTCATCTGCGTGTAGACCGGCGCGCCCGCCGCGAACGGGTTCTGCACCCAGTTACGGATCTGCACGGTGCCGGCGGAGATGCTCGCGTCGTCCTTGCGGTTGCGGTAGATCGACCCGACCGCGCGCACGTAGTTCGTGTTGCACGTCAGCGTGCCGTCGCTGTTCAGGTACATGTCCCGGTTGCTGTGGATGCGACCGCCGAGCACCATGCTCGGGCCCGGGTTGATCTCCAGGTCGTTGGTGTAGAACACCGCGAACTGGAACACCGGCGTCGCGCGCGCGTTGATCAAGCGGTGCGCCGTGTAGGTGTGACCGTTCTGCGCCACGGTCGCCTCGAGCGCGTACCCGGTGATGATCGTCTGGATGCCCGACGGATCGGTGTCGATCGTGTTGAGTCCCGTCGCGGTGACCGTGTACGGGATCTGCGTGCCGTTGATCGTCGCCGTCCCGTTGCCCGGCACGCTCCAGTTCGCGATCGCGGCCTGCACCGAGTTCTTCGCGATCTCGATCGCGCCTTCGGCGAGGTAGCGGGCTTGGCCGCCCTTCACCTTCACTTCGGTGATGCCCTTCGAGGAGAACGTCACGGCGAACATGCCCGTGACCATGGTCGCCACCGCGAAGGACGCGAGCAGCGAGTACAGGAGCGCCACGCCGCGACGCCCACGCTTCGATCGGATCGGAATTCGTTTCATGACTGCCTCAAGGTGCCGGAGTGTTGCGCAACGCAACGGTCGCTTCCGCCTGGTGTCGGTGGACGACCCCCTTTTCGTCCACCTGGCGGAAGAAGATCCTGATGCGCACCGAGTCGTTCGGGATCGTGACCCCGATCTGACCCGGCGCTTCGAACACCAAGCGCTCGACGTGGCCCGCGAGACGGCGCGGGTTCGCTGCATTGGTGCGTCGCTGGAGATAGTTGACGCCGTCGGCGCCGGTCATGAGGACGTAGCTGATCTCGGTGTCGTCCCACTGGAGCGCGCCGAGCCCATCGAGCTGCGGCACTTCGTCGCCAGCGGCGTCGGTCTGGAAGTCCGGCTGGACGAACACGATCTCGCTCGATGCGCCGAAGTCCGGATCGCCGGGTTGCGCGTTCTGGACCGCGGGAGCGTGCGCGTGCGCCGGGAATTCCGCCATGTTGGGCACGCCGGCGGGGAACACGGCCGGGTAGTTGAGCCCGCCGACGTTCACGAAGCCGGAGCGCCGCAGGTCCTCGGAGATGACCTTGAGCGCCCTTTCGCCCGCATCCTGCATCCGCGATTGGATCGTGCCCTCTTGGAACACGCCACGCACGTTGACGAGCGCGGCGGTCAGCGAGCCGCTGAGCATGATCAACAGGAAGGTCGAGATCGCGAGCTCGATCACCGTCATGCCGCGTCGCGCGCGGCGAGTTCGTTCGATTCGTTTCATCGCGTCACCGCCGAGGCGAGTTGCAAGGTCCGCGGACGCCCCTTCCAATCGGTCCACGCGCACGTGAGCACGATCTGCAGGGGATCGGGGATCGCGCCGCCCGCGTAGCCCGGGTAGTCCGGCGTGATCGTCTCGTTCGGCAGGTTGCGATCGTTGAACGTCGCGATCGGTTGATCGTCGGCGTACGTGCTGGTCGCGATCGCCAGCTGGTCCGGTGGCTGCATCTGGAGCTCGTCCATCGCGGACTGCAGGTCGCTCATCGCGGCGCTCTGCTCGCGCACCGTCTTCACGAGATCGAGCGCGACGAGCTGGCTCGCCATCGTCGTCAGCACGGCGACCATCAGCACGGTCATGCTGACCGTGAGCTCGATCACCGTGAAGCCCGCGCGCGTCCCGCGCCGCCTCGCTGATCCCCGCATCGTCGACTCCCCAGGCACGCGCGCACCGACACGCCCCACGCGGCCGGTTCCACGCTGATCTCGCCTGCTTCCGGGCGAGACTGTCGACCCTCACGCCGACGTCGCTTTAGGGCGAACTAGGAATTTGCTAATTCTCTCGGCTCGGCCGGATCGGCCGCCTCCGCGACCTCGCGGACGCGGATCCGGAAGCGGTCGACGAGCCCGCGCCACCGCGCGACGCGCTCGGGATCCGGCCGCACCGGCGCGCCGGAAGTCCGGACGTGGACCGCCGCGAGCGCGTCGCACGGAAGATCCTTCTCGGTCGCGCGGCGCAACGTCCACGCCGCCTGCAGCGCCGCGCCGAGCGCGCCGGATTCGCTCTCCACCAACGTCTCGACCTCGACGTCGAGAGCATCGGCGAGCAACTCGCGCCAGAGCGGGTTGCTCGCTCCCCCGCCGACGACGCGCACGCGCGAGACGTCGACGCCGAGCTCGGTCAGACGCGCGACGCCCCACGCGAGGTTCGCGGTGACGCCTTCGAGCGCCGCGCGATACAGCAAGCCGCGCCGCAGCAGCCCGGGTCGCAGCCCGAGCAACGCGCCGGTCGCGCGCGGCAAGTCGGGCACGCGCTCGCCCTGGAGATAGGGAATGCAGACGAGCCCGCGCGCGCCGAGCGGCTCGGCGGCGGCTTCGCGCGTCAACGTCGCGTGATCGACGCCGAACGCACTGCGCACCTCCTCGAGCACGCCGGTCGCGTTCATCACGCAGAGCAACGGCAACCACGCGCCGGTCGAGTCGCAGAACGGCGCGATCAGGCCCTCGGGATCGACCAACGGTCGCTCGGAGCGCGCGAAGACGGTCGCGGACGTGCCCAGGCTGACGACGACGACGCCGGAGCGCGTCGCGCCGGCGCCGATCGCGCTCGCCATGTTGTCACCCGCGCCCGCGGAAACCGGAACGCCGAGCGGCAAGCCGAGCAGCTCCGCTCCCGCGCGATCGAGCGCGCCGACGGACGCGCCCGTGTCGAGCAGCCTCGGGAGCTTCGCGGCGAGCTCGCCGTCGATCGCCGCGACCGCGCGGTCGTCGAAGCGGCGCGCGTGCACGTCGAAGAAGCCGGTGCCCGAAGCATCGCCGCACTCCATCGCGAGCTCGCCGCACAGCCGCGCGTTGACGAAATCGTGCGGCAAGAGGACGTGGCGCGTGCGCCGCCAGTTCTCGGGCTCGTGGCGCGCGAGCCAGAGCAGCTTCGACGCGGTGAAACCGGTCGGCACCGCGCGCCCGAGCCGCTCGGAGAGCTCGCGCGCCTCCGCCGCGGTCTCGGTGTCGCACCAGAGCTTCGCCGGCCGGACGACGCGTCGATCCGAGTCGAGCACCACGCAGCCGTGCTGTTGGCCGGAGACGCCGAGCGCGCGCACGCCCGACCACGCGGGCCCGAGCGAGCGCGCGAGCTCCGCCGCGACCGCGCGCACCGCGTCGATCCAGGTCTCGGGATGCTGTTCCGCCGCGCCGGGCGCGAGCCCGCCGATCAGGTCGTAGGAGCTCGACGCGCGCGCGACGACGCGACTCGTCTCGAGGTCGAAGACCAGCCCCTTGGTGCCTTGCGTGCCGACGTCGAGACCGAGATAGAGCTCCATGCGCGCCTTTCGCGCCGCGACGGTACTCGCGCCGCC
>JADLBP010000072.1 GCA_020847695.1 Planctomycetota bacterium
GTCGAGTTCGATCGGGAGCTCTTGCGTCTCGCCGCTCGAGAGAGAGCTCGCGGCGGCGCTCGACGCGGCGACGGATTCGCGCTTCGACGGCGCATTGGTCGCGACGAGCGCTCGCTCGTCCTCCGCGACGTCGGCGCGGGGCGCGGCATCGACTTTCGTCGGGGCCGCGAAGTCGACCGGCGTCGCTGCGTTCCACCACCAGCCTGCGAGGCCGATCAGCAAGGCTGCTGCGAGCCATCCGAGCTTCGAGCGCATCATCGAGCCTCCGGAACGTCGACCGTCGCTGGCTTCCTCCAGAGAACGCTAGTGATCGGATTGGCGGAGGCGGAAGGATTCGAACCCTCGATGGCTTGCGCCATGCCGGTTTTCAAAACCGGTGCAATCGACCACTCTGCCACGCCTCCGCGCGGCGCGTCGACATTACTCGCGAGAGGTGCGCGCGGAAAGAGGACGGCGCGGCGGAAGCTCGGGTCGCGCGCGCGGCGACGACGTCAACGGCTGGGCCGCGGCGCGAGCGGGTGGAGCGTGCTCACCGCCGTGCCGACCAGGCTCTCGGCCCACGCTCGTTGGTCGTCCTTCGTCAGCAACACCAGGCGCGCGGAGTGTTCGTCGACGCTCTCGATGCGCCCGCGGCGCTCGTCCCGTCCGGGCGGCGGCGCCGCGAACATCGACAGCCCGACCGCGACACCGTCGGCGGCGCCGCGATCGAGCTCGAACTCGGCGTCGTAGTACGTGACCGACGAGTTGGGGTCGGGTTCGAGCGGACGCAACTCGACGAGCCGGACGATGCGCGCTTCGATCGGAGCCGCGGGCAGCCAGCGCTGCCATTCGCTCGGCGCGAGCGGTCGCCCCTCGGGTCGCGTCGGCGCGTCGAAGTCGAACGCGGTGTCGCCGAGCACGCGCACCGGATCGCCGGGGAAGCTCCGGCCGTCGGTCACCGCCGCGCAGAAGCGTTCGGCGCGCTGCGGGGTCACGACGAACAGCAGCTCGCCCCAACGAACGGTGTAGAGACGGTCGGCGAGATGCTCGCTCGTCGTCGTGCACGCGTGGGAGAGCTCGATGTCGAGTTGGAGCACAGGCTCGCTCGCCGCCGTCACGCGTCCGAAAGCCGCGAAGCCGTCGCAGTTGCCGCACCGCGAGTGGTGGAAGAGCGTGAATCCCGCTCGAGGTGCGAGCACGAGCTCGGTCGGCCAGATCCCCACGGTGCGATACGCGCCGGGCCACCCGAGGTCGCCGCGCACGACGACCTCCGCGCGCGCCGCGGAATCGCGCAGCTCGCCTTGGGTGGCGAGGCGCATTTCGACGTCCGGGAGAACGGTCCTCCACGCGCCGCAGACCGGCCCGCTGAGCGGCTCGATGCGCAAGCACGTCGCCGCGAGCAGCCCTCCGACGACGGCGATCGAGCTGCCGAGCGCCAGTGCGGTGCAGCGGGCGAGGAACGTGTTCATCGCGACTGAAAGCTACCGCTCGTGACGCCCGAGGTGACCGAAACGCGGACGAGCGCGTCGCGAGGAACGCGTTTCTCGCGAGCGGTTGGCTGCGACCTGCGCGCCGCGATCACCGAAGCGCTCACAAGCGCGTCGTGAACCCGACCAGCACCGCGAAATCGGCACCGGTGTTCGAGACCAGGTCCTCGTGGAAGCTCAACGCGAGGCGCGAGCGTTCGCCGACATCCCACGCCGCGCCCACGCCGAGATCGAGGATCTCGCGGTTGATCACGCGCAGGTCGAGGTCGCGCGTGAACGGCGCGGTCCATTCCAGCGTCGAGAGCAGCGAGACGCGATCGCTCCACCGGTACTCTCCGCCGAACGCGAGCTCGAAACGATCGCGCAGGTGGACGCCGCTGCCTTCGAACGATGACGGCTCGCCGGCGTGCAGATGGTCGGCGTGACCGAAGAAGCTCCAACTCTCGGCGTGCTGTTCCGCGACGACGCCGACGCCCCAGTCGAACTCGCCGTTGGACGCGCCGCGGTTCTCGCTGCCGGTCGGGAGCTCGAGCATCGCGCGCACCGCGAGCGCGCGCGTCGGCGTCGCGAAGACCTCTTGCGTCCACGTCACCGGCACGTCGCCGAGCATCGGGCCGTCGCTCTCGAGCTTCCAGATCTCGCGTCCGTCGGACTCGATCGTCATCTCGAACTCGTCGGCGGGCCGCAAGTCGCGGCGGCCGTACGGCAGCGCGAAGAAGTCGTGCCAGCCGTCGACGAAGCCGTCGAGGAAGCCGCTCGACGCGTACAGCACCGGCACCGCGATCTCAAGGTCCGCGCCGGGCGCGATGCCGAAGCGCACGCCGAATGCGGTGTGCCAGAGCTCGCCGTCGATCGTCACCGCCGAATGGTCGGTGTCGTCGTAGCGGAAGATGCTCGCGTACGCGCTCGCGATCGACATGTCGACCTCGCCGCGCGGCGTCGCGAGCGCGCGCCGCGGACGCAGATCGCCGAGCGTCCACGCGAGCGGATGCAGCGACTGCGCGGCGAGCGGGCCGCGCACGACCTCGCGCGCGGTCGCGGCGGGCTCGGGCAGCGCGGCGCAGGCGAACGAGAGCGCGACGCACGCCGCCGCGAGCGCGCTCCGCGTGCTCGGTCGCTTCAAGGCGCGGGCGGGGAGGGAGGCGGGAGAGGATCGGGGCCGTCGTGGTCGGTGCGCACCTGCTCGAGCACCGATTCGGCGACGAAGATCTGCGCCTTCGCGCGCAGGGCGAGCGCAACCGCGTCGCTCGGGCGCGCGTCGATCGCGACCTCGGTGCCGTCGGCCTCGCGGCGCAGGATCAGCAGCGCGAAGAACGTGTTGCGCGCGAGGTTGACGATCTCGGTGCGGACCACCTCGGCGCCGAGCGAGCGCGCGATGGCGTGGGCGAGCTGGTGGGTCAGCGGCCGCGGCACTTCCTCGTTCGCGATCACGCGCCGGATCTCGGACACCTCGGCGCGGCCGATCACGATCGGGAAGTGGCGCTTGCCGCCCTTCTCGACCAGCACGATGTAGTGGCTGTCGCCCTGCTCGTGGATCACGATCCGGCCGAGCAGCACCTCGATCATCCGCACGTCGCTCATCTGGAGTCCCGCAGCGCGGGAGAGCGCATGCTACCAACGGTGAGGAGGATCTCCGAGCGTGCCGCGGCCGCGCAGGCGACGCGCGAGGTCGTCGACGTCGAATTCGTCGGTGAGATCGTCGGCGAGATCGCCGGCGGGCGGACCGGTCAGCGCCTCGCCCTCGTGCGCCTCGCCCTCTCGCGCCTCGTCGTTCGCGTCGCGCCGCGTGTGCTCGCGTCCGTTCCAGCCGCACGCGCGACAGCGCACGCCGCCGGCGAAGTTGACGAGCTCGGGACGCGCGCATGCGGGGCAGATCACGCGCTCTGGCCGCGGGCTCGCGAGCGCGAACACGATCCAACCGACGCCGACCGCGAACAGCGCCGCGAACGTGATCTGCAGCACCGCGATCGGCTCGAGCTTCGCCGCTTGCACGCCGAGCACCACCAGCAGCGCCGCGATCGGAACGATCAGCCAGAGCGCGCGCCGTTGGACCGCCGCCGGACGCGGGTCGACCGACGGCAGCAACGCGGGATCGATGCCGCCGCGCGCGCCACGACCGTGGCCCTCGCGATTGCGATCGCTGCCGCGACGCTCGAAAGGCATCATGCTGCGAGTCTAGTCGCCGCGCGCGGATCCGGATACGGGCGGAGGCGCTCCGTCGGTGTCCGCTCCGTAGAATGTGCCGTGCGCGGACGACTGCGCCGCCGAACGAACGCATGACGCACTCGCACGCCGCCCCGCACGCCGCGCCCGGCCCGCACGCCGGCCTCGACTCCGCCCTGCCGGACAACCCGGTGCTCGCGCGGCTCTGGCGCGGAGCGTGGGTCGAGTCCCAGCACCGCGGAAGTTGGGTGCTGGCCGACACTTCCGGCCGCGTCGTCGAAGGCGGCGGTGGCTACGAGCGCCCGATCTTCGCGCGCAGCTCGGTCAAGTCGCTCCAAGCGTTGCCGCTGATCGAGTCGGGCGCCGCGCGACGGTTCGGGTACGGCGACGACGAGCTCGCGCTCGCGTTGTCGTCCCACAACGCGGAAGCCGGGCACACCGAGCGCGTCGCGAAGCTGCTCGCGCGACTCGGGCTCTCGGTCGCCGACCTGCGCTGCGGTCCGCAGGCGCCGAGCGATCCGGCGGCGAAGGCGGAGCTCGCGCGGCTCGGTGCGAAGCCGACCGCGCTGCACAACAACTGCTCGGGCAAGCACACGGGCTTCCTCGCGCTCGCGAAGCACCTCGGCGTCGCGCCCGAGCTCTACCTCGATCCGACGAGCGAGGTCCAAGTGCTCGCGCGCCGGGCGATGGCGGAGATGAGCGGCGTGCAGCCCGGCGAGCTCTCGACCGCGATCGACGGCTGCAGCGCGCCGACGTTCCGTCTCCCGCTGGTGCGCCTCGCGACCGCGATCGCGCGCGTCGCCAATCCCGAGGGCCTCGCGCCCGAGCGGCGCGCGGCGCTCGAGTGGATGCACCGCGCGGTCGCGGCGCACCCGGACATGATCGCGGGCAACCACAAGCGCATCTGCACCGATCTGGTGCGCGTCAGCGGCGCGCGGCTCTTCCCCAAGATCGGCGGCGAGGCGGTCTACGTCGTCGGCGTGCGCTCGAAGGGCGTCGGGCTCGCGGTCAAGATCGACGACGGCGAGACGCGCGGGCTCCACGCGGTCGTCGTCGAGCTCCTGAAGCGCTTCGGTTACCTGACGAGCAGCGAGTACGACGCGCTCGCCGCGTGGCGCGGCGAGGTGCAACGCAACTGGGCCGGCTTGCACGTCGGTCGACTCGAGGTGTGCGCGTGAAGAAGCAGAAGTCGAAGCGCTATCGGCCGCCCGCGCCGCCGGAGCTCGAGAAGGACGCGCACAAGGGCGATGCGGGGCGCGTGCTCGGCTTCGTCGGGTCGCGGCTCTATCCGGGAGCGGCGACGCTGTTCGCGCGCGCGGCGCAGCGCGCGGGGGCGGGGCTCGTCACGCTCGGTTGCCTCGACGAGGGCCTGCTCGCGACCGTGCCGATCGCCGCGCCGGAAGCGGTCTACCTGGACCTCTTCGGGCCCGCGGACGTCGAGCGCGCGCACGTCGCCGAGCTGCTCGCGGCGCGCGGCGAGCACGCGTTGGTCGTCGGCTGCGGCCTCGGCGGCGGCGAGCGAGCGCGGGCGCTAGTCGCGAGCGTGCTGTCGAGCGGCGCGGAGGTGCCGTTGGTCGTCGATGCCGACGGGCTGAACGCGCTCGGCGCCGAGCCCGAGCGGCTGCGCGCCTACGCGGGCCCGATCGTGATCACGCCGCATCCCGGCGAGGCGTCGCGCTTGCTCGGCCGCGTCGTGCCGAAGCACGACGAGGAGCGCGCGAAGGCGGCGCAGGAGCTCGCGCAGCGGAGCGGCGCGATCGTGTGCCTCAAGGGCCATCGCACCGTCGTCACCGACGGTCGCACGCTCTACGTCAACGACTCCGGCAACCCGGGGATGGCGACCGCCGGCGCGGGCGACGTGCTCGCGGGCATCCTCGGCGCGTACCTCGCGGCGTGCGTGACCTGCCGGACGACCACTTGGAAGCCGTTCGACGCGGCGGCGAGCGCGGTGCACGTCCACGGGGCGGCCGGCGACCTCGCGGCGAAGGAGCTCGGCCGTCGCGGGCTCGTCGCGAGCGATCTGATCACGTTCCTGCCGGCCGCACAACGTCGTCTGCGCTCGTGAGCCGCGCCGCGCGCGTCGCTAAGATCGCGCCATGGCCACGAAGTCGATCCAAGTTCCGGCCGGCGCCGAGCTCACGCTCGACGACGGCATCGGATTCGTCGCGCTCGTCGATCGGATGAACGTCGATCCCGCGCTCAAGGTCGTCAACGCCGCGCGCATCAGCTATCAGAGCCAACGCCAAGCGTTCGACGAGAAGGATCGCAAGCTCGCCGGCTTCCTCTGGGCGAACGGGCACACCTCGCCGTACCGCCACAGCTTCTTCACGTTCCATTGGAAGGCGCCGCTGTTCGTCTTCCGCCAGGCGTTCAAGTACCAGGTCGGCTCCGGTTGGCGCGAGTACGAGGTCGACGGCGAGAGCGTCAGTCTCGAGGTGTTCGACATGTTCTTCGACACCGACAAGGGCTGCTCGTGGAACGAGATCTCGGGCCGCTACGTGCAGTGGGCGAACGAGTACTACGTGCCGAAGGTGATGCGCGCGAATCCGCCGCACGGCAACAAGCA
>JADLBP010000073.1 GCA_020847695.1 Planctomycetota bacterium
AACCTCGGGCAAGGCTCGACGGTCTACACGCAATGGTGGATGCGCGACCCGCAGAGCCCGAGCACGACGGGCTTGTCCGCCGGACTGAGCTTCGTGATCTGCCCCTGATCGGGACGGATCGGTCGCGCGCCGTCGACGGGATGCGGCGCCAAGTCGTGCGGGGCTGGGCGCTCGAGGAAGCGGTCCGCTCCATGCGTGCTCGCCAGGTTGCAGGCAGCGTGGGTCGACGAGCTTCGCGGCGAGCGAGCTCGCCGAGCTCCGGCGCGAGCTCGCCTTCGAGATCGGACGTGCCGCGCGCAGCGACGGCGCTCGACTGCGAAGCGCACCGACGAACTCCACGCGGCGCTCGAACCGCCGCACGACGAGCTGCGCGCTGACTGCAGCACGACGAGCTTCGCGCTGACCGCTCTTCGACGCACTTCGCGCTGACCGCCGCACGAGGCGCTGCGCGCTGACCGCCTCTCGACGCGCTTCGCGCGTCAGGGCGCTCGCTCGGCGCGTTGATCGGCGCCGCCCTGGTGCAGGACGAGCGCGCGCGCCGAGCCGTGCTCGTCGCGCTCGAACGTCAACGTCGCGTCGACGGTCAGGTAGAAGAAGTCGTTCGGCGACGACGGGAAGAGCTCGAACGCGGGCTGGCCGGTGAGGTCGGCGAGCAGGCGCTCGCCGTCGCGTCGCACGGTTAGCTCGACTCCCGGCGCGAACGTGTAGCGACCGACCAGGCCGTCGAGCGACGCGAGCTCGATCTCGACCGGCCACGGGCCCGCGCCGAGCTCGCGCTCGATCCGCGGCGCGGGATTGCGCGTTCCGTCGGTCTGCGTGACCACCAACCCGACGACCTTGCCGGCGGCGTCGACGTCGAACTCGAGCTGGAAGCGGAACTCGTCGTTGAAGAAGCGGCCCGGCGCTTCCGCGAAGAGCTCGCGCAACGGCTGGCCGGTGCGGCGCATGAAGAGCCGGTCGCGATAGCGGCAGACCTCGCGCACGCTGGTGGCGTCGATCGCGTACACGCCGACGTAGCGCGCGAGCTCGCTCGCGTCGAGCGCGACCTTGGTGCGCACGAACTGCACCGGGAAGCGCGGCTCGAGCGCGTGGATGCCGAGGTCGTTCAAATCGAACGTCGAGTTCGCGAGCACGACGACGCCGCGTCGCGCGACCGGATCGAAGCCCGCGAAGCTGTGGTAGCCGCCGGTGCCGCCGTCGTGCCAGAGCACGTTCGTGCCGTGGATCCCGGCGCCCCAATCGCCCCAGGCGAGGCTCGCGCGCTTCTCGCCGTTCGCGCCGTAGGGGATCGAACGCTCTTGCGCGCGCTTCAGCGTCGGAGCGAGCGGCGTTTCGACGAGCTCGAGGTTCGCCGCGACGAAGCGCAGCAGATCGTTGGCGGTCGAACGCAGCGCGCCGGCGCCGGCGAAGGTCGGCAGCTCCCAATTGGGGACCGGGTTCAGCGCGTCGTCGTGACCCTGCGCGAGGCGCGCGAGCTGGTCGGGCGAGAGCGTGATCGACGTGCTCGCGAGCCCCAGCGGAGCGATCACGCGTCGCGTGACCAAGACCTCGTAATCGGAGCCGGCCGCTCGCGACAGTGCGTGCCCGAGCAGGCCGAAGCCGACGTTGGAGTAGAGCTGCTCGGCGCCGACGTCGCGCGTGAGCTCGCACGTTCCGAGGAACGCGTAGAGCTGCTCGATCGTGTAGTCGAGGTAGGGGCGCGCTTCGTCGCGGGGAGCGAAGTTGTCGGGCATGCGCGGCAGCCCGGAGGTGTGCGTCGAGAGCGACGCGAGCGTCAGCGTGCGTCCGTTGCGCGACGGGACCTTCACGCCGTCGGGGAGGTGCTTCGCGACCGGATCGTCGAGCTTCACCTCGCCGGTGCTCGCGAGGTCGGCGAGCACGATCCCGGTGAAGACCTTGGTGATCGAGCCGATCTCGAAGACGGTGTCGCCGTCGAGCGGTCGTCCGCCGTCGAGGCTCGCCTTGCCCGCGGTGACGATCGTCGTGCCGCGAGCGTCGACCACACCGAGCACGATGCCGACGCCCCGCCGCTCTTGGACGACGCGCCGTTCGATCAGCGCGCGCAGCTCGTCGGCGGTCGGGTAGCGTCGCTCGCTCGCGCTCGCGGCGGCCGCCGCGGGCTTGGCCGGCGCTTGGACCTGCGCCGTGCGAGCCGCGGGCGCCGCATGGGCGGTGAGCTCCGCGGGCGCCGAGCGCGTCGGAGGCGCCGAGCCCGCCGCGCCGGCGCACAGCGCGCTCGCGACGAAGAGCGTGATTCGGAGCAGGCTGCGATGGATCATGGGCGCGTCTCCTCGTCGTGTCGACGAAGGCAGTGGGAGTCGTGCCTCGCGCTGCCTGCCTCGCAGCGCGCGGATCAGGCCGCCGGACGGGGACTGGCCACCACGTCCGACGGCGCGTGCGTCACTTCAGCAAGCCCGCCTCGCGCAGGATGCGTTCCTTCTCGTCGGCGAGCTTGTGCAGCGCCTCCATCGTGTCCATCTGGCCGTCGACCGCCTGGCCGACATACTTCTGCGTCACGTTCATCAGCTCGTTGAAGCAGGGCACGTTCCAGAAGTCGCGCATCGTGTCGATCGAGTCCGCGAACGGCGCGTTGTAGGGCGTCTTCGCGCGGAACTCCGGGCTCGCGAGGATCGCGGTGTTCGCCGTGAAGCCCGCGGGCTTGGTGATCCACTTCTCCTGCGTCTCGCGCTTCAGGAACCAGGCGATGAAGTCCTTGGCGAGCTGTTGCTGCTCCGCCGGGATGCGCGTCGAGATCGACAGGCCTTGGCCGCCGAGGCTTGCGATGCGCTTGCCGTCCTGCGCGGGCACGGTCGCGAACCCGACCTTGTCTCCGAACTTCGCCTGGATGCCGGGGAAGAACGCGAAGTAGTTGAGCATCATCGCGGTCGAGCCGTTG
>JADLBP010000074.1 GCA_020847695.1 Planctomycetota bacterium
GCGCGCACGGCGACGCGACGCTCAGAAGCTGCCGTGGCGAGCGCGCTGGCGACGGTTGACCTTGCGGCCGCCCTTCGTCTTCTGGCGCGTGCGGTAGCCGGTCTTCTTCGCGTGCTTGAGCTTGCTCTGGCGGACGTTGGTCTTCATTGGGGGGGCGCTCGACGGTTCGAGGGAGCGGGAAGTGTAGGGACGGCGCGCCGAGATGCCAGGGGGAGGTCGCCAGAGCGTGCGGAGATCGCGCGCTCCGGCCGCCGGAACGAACTTCCAGGGCAGGAAATGCAAGCGCGGCGAGCAAAGACGAACGCGCGAGATCCGTGATCTGGATCGAGCGACCGCTCCCCCGCCGAGCGCGCGCCGCTCCGCACGGTTTTCGACCCGGCAGGCGGTTTGCGTACCGCGCCCGCGCGCAGCGCAGCCGAGCTCGGTTCGCGCGCGCTCCAGCCCAGCGACGCCACGTGCCGATCCTCCATCCGCAACTTCGCACCGCCGCCGCGTCGTCGGCGCCGAGCCGCGGGCTCTCGATCGCGCGCGCCCTCGACCGAAGCGACGCCGCGCGGCGGGTTCGCTCGAACGGAGACGGGATCTCGCCGTGACCTGGGTCGCCCTGTTGGTCGTCGCCGCAGCGCTCGCCGCCGCGGTTTGGGCGCGTAGGCACGAGCTCGGCACGCTCGAGGACACGCTCAGCGAGCGCGAGCGCGCGATCTCGACCGGCAGCAACAAGGCGCGGCTGCAGCACCCGGTGATCGACCTCTCGCGCTGCATCGGTTGCGGGCTCTGCGTCAAGGCGTGTCCCGAGGACGACGTGATCGCGATGGCGCACGGCCAGGCGATCGTCGTCCACGGCGCGCGCTGCGTCGGTCACGGTCGGTGCGCGGAGGAGTGCCCGGTCGGCGGCATCGCCGTCACGCTCGCCGATCTGACCGAGCGGCGCGACATCCCGGCGCTCAACGAACATTTCGAATCCGTCACCGCGCCGGGGATCTTCCTCGCGGGCGAGGTCACCGGGTTCGCTCTGGTGCGCACCGCGGTCGCGCAGGGCGTCGCGGTCGCGACCGAAGTCTCCCGCCGCGTGCGCGAACGCACGCAAGGCGGCGTGCACGGCGAAGCGTACGACCTCGTGATCGTCGGCGCGGGCCCCGCGGGGCTCGCGTGCGCGCTGAAGGCGAAGGAGCAAGGTCTCTCGTTCGTCGTCATCGAGCAAGAAGGCCGCGAATCGGATCCGTGCGGCGGCATCGGCGGCACGGTCGCCAAGTACCCGCGGCGCAAGCTGGTGATGACGCAGCCGGTCGAGCTGCCGCTCTACGGCCGGCTGACGCGCGACACGTACTCGAAGGAAGAGCTGATGGAGCTCTGGCAGAAGATCGTCGTCGAGCACTCGCTCCCGATCATCACCGGCCAGCCGTTCGTCGGGCTCGATCGCGACGAGCTCGGCGTCTTCCAGGTGCGCGGCGCGACGCGCACGGTGCGCGGGCTCCACGTCTGCTTCGCGCTCGGCCGGCGTGGCACGCCGAACAAGCTCGGCGTCGAGGGCGAGGAGCTGTCGAAGGTCGCGTACGGGCTGGTCGACGCGCAGAGCTTCCAGAAGCGCCGCATCCTGGTCGTCGGTGGCGGCGACAGCGCGGTCGAGGCCGCGCTCGGGCTCTCCGAGCAGCCCGGCAACGCGGTGACGATCTCGTACCGCAAGGAGAACTTCTTCCGCCTGAAGTCGCGCAACGAAGCGCGCCTGCGCGCGGCGGTCGAGGGCGGCAAGGTGCACGTCGTGCTCGCGAGCGAGGTGCGGCGCATCGAGGCGCAAGCGGTCGAGCTCTCGGTCGGCTCGAACGGCTCGGCGCGCCGCGAGCGCCTCCCGAACGACGAGGTCTTCGTACTCGCGGGCGGCAAGCCGCCGTTCGAGCTGCTCGAGAAGTCCGGCGTCTCGTTCGATCCCGAGCTGCGGCCGAAGGAAGCCGCGCAGCTCGAGCAGGGCGCCGGCGTCGCGCGCGCGCTGCTCGCGGCGCTGCTCGTGACCCTGTTGCTTGGCGCGTGGGTGTTGTGGCGCGGCGACTACTACGGCCTCGCCCCGGCAGCGCGCATCACCCACCCCGACCACGCCGCGCTGCGCTCGTCGGGAGTGCTCGGCATCACGCTCGGCGCGCTCGCGGCGACCGCGATGCTGGTCAACCTGAGCTACCTCGCGCGCCGCAACGGCGTGCTCTTCGAGAAGCTCGGCTCGCTGCGCGCGTGGATGACGCTGCACATCGCGACCGGGATCCTCGCGTTCGTGCTCGCGCTCGCGCACTCGTCGTTCGATGCGCGCCACACGGTCGGAGGGCACGCTCTGATCGGGCTCGGCGTGCTGGTCGCGACCGGTGCGATCGGCCGGTACTTCTACTCGTTCGTGCCGCGCGCGGCGAACGGCCGCGAGCTCGCGCTCGACGAGGTGAAGACCCGCCTCGCAGAGTTCTCCGCGGCGTGGGATCGCAACGGCGGCGAGTTCGGCGAGCGCGTGCGCTCGGAGATCGCGCGCCTGGTCGCCGAGAGCCGGCCGGTCGGCGGCTTCTTCGCTCGCGCCGCTTCGTTCGCGCGCAGCCGTCGCAACCTGACGGCGACGCTCGATCGGTTGGTGGCCGAGGGACGCGAGCTCGGCGTCGGGGAACGCGAGCTCGCGGAGATGTCGCGCCTCGCGCGCCGCGCGCACCAGAACGCGCTCGCCGCGGCGCACTTCGAGGAGCTGCGCGGGCTGGCGGCGACGTGGCGCTGGTTCCACCGCTGGGTCGCGCTGCTGCTCGTGCTGCTGGTGGTGATCCACGTCGTCGCGGCTTGGCGCTACGCCGGCCTGGGAGGCTCGTGATGCACTCGTCGCTCCCGAAGATCCTGCTCGCGGCCGCGTCGCTGATGCTCGTGCTCGCGCTGGTGTGGTTCGACCGCGACAAGACTTCGCCGGGGCCGCTTTCGAGCACGCACGCGGGGATCGCGAAGCTCGTCGACGAGGACGGCTGCGACCAGTGTCACGACTCGAGCGACCTCGCCGACGACTGCACCGCGTGCCACGAGGACGTCGGGGCCCAGCTCGAGAACGAGCGCGGCTTCCACGGACGGCTCGCCGCCGCGGATCGCGACGCGTGCGCGAAGTGCCACCAGGAACACCACGGCGACGCGCTGCCGCTGTCGGGCGACCACGCGTTCGAGCTCGCGGGCATCGCGGACGTCGCGGCGTTCGACCACGCCGGCCTCGAGTACCGCTTGATCGGCAAGCACACGACGCTCGCGTGCAAGGAGTGCCACCGTTCCGCCGAGGCTGCGTCCTTGAAGGAGGGCGAGAAGCGCTTCCTCGGGCTCCAGCAAGCCTGCGCGAGCTGTCACGACGACGTGCACAAGGGCAAGTTCGGCGTCGACTGCGCGAGCTGCCACGGTCAGGAGCATCCGTTCAAGGACGCGGCCAACTTCGTCCACCTCGCGTCGTTCCCGCTGGTCGGCGGCCACGCGAAGAAGTGCGACGAGTGCCACGATCCCAAGGGTCCGTCCGCGATGGAGCTCGTGAAGGGCCAACCGTCGCGCACGTGCGACGACTGCCACGAGAATCGCCACCGGACCGAGTTCCTCTCCGGCGTCGCGTCGCTCGCGCGCGTGACGGACGACGCGACGTGCACGCTCTGCCACGACGCCGCGCGCGGCGCGTTCCGCGCGGATTCGGAAGCGATGCCGGTCGAGCTGCACGCCGCGTCCGGCTTCGACCTGGCCAAGCCGCACGAACGCGCGCGCTGCGCCGACTGCCACGCGCCCGAGCTCGCGACGTTCGTCGAGCGCTATCCCGGCCGCAAGGCCGACGCGTGCGCCGACTGCCACGGCGATCCGCACCGCGGCGAGTTCGGCTTCGGACCGTTCCGCGGCGCCGCGTGCGTCGACTGCCACGCACGCGACAGCTTCGACACGCACTCCTTCGACGTCGAGGCCCACGGGCGCACCGCGTTCGCGCTCACCGGAGCCCACACCCGCGCGAAGTGCGACGACTGCCACGCACCGCTCGTCGCGGACGTCGCAGGCCCGCGCGACTTCCGGACCGAGAAGCAGACGTGCGAGGCATGCCACGCCGACGTCCACCAGGGCGAGTTCGCGCGGCTTGCCGCGTCGCGCGGCGAGCCCGCGCCCGGCTGCGCGGACTGCCACGACACCGAGGAGTTCTCCCGCGTCGAGCTCGCGAAGTTCGACCACGCCCGACGCACCCGTTTCGAGCTCGCGGGCGCGCACCTGCGCGCGAAGTGCGAGGCCTGCCACCCGAAGACGGCGCACGCCGAGTTCCCGCAGCGCAGCTTCGGCTTCGCGGCAGACCGCTTCCCCGGCCCGAGCGATCGCTGCGACACGTGCCACGCCGACGTGCACGCCGGCGCGTTCGACCGAGCGGGCGTGCCGGCGCTGGTCGACGGCCGGAACACGTGTGCGCGCTGCCACGACGTCGAGCGCTTCCGCGGCGAGCACGCGCGCGGCTTCGATCACTCGCTGTTCACCGGCTTCGAGCTCACGGGCGGCCACCAGCGCGCGACCTGCGAGGCCTGTCACGGCGAGGATCCGGCGAAGAAGCGCGCGCTCGGCAAGGTCGCCGACAAGTTCCGCGGCTCGGTCGAGCGCTGCGAGACGTGCCATGCCGACCCGCACGAAGGTCACTTCGACCACGCGGACTCGCCCAAGACCGTCGACGGTCGCGTCGGCTGCGCGCGCTGCCACGACGTCGAATCGTTCCGCGCGCTGACCAGCGCCGACTTCGACCACGCGCGCTGGACGGGCTTCGCGCTCGACCAGGCGCACGCGCGCGCCGCGTGCGAGGCGTGCCACGTGCCGACGCCCGAGAAGCGCAACGGGATGCGGCTCGGCCGTTCCGCCGGCAGCGCGTGCGCCGATTGCCACGAAGATCCGCACGCCGGCCAGTTCTCAGTCGGCGCGAGCAACGACTGCGCGCGCTGCCACCAGGACAGCGGCTCGTTCGCCAAGCTCGACTTCGACCACGATCGCGACTCGCGCTTCAAGCTCGACGCGCAGCACGCGAAGCTCGATTGCGCCGCGTGCCACCGCCCTGTCGACAACGGCCGGCGCGCGAGCGTGGTGCGCTACAAGCCGCTCGGCGTCGAGTGCATCGACTGCCACCGTCCGACCGACAAGAAGAGCCGACCGGACGATTCCGATTCGCATGCGACCGGCACGGTCGAGGGGGACGATCGATGACGCTCTTCGGACCGTGGTTCTTCGCTCTCGCCGCGCCGACGCCGCTCGCTGTGAGCACGGGCGACGCGGACGCGCCGGCGGAGGAGATCGTCGAGGTGCACGTCACCGCGCTCTCCGGCAAGTCGGTCTACCTCGACCGCGGCAGCGACGCCAAGCTCGCGGTCGGCGATCGGGTGGTGTTCTTCCCCGCGGGCGCACCGCCGATCGAGGCGCTCGTGCGCAGCACGACCAAGCAGAGCGCGCGTGCGGAGCTCTCGATCGACGCGACGCTCGAGATCGGCACGCGCGGCGAAGCGCACGTCGACGTCGAAGGGACGAAGATCGAGCACCCGCCGTGGGAGAAGCCGATCGGCGAGACGTCGCCCGACCTGCCGCTGCTCGCTCCCTGGGAGAGCACCACCAGCAAGGAACGCGAAGTCGAGTGGCACGGCCGCGTCACCACGTCGGTCGATTGGACCGAGGACCGCCAGGACGGCGACTCGTACTGGCTCGCGCGCACCGGCCTGACGTTCCAAGTCGAGAACCCGTTCCACCGGGGCGGCGAGCTCGACGTCGACCTCGACCTCTTCGCGCGCCGCGCGGACGTCGCGGGCTCGGACGACGAGGACGAATCGTCGCTGCGCATCGATCGCCTCTCGTACGAATGGGGCGGCACGCGCACCGAGGACACGCACTGGCAGGTCGGTCGCTTCTTCTCCAAGGAGTTCCCGGAGTTCGGGATCCTCGACGGCGCCGAGTGGGTGCGGCGGCTCGACGGAGGCGATCGCGTCGGTGCGCAGCTCGGCTTCCTGCCCGAGCCCACGCCGGAGATGGACACCGGCAAGGACGTGTCGGCGGCGCTCTTCTACCGCTGGGTGCGCGGCGAGAACGAGGAGTTCTCGCTCGGCACCGGCTACCAGAAGACGTGGCACGAGGGCGACGCGGACCGCGATCTCTGGGTGACCAACCTCTCGTGGCGGCCGAGCAAGACGTGGTCGATCTGGAGCTCGGCGTGGGTCGACCTCTATGGCGCGAACGACGTGCAGAAGTCCGGCGCGGAGCTGACGCAGTACTTCCTGAACTCGTCGTGGCGCTTCGGCACCGACAAGGGCCTCGGCCTGCACGCGTCGCACTTCCGCTTCCCGGAGCTCCTGCGCAACGAATTCGACCAGGTCGCGGCGAGCTCGATCTTCGACGCCGAGAACACGCGGATCGGCGTCGACGGCTGGAAGGACTTCGGCAAGGACTTCCGTCTCTCCGCGCGGCTCGATCAGTTCTCCGACCAGGACGACGACGGATACGGGTTGAGCCTGCGCGGCACGTGGCGCGACCTGTTCCTCGAGCAGAGCCGCTTCGACCTCGGCGCGTTCTACGACCAAGGCGTGTACAGCACCGTCACCGGCGCGCACGCGAGCCTGTCGAAGACCTTCGACCTCGGACAGCTCTCCGGCACCTACGAGTACGCCGAGCACGAGAACGACGACTTCCTGGGTTCGCAGGGCACGCTGAGCCAGCAGTCGTTGCGCGGCAGTTGGCAGAAGAGCTTCGGACGCGACTGGTCGCTCTCGCTCTTCCTCGATCGCCGCTTCGGCGACGAGCTCGACGCGTGGTCGCTCGGCTTCTACCTCGTGCGGCGCTTCTAGGAGGAACGCGATGGACACCAACCGACGCATGTGGCTGTTGCTCGGCGCCTTCGCGCTGCTCTTCGGGGTGATCGCGTGCACGCTCGACGAGAAACCCGACGGCGCGCAGTACTGGTGGCAGGCCCGGGGCCCGGTCGTCCCCCACGACTCGTTCCCGACCGATTGCACGCTCTGCCACCAAGGCGAGACGTGGCGCGAGATCCGCACCGACTTCGTGTACGACCACGCGAAGGAGACCGGGTACGCGCTCGAGGGCGCCCACGCCGCCGCCGAGTGCCTGCGTTGCCACAACGACCGCGGCCCGGCGGAGATGTTCGCCGGACGCGGCTGTCGCGGGTGCCACGAGGACGTCCACAAGGGCACGCTCGGCAACGACTGCTCCTCGTGCCACGACCAGGAGTCGTTCAAGGCGAAGGACCAGATCGCCAAGCACAACCTGACGCGCTTCCCGTTGGTCGGCGCGCACGCGGCGACCGAGTGCTTCCGTTGCCACCCGGGCGCGCAAGTCGGCCAGTTCCAGCCCGCGGACACCGAGTGCGTCGCCTGCCACACCGCCGACCTCGCGCGCGCGACCAACCCCGATCACGCGACCAACGGCTGGACGCAGGACTGCGATCGCTGCCACATCCCGACCGACTGGGGCGGCGCGGCGTTCAACCACTCGTGGTGGCCGCTCAACGGAGCGCACGCCGCCGCGAACTGCACCGATTGCCACGGTGGAGGCGTGTTCGTCGGAACGCCGAACGACTGCTACGACTGCCACCAGACGGACTACGCGAACTCGACGAGCCCCGACCACGCGGCGCTCGGCATCTCGACCAACTGCAAGCAGTGCCACAACACGTCGACGTGGGACGGCGCTCACTTCAATCACTTCGGGATCGTCGACGGCTGCGTCAACTGCCACTTGGCGGACTTCCAGGGCACGACGAACCCGGACCACGTCGCGATGGGCTTGTCGACGAGCTGCGAGCAGTGCCACGGCACGAGCACGTGGCTGAGCGGCGAGTTCGATCACGCCGGCATCTCCAACGGCTGCGTCAACTGCCACCAGGCCGACTACAACGGGACGACCAACCCGAACCACGCGGCCACCGGCTACGGCACCGACTGCGAGTCGTGCCACGGCACCAACGGTTGGACGAACGTCACGTTCGGACACCTCGGCATCACCAACGGTTGCCTGACGTGCCACCAGACCGACTACACGAGCACGACGAGCCCGAACCACGCCGGGACGGGCATCGGCACGAACTGCGAGCAGTGCCACGACACGCTCGACTGGAACAACGCGGTGTTCGATCACACCGGCATCACCAACGGCTGCGTGACTTGTCACCAGACCGACTACAACAACACGACCAGCCCGAACCACGCCGCGCTCGGTCTCGGCACGACCTGCCAAACCTGCCACGACACCGTCGACTGGAACAACGGCACGTTCGACCACACGGGGGTGACCAACGGCTGCATGAGCTGTCACATGCCCGAGTACAACGCGACGACCAACCCGAAGCACTCGACCGCGGGCTTCGGCACCGATTGCCAGACCTGCCACGACACCGTCGACTGGAACAACGGTCAGTTCAACCACACGCAGTTCCCGATCACCTCGGGCAAGCACAAGAACTTCGACTGCATCGAGTGCCACCTCGCGCCGCCGAACTACATCCAGTTCTCGTGCACGCACTGCCACGAGCACAAGAAGTCGTCGATGGACAACGAACACCAGGGCGTCAACAACTACACGTGGACGTCCAACGGCTGCTACGCGTGCCACCCGGACGGCAAGGAGTGACGACGAGGCCCGCGCGAGCGGAGCCTCGTCGCGTCCTCACGCGCGAAGCGTCGTCGCTCCGCGCGGCGCCGTGACGCGTGACGCGTGACGCCCGGGCGCGGGGAAGTAGCGGTGGGACGCGACCGGCGCGCTAGCGCCCGCCGACCGCGAGCACCAGCGTGCCGCGCACGTGGCCGTCCGCGGAGAGCTCGTGGGCGCGCTTCACGTCCGCGAGCGGCAGCACGGCGCTGACCGTCGGCTTCAGCTTGCCCGCGTCGATCAGCGCGGCGAGCTCCGCGAGCTGCTTGCCGCTCGGCTGAACGAGGATCGCGTTGCCCTTGGCGCCGCGTTCCGCGAGCGCGGCGGCGTCCGGCGGCCCGACGATCGACACGAAGCAACCGCCGCGCTTCAGAGTCGCGTACGAGCGCGTCGCAGTCTCTCCGCCGACGGTGTCGAGCACGACGTCGACGTCGCGCGCGATCTCCTCGAAGCGCTCGCTCGTGTAGTCGATCGGTCGATCGACGCCGAGCTCGCGCAAGAACGCCTGGTTCTGCTCGCCCGCGGTCGCATAGACGTACGCGCCGCGCGCCTTCGCGATCTGCACGGCGAAGTGGCCGACGCCGCCGGCGCCGCCGTGGACCAAGACGCGCTGACCGGATTCGAGCTTCGCGGTGTCGACCAACGCCTGCCACGCGGTCAAAGCCGCGAGCGGCACCGCCGCGGCGTCGGTCGCGGAGAGCTTCTTCGGCGCGAGCGCGAGCTCGCCGACCTTGGCGATCGCGAACTCCGCGTAGCCGCCGCCGCGAGCGAGCGCGAGGTACGCGAACACCGCGTCTCCCGGCTTGAAACCCTGGACCTCGGGCCCGAGCTCGGCGACGACGCCCGCGACGTCGTACCCGAGGATCTGCGGCAACGTCGGCGCGAGCGACTTCAGCAACCCCTCGCGCGCCTTCCAATCGACCGGGTTGACGCCGGCGGCCTGCACGCGGACGAGCACCTCGCCCTTCGCGGGCACCGGTCGCGGCGCGTCCTCGAATTTCAATTGCTCGACGCCGCCGAACGCGTGGATGCGCACCGCCTTCATCGTCGACGCCGCCGGCACCTGCGATGCGCTCGCAGCCCGAGGCGCGACGGAAGACGAGAGCGCGGACGAAGCGAGGACCAACGCGAGCGAAATCGACGACAGCAGCATGCGCCACCTCCTTGGGGTGACACGAGTGCACCAAGCGCAGCGCGCCGCGTCCACCGACCGCCGGCGCGCGCGGGCAAGAGCTACGTCAACCGCCCCCGCCGCCGACGCCGGCCTTCGGCGCGACCATGTCCTCGGGGCGCACCGCCTTGTCGAACGCCTCGCCGGTCATCAGCCCGAGCTCGACGACCGATTCGCGCAGCGTCAGGCCCTTCTTGTGGGCGTTCTTCGCGACCTTCGCCGCGTTGTCGTAGCCGATGTGGCGGTTGAGCGCGGTGACGAGCATCAGCGATTGGCGCATCAGCGTCTCGACGCGCTTCTCGTCGAGCTCGAGGCCCGCGATGCACTTCTCGCGGAACGAATCGCACGCGTCGGCGAGCAGGCGAATCGACTGCAACACGTTGTGCACGATCACCGGCTTGAACACGTTGAGCTCGAAGTTGCCCTGCGAGCCCGCGATCCCGACCGCGACGTCGTTGCCCATCACCTGGACGCAGACCATCGTCAGCGCCTCGCACTGCGTCGGATTGACCTTGCCGGGCATGATCGAGCTGCCGGGCTCGTTCTCGGGCAGCTTGAGTTCGCCGAGGCCGCAACGCGGGCCGGACCCGAGCCAACGCACGTCGTTCGCGATCTTCATCAGCGCGACCGCCGTCGTCTTCAGCGAACCCGACAGGAACACCAGCGCGTCGTGACCCGCGAGCGCCGCGAACTTGTTCGGCGCGGTCTTGAACGGCAGGCCGGTCTCGGCGGCGAGCTTCCTGGCGGCGAGTTTGGCGTACTTCGGATGGCTGTTGAGCCCGGTGCCGACCGCGGTGCCGCCGAGCGCGAGCTCGAACACGCCGTCGAGCGCGAAGTCGATCGCGCGGCGCGCGTCCTTCAGCTGCTGCACGTAGCCCGAGAACTCCTGTCCGACGGTCAACGGCGTCGCGTCCTGCAGGTGCGTGCGTCCGATCTTGACGATCTTCTTCCAACGCTTCGCCTTCGCATCGAGCTCCTGCTCGAGCGCTTCGATCGCGGGCAACAGGCGCTTCGCCGCTTCCTCGGCGGCTGCGACGTGCATCGCGGTCGGGAAAGCATCGTTCGACGACTGCCCGCGATTGACGTGGTCGTTCGGGTGGATCGGCTTCTTCGAGCCGAGCTCGCCGCCGCAGAGCTGGATCGCGCGGTTCGAGATCACCTCGTTCGCGTTCATGTTGCTCTGCGTGCCCGAGCCGGTCTGCCAGACGACCAGCGGGAAGTGCGCGTCCCAACGGCCCGCGATCACCTCGTCGCACGCGGTGAGCAGCGCGGCCTGCTGCTTCTTGTCGAGCATCTTCAGCTCGCCGAGCTCGAGGTTCGCCTGCGCCGCGCACTTCTTGACCAACCCGAGCGCCCGGATCATCGCGCGCGGGAACGTGTGGCCGCCGATGCGGAAGTTCTCCTTCGAGCGCTGCGTCTGCGCGCCCCACAGGGCTTCGCTCGGGACTTGGATCGGGCCGAAGGAATCGCTCTCGGTGCGCGTCGGACTCATGGCGGGCTCTTTCGTGGCTGGATGAAGAGCCCGGGAGGATAACGAGCACGCCGCGCGGCACAACCCGGCGCGCGCTCGTGCCCCCTACGCAGATCGGCGAGGGTGCGAGCCGCTCACGGCCCGTCGTAGCAGCCGGCTTCGAGCGACCCGACGCGCGCGGCGCCGGTCAGGTCGTCGAGCACCGCCCACGTCGGGTCGCCGCTCGCGAGGATCGCGCTGGTCGGCGACGGAGTCGCGTCGCGTTGGCTCGCGTCCCAGCTCACCGCTGTGAAATCGGCGAGCCCGTTGCCGACGATCCAACCGCTCGACGCGCCGGCGACCGACCCTACGACCACGTTGCCGGAGAGCGTCACGCCGCTCGACCCGCCGCCGAACGAGAGCGACTGCGAGTTCTGGCTGTACACGACGTTGTTCGCGAAGACCATGCCCGGCCGTCCGCTCCAGTTCGAGAGCTGCGCGCCGCGGCCGACGTTGATCAGCGTGTTGTGCACGAACTCGAGGTCGCGCACCTGGCCCTGGTGGTCGTGGCTGCCGAATGCGTTCGCGCCGTGCATCAGTAGGTTGTTGCGCACGAGCGCTTCGCCCTGGACCTGGAGCACGTTGTCGCCGGAGTTCCAGCAGACGTTGCGCTCGACCAGGTTGAACGCGTTGCCGCCGGTGCCGTAGAGCAGGATGCACGGGTAGTTGCAGTCGTGCACGACGTTCTCGGCGACCCAGTTGCCGTACGAGCCTTGCTTGATCTCGATGCCGTCGCCCTGCGTGCCCGCAGTGTCGTGCACGTGGTTCAACGCGATCACGGAGTCGCGCATCACGTACAGCGCGTTGTTGGCGCCGAGGTAGAAGCCCTCGCCGGTGCCGAGCGTGTGATCGACCTCGTTGCGCGTCAGGTGGAGCCGCGCGGTGTCGGCGGTGTTCGCCGTGACGCCCGCCTCGTTCGTGTGGTGGACGTGACAGCGGTCGAGCCAGAAGTCCTGCACCGAGTAGAGCCGCACGCCCGCGCTGCCGCCGGTGATCTCGAAGCCGCGCAGGCAGACGAACTTGGTGAGCATCGACACGCCGACGTTCAATGCGTTCTGGTTCGCGTCGAGTCGCGTCAGGATCGGCGTCTCCCCCGCCTTCGCGACGATGAAGATCGGTGCCTGCGCGGTGCCCTGGAGGTCGAGCCCGAAGTACGAGTTGACCGAGTACGTGCCCGCGCCGACCTCGAGGCGCTCGCCGGGCTGCAATCCGAGGATCGCGGCCTTCAGCGCCGCGCCGTTCTGCACCTGGGTCAGGCCGGAATCGTAGTCCAGCGTGCGCGTCGTCAAGCTCGACACCGAGCCCCAGCTCGGATCGTACAGGCTCGCCGACGCGCTCGGCGTCGCGTGCGCTTCGCTCGACGGAGCGCTCTCGCCGTCCGCGTTCGATGCGGTGAGCACGTAGAAGTACTCGGTGCCGTTGACCAACCCGGAATGGACGTGCGGACTCGCCGAGAGCGCCACGCTCGCGGCGTTCGCGACGTCGACGGGCGTCGTCGTCGACCAGTAGAGCGTGTGACCGGTCGCGCCCGCGACCGCCTGCCACGTGATCGAGTTCGCGGCGTCGCCTGCGGCGACGATCGGCGCCGACGGCGCGTCCGGCGGCGAGCTCGAGCTCGTGCTCGACGCGCCGGAACCGCCGCCGCCGCACGAGAGCGACGACAGACACAGCGCGATCACGACCGCTCGCGCGAGACTCGGACGCTTCGATCGAGACACGGACACCCCGAAGGTCCGTGTCGAACGACGCGCGCGCGGATCTGGAGGCGTTCCTCCGATCCGCGCGCGGGTGTGGGCTCGGGCCCTGCTCGGCCTACTGGAACGTGAGCCGCAGGCCTTCGCTCAGGTTGAAGCCCGCGCCGCCGCCCGCGGGGTCGCGGAACCACGTCTGGAAGCTCCACGTCTCGCCCGCTTGGAGCTGCGCGCTCGCGCCGGTCCAATCGAGCGTGGTCACCAACGTGCCGGAGCCGGTCGAGGTCACCGGGAAGCGCACGATCGGCGCGCCGAGACAGAGGTAACCCTTGCCGAACGGCGTCGCGGGCTTCTCGGACAGGCTCATGATCACGAGCCCGCTCTTGCCGGCGGGCACCGGGCCCGCGCTCAGCGTCAGCGTGCCGACGCCGGGCGTGGTCGAGCCGCTCGCCGAGAGCCGCGCCGCGTCGCCGGTCGAGTTCTTCGGCGCGAGGCAGAACGGCGTGCCGAGCGTGAACCCGACGTCGAGATCGTAGACGTCACAGAACAGGTCGCCGACCGGCCGGATCACGAGCAGTCTCGTGTCGAACGGCGTCGACGTCGTGTTCGTCCACTGGAGCAAGTGCCGAGCGTCGGCGTCGAAGTAGATCGGGTGGCTCGACGTCAAGAAGCTCGGATTGCCGGAGCAGCCCGAGTGGAGCTGCAACGGACGCTGCACGTTCGGTTGGGTCGACGCGGAGACGATGCGCAGCGTCGAGCTCGGCGGCACGACCATCGAATACCAGTCGAGGTCGAGAGCCTGCGAGATCGAGAGTCCGCTCTGCGAGCTCGCAAGCAACGGCGCGGACGAGCAATCGGAGTTCGGCTCGAACGCGTCGCCGCTGAAGACGCCGCACGGGTCGTGGTCCGAGGACACGCTCAGCGTGTAGCTGGTGCAGAAACCCGTCTGCAGCGATTGCTCCGGCCTCGGCGCCACGCGCACGAAGTAGGTCTTCGCGGCGGTGGTCCCGTTCGCGAGGAACACCTTGCCGGCCCCCGGACCGTAGATCACGTTGCCCGCTTCGATCGGATCCTGGAGTCCGCATTGCGCCGCGTTCGACCACGCGAAGACCTCGAGCACGTCACCCGCGGGCAAGCCGGTGACGTCCAGGGTGACGAGCGAGCTCGGCGCGACCGCGACGGTGTAGAAATCGAGGTCTCCGACTGCGACCGTCAACCCGGGGAAGACGCCGACACCGAGCGCCGCGGGCGCCGAGCAGGAGTCGTTGGGCTCGAACGCGTCCGCGGCGAGTTGTGCGCACGGATCGGGGAAGGCGACGAGGTCGAGCGCGTAGTCCGCGCAGTTCGTGCCGAACGACTCGAGCCCGACGACGAAGCTCGTCGCCGCCGCGGTGTCCGAGCTCCACGCGAGCAGGAAGTCCGTCGCGCCGAGCTCGATCAGCTCGAACGCGAGCGCCGCGCCGGTCGCGTCGCACGGCACCGCCGACCCGTCGTCGCGCCACAGCCGGAACAGGCCGAAGAGCGACGGATCGGCGACCGCCAGGTGGACGCGCACTTCGAGACGTTGGGCCGCGGGCACGAGCACGCGATAGAAGTCGGCGCCGCCCGGCTCGAGCGTCAGCCCGGAGTGCGACCCGAGCGCGACCGTCGCGAGCGCCGCGCACGAGTCGTTGGGCTCGAACGGGTCCGGCGAGCACTGCTGGGCGAAGCCCGGCGATGCGAAGGCGGCGAGCAGCGCGAGCGCGCCCGCGGCGCGGAGCCTCGCTTGGAAACGGTCGGTATCGAGCGGGTGGAGCATGGTGTAGGCCTCGTGGGAGAGCGTGGATGGAGTTCGTCTCTCGGGAAAGAGCGACGCGCGAGCCCCGGTGTGTCGCTCGATCCACGATCCTCGCGCGCGACGGGCTCGGGCGACCGGCCCGTGATCGCGAGCGCGCCGGGCCCGTGCCCAGCGACCGGGCTCGGCGGGTTCCGGGGCCGACCGCGGCCGGTCTCAATCGCCGCCGGGCGCGAGCGGCTCGACCCAGAACGCGTCGGCGACCTGCGCCCTCGCGAACGCGTAGTCGATCTCGGCATAGCTCGCGAGCGCCGAATCGAGCACCAGGAACACGCCGCCGCCGGGCGACGCGGGATCGTCGCGGTACCCGACCAGCAGCCGGCTGTGCGCGGAACCGGCGGCGATCGGATGCCCCGCCGCGAGCACGCGCTTGAACTCCGCGAACTGCGGCTCGTCGAGGCCGAAGCGGTCGGGCACCCACGGCACGGGCCAGTGGATCGCGAGCTTCGACCCCGTGCGCTCGAGGCGCGCCGTCGCGTCGGCGAGCGCTTGCGAGCTCGGCTCGAACGCCGGATCGAACGCATCGCGGTACGCGCAGAGCTCCGCGGAGCTCGCGCCGAACCGCTCGAAACCCGCGATCGCGTTGTGGAAGAAGTTCCCGTCGCCGCGCGAGCCGGCGGCGCGGCTCGCCGCCCAGTTGACGAACTCGGGCGAGAGGCGCGCGGTCTCCCCGAGCTCGGCGAGCGCGAACTCGAACGCCGCGGTCGCCGCGAAGATCGAGCACGTCGGCCGCGCGCCTTGCCCGCGAGGAGTGAGCCCGAAGCGCTCGAACTCGCCGCGCAAGTCGACGCTCGGCGGGATCGCGGGACAGGCGAGCTCGACCTGCGTCGCCGCCGGCTCGCTCGGTGCCGCCGGCTCGCCCGACGCCGGGGACGCGCTCGACGCGGCGGCCGCGTCGTCGCGCGGAGTCGGCGAGTCCGCGGCGCGGGTCTCCGAGCTCGGCGCGGTCGCGGTGCGTGATTCGAGGTCGACAGCGAGCGGCGCACGACACGCGACCGCCGCCACCGTGCAGCCGACGAACGTCGCGAGAGCGCGCAGACGACTCGCGCGGGCGCTCGTCGTCGGTCGAACCCGGAGCGAGTTCACCGGACGCCTCAGAGCAGCGCGAGGTTGCGCAGGAGCTCGAGGTCCTTCTGGATCGCGCCCGCGGTCTTCTGCATCTGGATGCGCGACTCGGTGTCGAGCGGCACCTCGACGATCTTCTCGACGCCCTCCGCACCGAGGATCGCCGGCACGCCCATGTAGATGCCTTCGAAGCCGTACTGGCCGTTCAGGAACGCGGCACACGGCAGCATGCGGTGCTCGTCGTTCAGGATCGAGCGCGCCATCGCGACGCTCGCCGCCGCCGGCGCGAAGAACGCCGAGCCGGTCTTGAGCAGGTTGACGATCTCCGCCCCGCCGTTGCGAGTGCGGTCCGCCATCGCGGAGATCTTGTCCTTGGTCACCAGATGCCCGAGCGTCACGCCGTTGACCGTGCAGAACTGCGTCATCGGCACCATCGAGTCGCCGTGCGCGCCGAGCACCATCGCGTCGACGTCCTGCACGTGCGCGCCGGTCTCCTCGGCGATGAACCACGAGAAGCGCGCACTGTCGAGCACGCCCGCCATGCCGACCACGCGCTTCGGCGGGAAGCCGGTCTTCACGCGCATCAGGTGCACCATCGTGTCGAGCGGATTGGTGACGACGATCACGAACGACTCGGGCGAGAAGTCGCGCACGTAGCCCGCGACCTGCGTCACGATCTTGCCGTTGGTCTCGAGCAGATCGGAGCGGCTCATCCCCGGCTTGCGCGGCAGGCCGGCGGTGACGATGAAGAGGTCGCTGTCGCGGGTGTCCTTCGGATCCGCGGTGCCGACCAGGCGCGACGAGAAGCCCTCGATCGCCGCCATCTGGTTCAGGTCGAGCGCGATGCCCTTCGCTCGCCCCTCGTTGACGTCGATGACGACGATCTCGCTCGCGAGCCCCTTCTGGGCGCAGAGCTGGGCGCAGGTCATGCCGACGTAGCCGGCGCCGACGACGGTGAGCTTGCGATGCGGGATGGCCAAGGATTCCTCCGGTGTGGGCCGCGAAGCGGGGCGAAGAGCCTACCCGGCGCCGCGCGGCCGCCACAAGCCGCGCGAGCTCACAGTTGCGCGGTCTCGAGCGCGCGCACGATCGCCTGCCCCATCTCGCGCGTGCCGACCGCGGTCGGATCGTCGCGGAAGGGCTTGAGGTCGTAGGTGACGTGCTTCTGCTCGCGGATCACCGCCGCGACCGCGCGCTCGAGCCGCGCCGCCGCGCGCGCCTCGCCGAGGTGCTGGAGCAGCATCACTCCCGAGAGGATCAGCGCGCATGGATTGACGCGGTTCAGCCCCTTGTACTTCGGCGCGGAGCCGTGGGTCGCCTCGAAGATCGCGATGCCGGTGTCGCCGACGTGCATGCCGGGCGCGAGCCCGAGTCCGCCGACCAGCCCTGCGCAGAGGTCGCCGACCAGATCGCCGTAGACGTTCGGCATCACCAGCACGTCGAAGCTCTCCGGCGCCTGCACGAGCTGCATGCAGAGCGTGTCGATCGAGCGTTGATCGAACGCGACGTCCGGGTAACGCACGGCGACGTTGCGCGCGGTGTGGAGGAAGAGCCCGTCGGTGTGCCGCTGCATGTCCGCCTTGTGCGCGACCGTCAACTTCTTGCGGCCGTGCGCGCGCGCGTACTCGTACGCGGCCTGCACGATCCGATCGGAGCCGAAGACGCTGAGCGCCTTGATCGCGACGCCGGAATCCGGACGGAGCTTGCGGCCCGAGATCTGCTCGAGGTGCGCGATCAGCTCGAGCGTGCGCTTGTCGCCTCGCTCGAACTCGATGCCGGCGTAGAGGTCCTCGAGGTTCTCGCGGAAGACGACCAGGTCGACGTTGCGGAACGGCGAACGTGCTCCTGGATAGCTCTTGAAGCGCCGCACGCACGCGTACAGGTCGAACTCGGTGCGCAGCGTCGCGGTCACCGAGCGGTACATCGAGCCGACCGGCGTCGTGATCGGTGCCTTCAGGCACGTCTTCGTCCGGCGGATCGATTCGAGCACGCGCGGCGGCAGCGGCGTGCCCTCGCGCTCCAACGCCTCGGCGCCGGCAGCGACCTCGTCCCACTCGAAGGCGACGCCGGTGGCGTCGAGCACCGCGCGGGCGACGCGCGCGAGCTCGGGCCCGGTGCCGTCGCCGAGCAGCAGTGTGACCGGATGCTTCGCCGGATGAGCCATGGTGTCCCGATGCAGGAAATCGTGACCGGCGGCGCAGGCTTGCGCGCGCCGAACGCGCCGATCGCGCCGAATGCTTCGATCGGTGCCTTCGCCGGCAGTCTACGGAAGCGCGTGGAACGCGGCAATCGCGGCGGCGAGCCGAGGCACGCCGCGACGAACTTCACGGAGCGGATTCGCCCTCGCGCGCCTTCTTCCACCAATCCTGCCAGGCCTTGATGCGCCGCTGGCGTTCGGCGGAGTCGTTGCTCTGCGCGTCGAACGGCAGGTCCTTCTTCGTGAGCTTGCGCAGCGCCACGTAGGCCTCCTCGCGCACGGTCGAATTCTCGTCGCCGAGCGCCGCGATCAGGCCGTCGACCGCCTTGGTCGAGCCGAGGTCGCCGAGCTCACGCGCCGTCGCGAGCCGCACGAAGACGTCGGGGTCCTGCAGGATCGGCACGAGGTAGTCGACGACCTCGGGGTCGCCGGTCTCGCCGAGCTCCTGTACCGCGGTCCAGCGCGTCGAGAAGTCCGGGCTCTTCAGCCGCTGCACGATCGGGAACCAGCTCGGCTGCGCCGCGACCGCGGGATCCGGCGCGACCGGCTGCGGCTCGGGCGCGCGCTGGCGTTGCTCGAGGTCGAGCACCTTCTTCGCGAGCGAGGAGAGCTCGAGTCGCGCCTCGTCCGCCGCGCCGCGCAGCGACGAGAACTCCTCGTGCGACACCGCGGCCGCCAGGCGCGCGTCGAGCGACGCGAGCGTGCCGCGCAGCCCCTCGAGCTCGCCCGCGAGCTTCGCGGCGTCCGCGGCGGATGCGCGCCGCGACTCGTTCGCGACACGCTGCCACTCGGCGCGCGCGTCGACCAACGAGTTCTCGAGCGCTTGGCGCGCCGAGCGCTCGCTGTCGAGCGCCCGCTGCGACTCGCCGAGCAGCCGGCTCCATTCCGCGCGCGCATCGCTCTGTCGCACGTCGGCCTGCTTCAGGTCCTGCTCGCGCTGCCAACGCCCCCACAGGACGCCCCCGATCGCGACCAGCAGAGCGAGCACGCCGACCAGGATTCCGCCTGCGCCCGACGGTGCGTCCGCCGTACGGTGGACGGGCTGGGCGTGCGCGGGCGCAGCGAACGGGGCCGAGGGGCCCGGCGAGGCCTCGAACTGCGCTCGGGCGGCGGCCTCCGACGCGGCGGACGCGTGCGACGCCGACATCGCGCGGTCGCAGGTGGCGCAGACCATGCGATCCTTGTGGCGCTTCGCGCGGCCGGAATCGACGTCGGCTTGCGGGATCGACTCGTTGCACAAGGCACAGAAGTGCAGGGTGATGCCTGCCGCGTCGTTTCGATCGCTCATCGCTTGCCCCTCGCGTGGTCGCGCCGACCCATGGAGTTTCCGCCGACGACCGCGCACCCCTTTGTCCAGCGGACCATCGCGACTAGAGTCTAGCTAGTCGCGTTCCTCCCCCCCACTACATGGCCGTCCAACCCGATCGTCCGACGCTCCCCGACGCCCTGCGCGCCGACCTGGCCCGCGCCGGGTTGGAGTTCTTGGCGGAGTTCTACGAAGCCGCCTTGCGACACCGCCCGGACAACCTGGAGGCGCTCGCGGAGCTCGCGCACGCCTACACGCGGCTCGGCTGGATCGACCGCGGGCTCGCGATCGACCGGCGGCTGGTCGAGCTCGAGCCCGAGAACCCGACCGTCCACTACAACCTCGCCTGTTCGTTGGCGCTCGCCGGTGAGAGCGAAAAGGCACTCGATGCCTTGGAACACGCCGCGGTGCTCGGCTACGCCGACGCCGACTTCCTGAGCCAGGACGAGGATCTGAAGAGCGTCCGCGCCGACGCACGCTTCACGCGGCTGGTCGAACGCCTGCGCCAACGCGCCTGAGCGGCCCGGAGCCGCCGCGCATCCAGTACCGCCGGCCGTCCGCCGGTCACTGGGTCTTCGCGAGGATCCCCTCGCCGCGTCGGCGAGCGAGCCACGCATCCCATTGCTTCGCCGCGGCTTCGCGATCGAGCTCGTTGGCGCGCGGGTCGTAGCCGAGTTTGTCGCCGGTCGCGTCCGCGAGCGCTTGGATGCAGAGCAAGCGCGTCAACCCGTCCTCGGAGCGCAGCCCGCGGATCAGCACCGCGATCTCGCTCCAATCGCCGAGGCGCGTCAGCGTGCGCGCGCGTTCGAGCTCGATCATCGGCTCGAGCGGCGACGGCCACGCGAGGTCGTGCAACGGCTTGACCAACCGCTTGTCGCCGGTCGCGCCGAGCGCCGCGAGCGCGGAGCCCGCGATGTCCGGCGACGGATCGGTCGCGAGGTCGAGCAGACGCGGGTACGCCGGCTCGCCGACGCGCGCGAACCACGCGATGATCTCGACGCGGTCGACGCCGTGGGTCCACGGCAGGCGTTGCGCCTGCTCGTCGATCTGCTGGGCGAGCACCGGCGACGGCTCGAGCCACGGGCTGTCGCTGACCGCGCGTTCCTCGCGCGCGTTGGTCGAAGTGACGCAGGCGGAGAGCAACGCGCCCAAGCACAGCGCGCGGACGGCGGGACGGAACGAGAACGACATCGAGAGCTCCTCTTTCTGGACGACGCGCGCCGACCGGAAGGGCGCGACGGGAGGCCTATCGGCGGAAAGCCCTTCCGCCTTGACCGCCTAGCGCCGGCCGGCCAGGCGCAGCGCCGCACCGAGGAAAACCGCGGCCGCACCCGCCGCCAGGACCGCCGTGGCCCACCGATGCGGTCCGGCTTCGCCGTCGTCCTCGGGGCGCACGCGGCCGGGCGCCGGCAGCGCCGGCGGCCAGACCTCGGGGACGGCGCGGAACTCGGTCTGCGGCTCGTGGACGACCGTGCCGCTCCAGACGATCGCGCCGCGGGCGGCGACGCGGGCCGCGAGCGGTCCGGCGGCGAGCCCGCCGAGTTCGCGCGCGGGAACCCGTCGCACGCGGCGCGGGTCGGCGCCGTCTCGGCCGTCGGCGGGCCGCAGCGAGAGCGAGCGCGCGGCGCTCGCGATGCTCGGAGAACCCGCGGAGTAAAGCGGCTCGAGGCGCAGCGCGAGCTCGACCGGCCACTCCGGAGGCACGTTCTCGAGCTCGAAGCCGCGCGCATCGAGCCGAGCCCGCGGGCGGGTGCTGGTGTGCGCGTGCGCGCGGCGGGCCAGCGCGCGCACGGAGCTCGCCAGCGCCTCGCGCCATGCGCTCGGATCGCGCGTCCAACGCTCGTCCGGCGCGAGCGCGGTCGCGAGCGTCGTCCCGAGCCCGACGCGACCGACCGCGAGCAACGGCTCGCCGGCGCCGTCGACGATCAGCGCCTTCGCGAGCGGCCCCGAGCGCACGCGCAGCTTGCGCTCGAGCGGCGCGAGCTCGCGCGGCAGGCCGGAGACGACGCCTGCTTCGAACGTGTCGACGCCGAGCTCGCCCGCCGGCCGCACCAACGCCGCGATCGGGCCGTCCTCGTCGACGTCGCGGCGCGCGCTCGAGCGCGCGAACACGCGCGCGAGGTCCGACGGCGTCTCGGCGTGCACCGGGAGCTCGCCCGGGAACAGCAACGCGTCGAGGATCGGCGTCGAGCCCGCGGGATCGAGCACGCAGACGACGAGCTCCGCGCCGGTCGCCGCGAGCGACGCGCGGACCCGCCGAGCGTCGCGCTCCTCGGCGCCGGCTTCGTCCCGTCCGTCGCTGACCAGGAACACCAGCGCGCGATCGCGGCTGCGCGCGCGCGTCTCCGCGAGCTCGTCGAGCGCGACGACGATCGCCGTCGGCCCCGACGGAGCGCGCGCGTCGAGCAGAGCCTGGATCTCCGCGCGCCGCGCTTCTTCCTCGGCGGCGCCGAGCGCGTACGCGGGCCCGAGGTGATCGGTGAAGAAGCGCACTTCGACGCGCTCGTCGTCCGCGGCGGCGCGCGCGAGCTCGATCGCGGCCGCGCGAGCCGCGCGATCGGCCTCGCCCGCCATGCTGCCGGACGCGTCGATCAGGATCACGATCGCGCGGCCGCGTTCGTCGTCGTCGACCAGCGAGAGCGGCAGCAACGCGCCGGCTTCGCTCTTCGAACGCCAACCGGCGAGCGTCGCTTCGCCGGGCACGTACGCGAACGCGCCGCCCCACCTCACGAAGTCCGCGATCGTCGCGGGGAACTCGCGGAGGTCGACGTCGCACGCGAGCACGAGATCGGCCGCGTCGAGGCGCGCCGCGACCGACGTGGTCTCGGCGCGGTCGCCGAGCCCGACTCGCCCGACCCGCTCGACCCGCTCGACATCGAGCCCTTCGAGCCGCGCGAGCTCGTCGAGCCACGGCTCGTCGCCGAGCGCGAGCACGCGCAACGCGTCGCCGCACTCGACCCAGGCCGAGCGCCGATCGTTCTCGGGCACCGCGTCGGGCTGCGCGAATTCGAGCTCGGCGTCGATCCGGATCGCGCCTGGCTCCGCGACGCCGAGATCGACACGGGCCGAGGTCGCGTCACGGTCGAACGCGAGCGGCACGCGCCGCGTCGTCTCGCCGCGGGAGCCGGTCGCGCGCACGACGAGCTCGCCGCTGCGCCCGGTCGCGTCGCCGACGATCCTGAGCTCGGCGAGCACCGCGAGCGGCGCGCCAGCTTCGACGAACTCGCTGGTGCGCAGCGCGCGGAGCTCGACGTCGAAGCGCGTCTCGGGCGCGAGCGGGACGCAGCGCACGACGACGCCGTCGCTCGCGAGTCGCGCCAACGCGAGCGTCGCGTCGCCGTCGGTCGAGGCGCCATCGGAGACGAGCACGAGCTCGCGCTCGGTGCGCTTCGCGAGCAGCGCGGAGGCCGCGCCGAGCGCTTCGACGAGCGCGCTCTCGCTCCCGTCGTCGCCGCCGGCCTCGAAACCGACCTCTCCGGCGGCCAGGCGCGCGAAGGCGTCCGCGGCGGACGACGGAGCGAGGCACGTGCGGACGTCGCGCGCGACCGCGAGCAACGCGAAGTCGCCGCCGACGTCGCGCGCGCGCGCCGCGGCGTCGAGCGCGGCGGAAAGCGCGACTTCGTCCGCCGCCGGCCGCGTGCGCCGCACGCTCGCCGACGCATCGACGACCACGACGGTCAGCGGCGGCCAACGCCACTCGCTTTCGAACTTCGGCCGCGACAGCCACGCGCCTGCGGCGAGCGCCGCGACTCCGAGCAGCAAGAGGCCGCGCGCGAGCATGCTACGCGCCGCGAGCGGCGCCCTGCGCGGGCTCGTGGACCAGCGCGCTCGACGCGATCCAACCTCCGCCGAGCAGTCGATCGCCGTCGTAGAACGCGGCGCCTTGGCCCGACGCGACCGCGAGCTGCGGCTCGTCGAAGACGACGGTCGCCTCGCTGCCCTCGACGTGCACGCGGCACTTCGCGGGCGCGTGGTGGTAGCGCACTTGGACCTCGCACGCGAACTCGTGCGAGGCCGGGACGTCGAAGCCGATCCAGTTGAGCTCGCGGACCCGCATCGAAACCGCGTGGCACTCCTCGCGGGAGCCGAGCACCACCGTGCCGGTCTCCGGCAGCAACGCGACGACGTAGAGCGGCAGGCCGCCGCCGACGCCGTGACCTCGGCGTTGGCCGACCGTGAAGTGCTCGGTGCCCGCGTGCTCGCCGAGCACGCGCCCTCCGGTGTCGACCAGCCGGCCGGGGTGCAGCTCGACGCCGCGCTCCGCGAGCAAGCGCCGGTAGTCGTTCGAAGGCACGAAGCAGATCTCTTGGCTGTCCGCCTTCTGCGCGGTGCGCAAGCCGACGCGCTCGGCGAGAGCGCGGACCGCGGGCTTGGTCAGCCCGCCGATCGGCAGGTGCGCGTGCGCGAGGTCTTGCTCGGCGACGCAGAAGAGCTGGTAGGACTGGTCCTTCGACCGATCGACGCCGCGGCGCACGTGCACGCGACCATCGATGCGCTCGAGCTGCGCGTAGTGGCCGGTCGCGACGCCGGCGGCGCCGAGCTCGCGCGCGAAGCGCAGCAGGCGTCCGAACTTCAGGTCGCGGTTGCAGACCGCGCACGGATTCGGCGTGCGGCCCGCGGAATACTCCGCGAGGAAGTAGCGGATGATCCCGCCGAACTCGTCCTTGAGGTCGACCGACTGGAACGGAATCCCCATTCCAGCCGCAACCATCCGCGCATCGCGAGCGTCGGAGACGGAGCAGCACGATTTCTTCGCGGACTCGTGCTCGCCGACATGGACCCCGTTGCGCATGAAGAGCCCGACCAGCCGATGGCCCGCCTCGCGGAGCAGCCAGGCGGCGACCGAGCTGTCGACGCCGCCGCTCATCGCGACGACGATGCCTTCGCGGAGGCCCTCGTTCGAGAGCGCGGGCACGGCGTCGGCTTGGGTCATGGGCTGGGCTCGCACGGGACCGGCGGGGCACGCCGCCTCGGCCGTGCGCTGCGCGCTTTCGTGCGGGCGGCGATTCTAGTAGCCTCTTCGCCCCCATGGAACGTGGGGACCGGCGGGAACGCGAGCCGCGTGCGCTCGCTCCACCGGGAACCCTGCACGCGCCCTCCAGACCACCTCGATGCCGACCTACGCCCTCCTCGCGCTGATCCAAGAAACGATTCAAGGCGGGACGCCTGCGACCTCCGGCGCCGGATCCGGTGCTGGTACCGGCGCTGGCGACGTCGGCGGCGGTTCCCCGACGCCGGGTTGGATCGGGGTGCTGCCGTATGTCGCGATCATCGCGATCTTCTACTTCGTGATGATCATGCCCGAGCGCAAGGCCCGCAAGAAACGCGAGGCGATGCTCAGCGCGATGAAGAAGGGCGATCGCGTGATGACGTCGAGCGGCATGTACGCGACGATCGCATCGATCGACGGCGACGAGATCACGCTGCAGATCGCGGACGGCGTGCGCGCGCGCTTCTCGCGTCAAGCGATCACGCA
>JADLBP010000075.1 GCA_020847695.1 Planctomycetota bacterium
CGCATCCTGCAGGTCAACGAAGGTCTCGACTCGTTCCAATCGGTCTGGTCGACGAAGCCCGGATTGCTCGGCGAAGGCTACTACTACGACGCGTTCGCGCTGCCGCCGGCGTGGAGCGCGACGTCGGAGACTTGGCGGCTTTGCGTGCTCGGATTGGGCGCCGGGACGGCGTTCCGAGTGATCGAGGCGACGCTACCGCAGGACGTTCGTCTCGACGCGCTCGGCATCGAGATCGATCCCGTGGTCGTCGAGTTGGGCAAGCGCTGGTTCGACCTCGTCGAGGACGAGCACCACCGCGTGCTCGCCGGCGTCGATGCACGTACCGCTCTGCGCGCGAATCCGGGGCCGTGGGACCAGCTCGTCCTCGACGCGTACGCCAACCAAGTCGAGATCCCGGCGCACCTCTCGACCGTAGAGTTCTTCCGCGAGACGCGCGAGTCGCTGGCGCCCGGCGGGTGGCTCTCGATCAACGTCGGTGCGTTCGGTTGCGACGACCCGATCGTCCGCGCGCTCGCCGAGTCCGTCGCGGTTGCGTACGAGGCGGACGTGCTCGCCGTGCGCATCCCCGCAGCGCGCAACGTCGTGCTGTTCGCCCGCCGTGACGCCGCGTGGCTCGCGCCCACGGAGCCGGGTTGGCATGTCGCCGCACTCGACGAGCACGGCTTGCTGAGCAAGGCGACGCATCCCGCGAATTGGCGTCGCTTCACTCGGCCCGAGCGAGCGCCGCTCGACGACGACCACAATCCGATCGATCGCCTGCAACTGCAGTCCTTGGAGCTCGGCCGTGCGCGGTTGGCGCCGTTGCACTAGCGCAGGCGTCCTGGCGACGCTCGCGGCGACACCCGCCGTCGCGCAGACGTTCGACGACGTCCGAGCGGCGGTGGAGGCCGGCGACTACGCGGCGGGACGAACACTGGCCGAGCGGATCGCCGACCCGATCGAACGCGCCCGAGTGACGGTCTGGGTCGACTACGGAGCCCGCGACTACGTCGGAGCCGCGCTCGCGGCGCGAGCGGGACTCGCGCTCGCACCGCAGGACGCGTGGCTCGCGGAGCGCGCCGCGGCCGCCGCGCTCTCGTACCGCGATCCTGTCGCCGCCGCGAACGCGTTGGATGCGCTCGATCGCGGTCTGGCCGCGTTGCCCGAGTCCGAGCGCGACGCTTGGAAGTCGAGCGCCGACGCGTACCGCCGCACTGCGAACGAACTCGCCGCGCGCGCGACCGCGGGAATCGATGCGAACTTGCGCGCGCGGGCCACCGTGCTCGCGCTGCTCGGCGCAGCGGTACTGGCGGTCGCATGGGGGCTGCGCCGCGTCGGTTCAGCGCATGTCGAGCAGGCCTGAGCCGTCGCGCGCCCAGCTCGCGAGCGTCGAGGCCATCAGCCCGAAGTGGAGGTCGACCGAGATCGAGCTCGTCCACGGTCGCGGCGAACGATCGGCGAGCTCGCCGAGCGCCCACGCCGCCGCGCGCCTGACTTCCGGCGCTTCCTCGGAGTCCGACAGCCACGTCACCAGCGGATCGATCGAACGCGCATCCCCGATCGAACCAAGCAGCATCGCAGCTTCGACCTTCGCCTGCGGGCCGTTCTCCACGCGCGGCGCGGATGCGATCTCGTCGAGCACCGTGCGCACACCGAGCAAGCGCAGCGCGGTCGCGATCGATCGGTAGAGCTCGGGCTCGCCCGATGCGCCCGCCAATGCGGCCGACAGGGGTTCTCGGGCGGTCGCGTCGCCGATCAACCCGAGCGCGAGCGCCGCGTGACCGCGGATCTGCGCGTCACCGCGTGAGACCCGCGTGCCCAGCGGTTCGACGGCGTCGGGATCGCGCAGCAGCCCGAGTGCGATGCACGCGGCTCCGATCTCGTCGCTCGAACGGCCGCTCGTGAGCCACGAACGCAACGGCTTGGCTGCGTCGATGCGCACGTGTCGGCCTTGCGGCACGAGCGCGCGTTCGAGCACGCCGAACGCGATCGCGGCCCAGGCGCGAGCCGAACCTCGACCGGCCGAGAGCTCTTTGAACAATGCAGCCTCGATCTCCGCCTGTCCATGTGCGGAGTCTTCGCCGCGCCCCGGGCGTCCAGCGACCCGCGCGAGCGAGATCGCCGCGAGTCCGCGCTCGAGGCGTTCGCCGCGCGCGAGTTCCCGGAGCAACGCGTCCCGGACCTCGCGGTCGAGCCCATCGCGATCGGCATCTCCGAGCAATCCGAGCCCGATGATCGCGCTCTGCCGCACTTCCGACGGCGAGCGCGAGCCCGGCGCGAGAGGGACGAGCAACGCTTCGCGGATCGCGTCCAAGTTCTCGAGCGTCGCCGTCTGGGCGAGCCGCGCGAGCGGAACCACGGCCTGCGCGCGCAACCGCGGGTGACGGCTGGGGTCCTGCACGAAGTCGAGTAGGAACGACAGTTCGGTGCCTCGACACAGGTGCCCGAATTCGCTGGAGCCCTCCGGCGGCGTATCGGCGCAGTTTTCGAGCGGTACGAGCCCGAGCGCGACCAACAACGCGAGTTGGAGGTCGTACGGCGCGTTCGAATCCGCCGCCAGCGCATCGATCAAGGTCCTCGCGATGCGCTTGCGAGTGGTCAGCTCGCCATTCGCTTCGCCGATCAGGCCGAGCGCGTACGCCGCGAACGCACGCGTGCGGAAATCGACGACCGTCGAACCGACGGCGGCGCGACCTACCGGAGTGTCGAGCACGAGGTCGTTCAGCAACGCGATCGACGCCGCGTCCTTGCGCACGCCGAGCGCGACCACCGCGGCCTCACCGACCGCGCGGATCTTCGGCTGCGAGAGGAAGAACGACGCCGCGTCCGAGAGCGACAGTCCGTCGCCGCGCCCCCAGCTCGCTTCGGTACGGGCGAGGGCGATCAGCTCCGCGCGCACGAGCTCCGCATCCCCGGCGGACTGGAGCGCGCGCTGCAACGCCGGCCGCAACTTCGCGTCGATCACCGTCGAGGAACGCGAGGCCGAAGGTCCCGCGCCCTCGGTCGTCGGATCGCGCGCGACCAAGATGCCCTTGAGCTCGAGGTAGGCATCTCGGTGAAACCGCCACCAGGTCTGCCAGCCCGGAACGTCGTCTTCGGCGGCCGTCATCGGCGCGCCGAAGTCGGGGGTCTCGGTTTCGCCCGGCAAGCGAGGGGTCGACGGCTTTGCGGGCGTTGGGGTCGGCACGCCCGTCGGGGCCGGAACTCCCGCGGAACCCGGTGTCGTCGGAGACCCGGTCGAACCGCCGCCGTTGCTCCCTCCACGCGGACCTGCCGAGGACCCGCCTCGGCACCCACCCGGGCCTCAGCCGGGTTGCGGCAGCAACGCGGGACGGAATGCGACGAGCGCAGTCAGCGCGAGGGAACCGAGCGCGAGCAGCTTCATGGGGATCTCCTGCAAGAGGACGCCAAGCACCTCGAATCCGGCGTGGTTCGGACCGAGTGCACGCGCCCGTCCGCTCGATGCTAGCTCCGCGCGCCGGCACCGCCAGCGGGGCGAACTGCGAATCCAACGCAGCGGCCAAAGCCGCTCGAAGCACCAGGCGCCTCGACCCGCGGAGGGATCGAGGCGCCCGGAAGGATCGAAGCGCGAGCTGTGGCGAAGCTCGACGATCAGAGGATGTCGAGGATGCCCGTGCCGGCGTCAGGCGACGTCAAGCTGGGCGTGTTCGCGCGGTAGTTGATGTCGACCGAGATCTTGGAGTTCCAAGGCAGCGGCTCCTTGTCCGCGACGATGCCGAGCGCTGCCGCGGCGAAGCCGCGAGCACCGTCGGTCTTCTCCTTGTCTTCGATGAACTTCAACAACGGCTCGACCGAGCGAGTGTCGCCGATGAAGCCGAGCGCGGAGGCGATCGCAGCCTGCGAGGACTGCGCGCCAGCGCGACCGAGCATGTCGATCAGCTCGGGCACGATCGTCTTGTCGCCGAGCAAGCCGAGACCGATTGCGGCGGACCGCAGCAGCTCGGGCTTGTACGTCGACTTGCGGATGACGTCCTGGATCGGCTTGATCGCATCCGAAGAGTTCATCAGGCCAAGACCCACGGCGCAGTACCCCTGCGCGTCGGCGTCCGACACCTTGTTGAACTTCTCCGTCAGCACCAGCTTGGAATCCAGGTCCTTCATCAGACCGAGAGAGATCGCGTAGGCGCCGATCTCGACCGGGGAGCGAGCGTCGGCCAACGCATTCGACACGGCCTTCGCCATGTCGGGCGAGCACGCGGACTTCATCTTGTTGTCCTCGAGACCGCGTTCCATGACGCCGATCGCGAGACCCGCCCAGCTCTTCTCCGCGGACTTGCCCTTGTTCAGCAACTCGGTGAGCGTCTTGCGGACGTCCTTGATGCCGGCGACCGGGTCGCCTTCGCCGGTTCCGGGCCGGCCGCCGATCTGACCGGCGGCGATCATCGAGAAGTACTGGGTCTGCTGGTCCTTGATGACCTCGCCCGCACCGAGCACCGCCTTGCGGATCTCGATGTCCCAAGCGTCGTTGTCACAGTCGCCGATCTGGCCGAGGGCGAGCATGCAGGATTGCTTCTCCTCGTCCTTCGCCTTCGTGCCCTTGGCGACTTCGCTCGTCAGCAGCTTGACGACTTCGCCGCGGAGCTTCGACGTGCCGGGCACCGCCGGCTCGGCGGTCAAGAGCCGCGCCATCGCCGTCGGGGCGTGCGCTCGGTTCAGATACTCCTGGTTCTCGTCCTTGTAGTACTCGAGCAGGAAGCGCAGCTGGTCGTTGCGCGTCTTGATCTGAGTCTGACGACCGGCAGACAGCGCGTCGTCGTTCGCGTCGAACTCGAGCGGCACCAGGCCGATCGAGGTCAGGCATGCGACCGGGATGTCGCGCGTGCCCATGCGCTTCGACTTGTCGAGCATGCCGACGAGCGCGCCGTTGATCTGTTGCTTGCGCGCAATGTCGGTCGAGCGGTAGCCGATCAGGCCGAGCCCGTAGCCCGCGAAGGCGCGCGTGCGCATCGGGACCTCGTTCTCGAACTGGACGTCCTTGTACTTGCCGCGGATGTCCGCGGCCTTGTCTTCGAGCAGCGCGATCAAGAGATCGACGATCTCCGGGCTGTCGTTCGCGAGGATGCCGAGCGCGACCGCGGCGGTCTCGCCGATCTCCGCCTCACCCTTTGCGGCGAGGAACGGACGGATCTTCTCGAACATCTCGGACTTGCCGCTCTCGTTCTTCGCATCGCCGATCTTGGCGAGTGCGACGAGCGCACCGGTGATGATGTGGTTCGAGCGCTCGGTCTCCAGAGCCCGGATCATCGCGGGCACGACCTGGGTGCGGATGGTGGTCTCGCTCGGACGGAGCACTTGCTTCGAGCCACCGGACTTGCCGGTGCCCTTGAAGAACTCATCGCTGCCGGTCGTCACCGTGCCGGTGTTGATGTGCTCCTTCAGGTTCAGATAGGGCTCCTTGTTGAAGCCCCACCAGTAGTGCCACGTCGTCAGGTCCGGACCCGACGCCGCCGGGCCGGTCGTCGGTCGCGAGCCCGGTTGACCGGTGCCAGGCTGTCCGGGCGTCGACGGTCCGGGGGTGCCGGGTCCGGTCGGTCCCGGAGTCGACGGGCCTCCGGGTCCGGGGGTCGCGGGGCCACCGCCGCCGCCGCCACCACCGGGGCCGGGAGGCACCGTGTCGCCAGGGCCGCGGTACGTGCCACCGTGCCCGTACGAGAAGTCTTGCAGCGTGAGGCTAGCCAGTGCGATCAGCGCGCCGGCGGTCAGGATTTTCTTCATGGGAGCAAGTGTGGGGTTAGACCGAGCAGGCCCAAAGGATCGTCTTCGGCGTCGCCGTGCGCAAGGGCCATGCCAGTGGGGGCGCGGATTGCGCCCGGAGCTCGAACGCCGCGCGCAACGTCGTGGCGGGGCGAAAACCGGACTCGCAGCGCGCGAGAGCAATCCGGCGCGTGGAGACTCGCGTTCCGCCTGCGTAGCAAGCCCTGCCGCCGAAGGAGCGGGCGCGCGCGACGATCACGCGACGATCAGAGGATATCCAGGACGCCGCTCGACGTTTCTGGAGTCAGCAAGGTCGCGGTCGCTGCGGTGTAGTTGAAGTCGCTCGCAAGCGTCGCACGCCACGGAAGGAGCGCGCGATCACCGACCAATCCGAGCGCGACCAGAGCGAACGCGCGAGCGCCCTCGGTCACGTCCGCGCGCGCCGACAGCGCGATCAAGGGCTCGACCGACCGCGAGTCGCCGATCAGACCGAGCGCCGACGCGACGGCTCCTTGGGACGCTTGTGTGGAGGAGCGCGCGAGCATCTCCACCAACGCCGGCACGAGCTTCACGTCACCGAGCAGTCCCAGGCCCGTTGCGGCCGAGTTCAGGAGGTTTGGCTGGTAACGAGCGCGAGCCAGGATCTCTCGGATCGGGCCGATCGCGGAGCGATCACCGAGCAAGCCGAGCGCGAGAGCGAGGTCGCCCTGGTTCTCCGGATTGCGTTCCTCGGCGAGTGCGGACTGCAGTGGCTCGCGGGCCGCGGGATCGCCGACCAGCCCGAGCGCGACCGAAAGGGCGCCTCGCTCCTCGGCGCTGCGCGCAGTCTTGCGTGCTTGCAGGAGCGCTGCGAGCGTGCGGGGGGGCGTTCTCGCGCCGGCGCGCTGGAGCCTGCGCTCGAGCACCCCCAACGAGAGCGCGGCCCAGCTCACCGCCCCGGACTTGCCGTCGTTGAGCTCGGCGATCAAGCGCGAACGGACTTCGTCGGTGGCAGCGGCCGAAACCGCGGGGTCCTCGAGCGAGGAGCCGGCGCGGGCCAGCGCGATCAGCGCGAACCGACGCACGAAGAGATCGCGGGAGTCGAGCGCCCCGAGCAGCGCCGCGCGCATCTCGAGGTCCACGGGCTCGGAGGTCGCGCGGGCGATCCGTCCGAGAGCCTGCACCGCGCTGCGCTGGAGCAACGCACCGCCGCGCGCGGGGGAGGAGAGCTCGACCATCAGTCGTTTCGCGACACGTTCGCGCCACGCGGGCTCCGGCGGACCGCGCTCGATCAAGCGTGCGAGAGCGAGCGGCACGTGAGCTCGAACGACGTCCTCGATGCGCTCGTCCAGGTACACCTCGAGCAGCAGCGCGAACTGTTCGTCCACCGCCCGCGGAGCCTTCGAGTCGTCCGACCGCCGGCGCTCTGTGGCGCGCTCGAGCGGCACCAGACCGAGCGCGGTGATCGCAGCGGCACCGAGCTCGCGCGAGCCGTCCGCGCGAGCCTGCGCGAGCTCCGCGTGCAGGCTTCGGACGATCCACCGCCGTACGAAGACGTCGCGACTGCGTTCGCCGAGCAGTCCGAGACCGTACGTCGCGAACGCCCGACTGCGCTCCGAGATCGGACTCGCGAACGACACTGCGTGCAACTTCCGCAGCCCTTCGCGGTCGTCTGCGACGAATCTCGTCAGCAGGTCGACGTTGCGCGGCGAGTTCGCGCCGAGGATCCCGAGCGCGAGCGCCGCGGTCTCAGCGACCTCCTGCTGAGGGTGCAAGAGCAGTGGGGCGATCGCGGCCGCGTGCGGCGTCGTGCCGTCGGCAGCGGGACGCTCGCCGATGCGGGCGAGCGCGATCATCGCCGAGGTCAGGGTATCGATCGACGCGTCACGCCGAAGTGCCGCGAGCAATGCGGGGACGATGCGCTCGTCGACGTCGGTCGGTCCGCTGCTTCGGCGGTCGACCGAATCCATGCTGGAGCCGCGGAAGAACTCCTCGCTGCCGGTCGCGAGGTCCATGCGATCGAGGTGCGATTGGAGCTCGAGGAACTCGTCCTGGTTGAAGCGCCACCACACTCTCCAACTCGACATGTCGGACGCCCAAGGGTCCGTCGTCGGCATGCCACCGGGGAACGACGGACTGGTCGGCGTGTTTGGAGTCGTGGGGGTCGCCGGGCCCGGCGTGGAGGGACCGACGCCGCGCGGGGTGCTCGGCCCCGGGCGCGCTGGGGGGGAAGACGGCGAGGGAGTCCTGGGCGTCGTGTCGGACGGAGGCGGCACCGGCTTGACCGGCGGAAACCACCCGCCGTGCCACCACAGCGGAGCCAGCAGACCGAACGCGGTGCAATGCACCGCACTCGAGGTCGCCAGCCGCCGCGCGGCCGCTGCCGACCGCCGGGGGAGAAGGGACGCGTCCGCCAGCAAACCGAGAGCGAACGACCGACAGACCGCCATTGCGCGAGCGTAGTGCATGCGTCGGACTCTGGAGCCGCCTGCCAGCGACTCCGACTCATCCTAACCACCGGGCTAACGGCGACTACAGCGGGCTCGCCGCCGGCTGACGATTTCGAGCGCGTCAGTCGCTCGAAGCGAGCGCCCGGAGATACTCGCGGTTGAGCCGCGCGATGTTCGAGACCGAGATGCCCTTCGGGCACGCCGCTTCGCACTCGGACTCGTTCGTGCAGTTGCCGAAGCCTTCCTTGTCCATCTGCTCGACCATCGCGAGCACCCGGCTGTTGCGCTCCGCCTGTCCCTGCGGGAGCAGCGCGAGGTGCGACACCTTGGCGGAGACGAAGAGCATCGCCGACGCGTTCTTGCACGACGCGACACACGCGCCACAGCCGATGCACGCCGCTGCGTCCATCGCCGCATCCGCGGCGACCTGGGGGATCGGCAGTGCGTTGGCGTCCGGCGCGGAGCCGGCGCGTGCGGTGATGAAACCGCCCGCCGCGATGATTCGGTCGAAGGCGCTGCGATCGACGACGAGGTCCTTCACGACCGGAAACGCGTTCGCGCGGAACGGTTCGATGTAGATCGTCTGCCCGTCCTCGAAGCGACGCATGTGGATCTGGCATGTCGTCGTCTCGCGCTCGAAGCCATGCGGTTGACCGTTGATCGTCAACGAGCACGCGCCGCAGATGCCCTCACGACAGTCGTGGTCGAACGCGATCGCTTCCTCGCCGCCGGCGATCAAGCGCTCGTTCAACACGTCGAGCATCTCCAGGAACGACATGTCCGGGGAGACGTCGTCGAGCTTGTAGGTGGCGAACTTGCCCTCGGCGTTCGGATCCCGTTGGCGCCACACGTGCAGCGTCAAGCGCAGCGACTTCTTCTCCGCGTGCGCACCGTGCGTGGACGCAGCGCCGTGCGCCGCGTGCGTGTCGTGACTGGAACTCATTTGTAGCTTCTCTCGGCCAGCTTCACGTTCTCGAACACCAAGGGCTCCTTGTGGAGCTTCCACGCGAGGCTGCTCGCGCTCGCGTCGACCTCCCACGCGCCCGCATAGCAGTAGTTCGCGTCGTCGCGCTTCGCTTCGCCGTCGGGCGTCTGGAACTCCTCGCGGAAGTGCCCGCCGCACGACTCGTTGCGATCGAGCGCGTCCATGCACATCAACTCGGCGAGCTCGAAGAAGTCGGCGACGCGGCCGGCGTGCTCGAGCGCGTTGTTGAGGTTCGCGGCGTCGCCCGGAATCTTGACGTCCTGCCAGTACTGCTCGCGCAGCTCGCGGACCCGGCCGATCGCCTGGCGCAGTCCGCCGGCGTTGCGCGCCATGCCGCACTTGTCCCACATCAACAGGCCGAGCTCGCGGTGGAAGCTGTCGGGGCTGCGCTTGCCGCTCGCGTTCTTCAACCGCTCGATGCGCTCGCGCACCTCTTGCTCGACGCGCCGGAACTCGGCGTGCTCGGCGGTGACCTTCCCGAACTTTCGACCCGCGAGGTGCGACGCGATCGTGTAGGGGATCACGAAGTACCCGTCGGCGAGCCCCTGCATCAGCGCGCTCGCGCCGAGTCGGTTCGCACCGTGGTCGGAGAAGTTCGCTTCACCGAGCACGAACAGCCCCGGGATCGTGCTCTCCAGGTTGTAGTCGACCCAGACGCCGCCCATCGTGTAGTGCACGGCGGGGTAGATGCGCATCGGAACCCGGTAGGGGTCCTCTCCGGTGATGCGCTCGTACATCTGGAAGAGGTTGCCGTAGCGCGCGCGGATCGCGTCGACGCCGTCGCGCACGATCGCATCGCGGAAGTCGAGATAGACCGACATCTTGCTGCCGCCGACGCCGCGGCCTTCGTCGCAGACCTGTTTCGCGGCGCGCGAAGAGATGTCGCGCGGCGAGAGGTTGCCGAAGCTCGGATACTTGCGCTCGAGGTAGTAGTCGCGTTCCTCGTCGGGCACTTGATCGGGCGAACGGCTCTCGTCGCCGGCCTTCGGCACCCACACGCGCCCGTCATTGCGCAGGCTTTCCGACATCAAAGTCAGCTTCGACTGGTGGGAGCCGCTGACCGGGATGCAGGTCGGGTGGATCTGCGTGTAGCACGGGTTGGCGAAGAGCGCGCCGCGCTTGTGCGCGCGCCACGCCGCGGTGACGTTGCACGCCTTGGCGTTGGTCGAAAGGTAGAAGACGTTGCCGTAGCCGCCGGTGCACAGCAGCACTGCATCGCCGGCGTACGACTTGATCTCTCCGGTGATCAGGTTGCGGCAGACGATCCCGCGCGCGATGCCGTCGATGACGACGAGATCGAGCATCTCGTGGCGCGCGTACAGCTTGACCTTGCCTTCGCCGACTTGCCGCATCAATCCGCTGTAGGCGCCGAGCAGCAGCTGCTGGCCGGTCTGCCCGCGCGCGTAGAACGTGCGCGACACTTGCGCGCCGCCGAACGAACGGTTGGCGAGCAGGCCGCCGTACTCGCGCGCGAACGGCACGCCGAGCGCGACGCACTGGTCGATGATGTTGACGGAGACCTCGGCGAGGCGATGGACGTTCGACTCGCGCGCGCGGAAGTCGCCGCCCTTGATCGTGTCGTAGAACAGGCGATGCACCGAGTCGCCGTCGTTCTGGTAGTTCTTCGCCGCGTTGATGCCGCCTTGCGCGGCGATCGAGTGCGCGCGGCGGGGACTGTCCTGGATGCAGAAGGCGCTGACCGAGTAGCCGAGCTCGGCGAGCGAGGAGGCGGCGGACGCGCCGGCGAGCCCGGTGCCGACGACCAACACGTGGAACTTGCGGCGGTTGGCCGGGTTGACGAGCTTCAGGTCGAAGCGGTGCTTCTCCCAGCGGTCCGCGAGCGGGCCGCTCGGGCACTTGGAGTCGAGCTTCGAGTTCGTGGCAGTCGCGGTGGGGGTGCTCATCGTTGTTCCTCCGAGTGGCCCGAGCTCGAGGACTCGAAAGACGCGCGCGAGCTGACCGCCTCGTCGGCGAGCGAGCGCTGCTGCGTGCTCGGAACGGCCGCGCGGACCGACGCGGAGTGCGTCGAGTGCTTCGCGCCGCTGAAGTAGACCAGCGGGAAGAGCGCGAACCCGACGCCGAGCACGATCGCGACCGCCTTGCCGGCGCGCGCGATCGGGACGTCGTAACGCGTGTTGTTCAGCCCGAGCGTCTGCATCGCACTGCGGAAGGCGTGCGACAGGTGGATGCCGAGCGCACCGACGCCGACGATGTAGATCAGCGCGCCGGCGGGCTCGCTCAGGCGTCGGACGACCATCGCGGCGAGTCCATCCGGCGACATCTCGCGCAACCGGAAGTCGAGCAGGTGGACGATGACGAAGACCAGCACGATCACGCCGGTGACGACCATCGTCGACGACGCGAAGCTGCGCGCGCCGCGATCGCGATCGAGCGCGTAGCGCTGGGAGCGCGCCGCGCGATTCTCGAACGTCACGCGCAGCCCGAGCGCGAGGTGCGCGACGAACAACGCGAGCAGGCCGAACTCCGCGACGTACAGCAGCGGACCGAAGCTCTTCAGCTTCTCCGCGTACGCGTTGAAGTGCTCGCCGGTGTCGTCCGAGAACAACTGGAGGTTGCCCGCCAGGTGGACGACCAGGAAGCCGATCAGCAAGAGGCCCGTGACGGACATCAGGGCCTTCTTGCCGATCGAGGAAGACCAGAGGCTCGAGAATCTACGGACCATTCAGGTATCCAAGAACGGAAGCTGGAAGCGGCGGAACCTATCCGAGCCCGCGCCCGCGAGCAACCCGCGGTGGCGAAAAGGCCCCGCACGACCGCCGGCGCATACGTTCGCCGGAGCGATCGGTAGAGTGCGCTCATGACCGGTACGCTGCGCATCTGGTGCGTCGCCTGCTCTGGAGACCGAGCTCCGACCGACGAGTTCCGCGCTCGCATCCAAGCCCTGGCGCGCGCCGAGCACGTCGGACGGCGGATTTCGAGCAGACCGGAGTTCGTAGCGGCGTTCGGGCTCGAAGATCAGGTTTGGAGCCCGAGCGCGACGCCGGGGTCGGTCGATCGGTCGGCGTCGCACGAGTCCGGCGACGTGCTGTGGCTCGCCGAGCCCGCGCAGATCGCACGGGAGCTCGCGGCGACCCTCAACGTCCCGGCGCACGCGGCGACGAACCTGGTGCCGCGCGTCGGCACGCTGACGGCGCTCGATCACGCCGACGCCGCGAACGCTACCCAGCGACCGTCGCTCGCCGGCTTCGAGCTCGACTGGCTGCCGCCGAACGGCGGCGGCGTCGGAGCGTTCCCCGGCGCGACGCCGAAGCGCTGAACGTCAGTTCCCGCTGAAGCCCTTCGGGAACTTCGGACCGCCCGGTGGCATCGGCGGCATCGAAGGCCCGGTCGGACCGCTCGGAGCTCCGGGGCCGGCGCCGCCGCCGCCTTCGAGGCTCTTGCGGATCTCGTCGAAGCCCTCGCCGAAGTGGAACGCGAGCCAGATGAAGTAGCAGTCGATGTTGTCGACCGGATCGTCGACCTCGAACGCCGCCTTGCACGTCAGGTCGCACGGACGCTGGGCATTCATGAAGCAGAACTTGCGCGTCATCCCGGGCGGTCCTCCGAACGCACAGGGTAGCGACGCTTCGCCTGAGCGCGCGCGATGAGCAAGATCCAATGACCGTCGAGGACGAGCTCTCCCGACTGATCGAACACGCGCGCGTCGAACCGGATCCAAGCGCGCTTCGGACCCGCGTTCGGTTCCTTCTCGGCGACGGTGAGCTCGAGGTGGATGCTCGAGCCCGGCCGCACAGGCGCCTGGAAGCGGATCGTCATCTCGACGAACGCGACGACCGTGCCGTCGAACACGCCGGTCTGGTACGCGAGCCCGCTCGCGACCGACTGCACGAGCATTCCGTGCGCGATCGTGCCACGGAACGCACTCGCGCTCGCGAACGACTCGTCGACATGCGCCGGGTTGAAGTCGCCGGAGAGTCCGGCGAACGCGCCGATGTCCGCCTGGGTCAGCGTGCGGGCGCCGGAGCGGATCACTTCACCGAGTTGGAAGTCGTCGAACCCGCGTCCGCGGAACGCGGGGCCGAGCGGGCGGGGTCCGGGGGCGGCGTCGGAGCTCATCGACGACGCACGGTAGCGGGCGGGCGAGACGGCACCAAGGCGACGATCCCGGACCCGGAGCGGCCGAAAGGCCGTGCGGGGGTCTGCCGCCCAGTCGTAATGATACATCACGTACATTATCAGACATCGAGGGCATCGCGAGCGGAGCCCGCCGCTCATCGTCGCAACGCCGCTCGGCGCCAGCTCCCACGCCGCGTTCCCGCCCTCAAGGGATCCGCCCGGTTCTCCGACAGGAACCGCATGCTGCGCCTCGTCGTCCGCGTCTTGCTGGCCCTCGTCCTCCCAACCTGCCTCGCTTGCTCGACCGGCGGCGGCTCGACCTCCGGCGGGCCCGCGGTCGGCGAGCTGACCGACCTCCCGATCGCGCGCGCGCCGTTCGCGCACGTCGAGGCCAACTGGAAGCAGCGCCTCGACCAGGCCTACGTCTATGTCGAGCTCGTCGGCAGCTACACGCGGATCGGCAAGGCGCTCGAGTCGGCCGATCGCGCGCTGCGCGAGCAAGGTATCGAACCGTCCGGGCCGCCGTTCGCGCTGTACTTCGACGATCCGGCCGAGGTGCCGACCGAACAGCTCCGAGCGCGCGCGTGCTTCCCGGTCGACTCGCGAGTCGACGTGCGCGAGCCGCTCGCGTGTGACCTCTTGCCGGGCACGACCGTCGTCTACGCGTACGTCGCCGGTCCGTATCCCGAAGTGCCGCGCGCGTACCCGGGCATCTTCGCGTTCCTCGAGCGCATGCGTTGGCGCGAGGCCGGACCGATCCGCGAGATCTACTGGGTCCATCCGGGCACCGTGAAGGACTGGAGCGAGCTCGTCACCGAGGTCCAGGTGCCCGCGACGGCGCGCGACTGAAGCGCACGCGTCACTCGCGTTCGAGCACCGCCGCGCATTCCGGCGGATAGCAGCGCAGGATCGCGAGCTTGCCGCTCTCGACCACCGCGCGAACCCGATCGCCGACGGCGAGCCGAGCAGCGAGCTCGCGCCGCAGCACCTCGCGACGCAAGCCTGCGTGAGCGTCCGCGAACACGCACGCGCCGCCATCGCCGAGTTCCTTCACCTCGAAGAGCGTTCCTGTCGCGTTCGGCCGGAGCTCGACGAAGCGATTGGCGTCGGCGATGCGCGGCAGCGATTGGTCGAGCGCGTCCAGCGACACGCGGAACGACTCGACCAGCTCGACACCTTGCCGCTCGTTGGCCCACGCACAGAACGCGCGCAGTGCGGCGAGCGCCGCGCGCGCCTCGTCGGGTCCGTCGAGCTCGCCGCGCTCCGGCAACCAAACCGTGGCGAACGTCAAGAGATCGCGCGCGCCTAGGTTCTCGAAGACGCCGATGCCTTGGCCGTAATCGGAGAGCTTGCGGATCGGCGCGAGAGCGCGCGCGACGTCGGGGCCGTGCTCGCGCTCGGTTTCCCAGAGGAACTCCTCGACGACCGCGCCGACCACGCCCGGGAAGTCCGGAGCCACGTCGCCGGCCGGGTCGTCGTCGTCCTCCAGTCCGAGGTCGCGTTCGAGCTCCGCGAAGAGCTTCTCGAGGTCGCGACCTTCGCTGCGCCCGCGATCGAACGCGGCCAGCGCGGAGCGCACGTCGCGCTCTTCCGCCGCGGTCGGGAGCTCCGGCTCGGGCGGCGGCGCGACCGGCGCGGGCGTCGCGGTCAGCTCGATCCACGCAGCGAGCAGCAGCCGGCGCGCGGGCTCGAGATCGACATCGGTGTCGAACGCGAGGTGCTCGAGGGTGTCGCCGAGCACGTCCTGCGAGCCGAACACCCACCGTTTCTCGTCGATCGGCGTCGAAGCGAGCTCGGCGAACACCTCGGCGATCGAGTCGTCGTCGATGCCGGAGGCCGAGAGCCAAGTGCGCGCGCGCTCGACCGCGCTGTCGATCGCCGCGGCCGGCGTCGGAGACCAGAACATCGCTTCGAGCTCACGCTGCGAGAGTCGCATCACTCCGCGCCGGCGCGCGCGAGCCGCTTCGAGATCGCGCTCGAGCGCCTTGCGGACCTTGGCGTCGCGGTACAACGCCGCGGCGCGAGAGAGACGATTCGCGGTCGGTCCGAGGACGAACAATCGGCCGATCAACACGTCGTCGACCGCGAGCGCGAACGAACCTTCTTGGTCGACCAACGGATGCTCGCCGCCGCTCAGCAGATCGCGAAGCCACGCGCCTTGGCCCTCGACGACCGAGGTCACCTCGAACACGCCGCAGAACGAGTTGACGAGCATCGCGACGGCGTCCGCCTCGAGCAGACCTTCCTCGACCACCGCGTGCGCGAGTTCCTGCACCGGCGGCGTCTGCCACGCCTCGCTCGGGCGCTCGAGCAGGAACCACTCGCGGAAGCGTCGTTCGGCCAACGCGTCCGGCGCGAGCACGTCCGCGAAGAACACGTGGCGCGCGGCGGCCCGTTCGGTCGGCAGTCCGGGTTCCTGCAGCACGCGGGCCTCGAGGATGCCGAGCGCACGTTCGATGTCTTCGTCTCTGGCGGTCATGTGTCGCAGATCTTACGACTCGGAGGCCCGATGGGCTCCGTCGCTTGACAGGTCGCGCGCGCCGAGTACCGTGCACTTTGCTCTTAGACAATTCGCGCGAACGCGAACGGGGAAGCAGGTGTGATTCCTGCACGGTCCCGCCACTGTGAAACGCATCGCGCCGAGCCACGCTCCGCGCCGCACGACTTCGTGCGGCGACGGAACGAGCCACGGGGTCTCGACCCTGGAAGGCGGCTTCGGCGATCCGCGTCAGTCAGGATACCCATCGCGTTCCGCCAGGACCCGCCGTAGCCCGAGGAGGCCTTCGCGAGCCACGCCGCAACGTGCGGCTCGGCCGCTCGTCCTCTTCGTCGCCCGGCCATTCTCGGCGCCGACTTCCACACGGACGTCGTCGCTGACTTCGACGAAGGATCGAAAGGACATCCCGGCCATGAATCGCTTCTCCGTGCTCCTCGCGAGCGCTTCTCTCTGCTTGTTCGTCACGTCCGCGCACGCGGACACTCCTGCGCCCGGCTTCTCGCTCGCGGCGCAGCCGAGCCCGGTCTTCGGCTCGACCGCGTGCCTGCTCACCGGCGGCGACGTGGTCACGTTCGACGGTTCCTCCGTCGAGCGCTGGACCTCGACCGGCAACCATGTTTCGACGCTCGCCGTGCTGCCCGGCGTGACTTGGGCGAGCTTCGTCACCCCCACCGCGGATGGCTCGACCGTGTTCTTCGCGGAGAGCTCGAACCACGGGATCTACCAGGCCCGCACCGATGGCTCGGGTTGGTCGCAACTGACGACGCTGCTGCTCGCGTACGACGCGGAAGTCGGCGCCGACGGCAGCCTCTACTTGAGCGCGATGCCGCTCGGCTTCGGCTACGACACCGACCTGGTTCGCCTCGAGACCGTCGCGCCGTTCTCGTGGACTTCGATCGGCGTGATCCCCGGCGCATCGGGACCGTTGACGTTCGACGGCGCCGGCAATCTGTACTACGCGACTCAGGACACCACGTTCCCCGCCGGCGCCGGCACGACCGATGTCCTCCGTTGGAGCGCGGCGCAAGTCGCACTCGGCGGTCTGACCGACGTCAACGCGACGCTGTTCGGCGCCGACTTCGACGGCGGCGCGGCGATGGACTTCGACGAGAAGGGCGGCGATCTGCTGCTCGCAGAAGCGAATTACGGATTGAACGAGTACCGCATCGTGCGCGTCTCGCAGGACAAGGCGCACTCGCCGGTGCTCGTCGAGGCCGGCCAGTGGATCTCGTCTCTCCAGGTGATCGAACAGGGAAGCGCGGCGACGCTCGACGCGTTCCAGCCGAGCACCGGCACCAAGCTCGTCTACGCGACGACCGACTTCGGCACGTTCGACGACTTCGTGACGCTGACGCCGAAGCGCCCGGTGCTCGCCGCGAGCGGCGCCGGCACGACCGGCCAGGGTCCGGTGACGTTGACCGTCACCGGCGGCGTGCCGAACGGCACGCTGTTCCTCTTCTTCTGCCCGCAGTCCGCGTACTCGCCGACCGAGAGCGTCTACAACTTGCCGGCGTTCAAGTTCTTCACCGGCTTGAAGCCGTCGAACGTCCGGCGCATCCCGTTCCTGCTGCCGACCGATGCGAGCGGCACGGGCTCGTTCACGTTCTGGAATCCGGGCGACCTGCAGGGTCAGTACGCGTTCCAGGCGCTGGTCGGCGGCGTCACGGGCTCGTTCGTCGGAAGCTCGACGAGCACGCTGTTCTGATCCGACTCCCCCGCCGCGCGCGGAGTTCGACGGGTTAGCCCTAGGACTCCGCGCCGGCGTTCGGTTCGCGCGCCGCGAACCACGCCGCGGGCACGCGCCACGTCGTTGCGTTCGGCGTGCGCGCGAGTTCGGTGCCCTCGAAAGCGGAGAGCCACGCCGCCGCGTCGTCGTCGAGGCGCGCGGAGAGCACGAGCTCCCACCGTCCGTCGCGCCGCGCGACCTCGGCGCGCAACGACACGCCCGGCTGGACGCACTCGGCGGCGCGCACGCACGCGAACGCGAGCGCGAACGCCGCGCGCGGTGCGAGCCTCGGCGGCGCGATGAGCTGCAGTCCGACGGCGCCGGTCCATTCGAGCTCGCGTTCCGTGCGGCGCACCGCGAGCGTCGCCCAGCGCGCGACCGAAGCGAGCCCGTCGCGCTCGACGCGCTCGACCAGCGTGTCGGCGCCGAGCCCCGCCGCGAGCACACCGAACAGCCAGCCGACTTCGTGGACGTCGCTCGAGATCCGCGCCAGGTCCGGCGAGAACTCCGACGCGCGGCCGATGCGCAGCAGCTCGTCGACACCGACCAACACCTGCGTCGAGTTGTTCACGCGGTGCAGCAGCACCGGCAAGAGAGCGCGCGCGGCGGCGTCGAGGGCGCGCGCGGCGCTCGGCGCGAAGGCGTCGGGCTGCGATCGAGCTTCGGATTCCACGCGGATCGCCTCGGCGCCGCGAGCGCGTTCACGGCGCGCGGCAAGGAGAGTGTGGTGCCGAGGCGGGGACTTGAACCCCGACTCCCTTGCGGGAAATGGATTTTGAATCCATCGCGTCTGCCATTTCGCCACCCCGGCACACGGGCACGAGATGATGCCGCGCGCGGGGCGCTCTGTCCACCGCCTCGCCGCCGCCTCGCCGCCGCCTCGCCGCGGCCTCGCCGTGGCCTCGCCGTGGCCTCGCCGTCGCGGCGCGCGACCTCGGATCGCTACGCGAAGAGCGCGAGCTCGAGCCCGCGCGCGACGCCGTCACAGCGCGCCGCGTAGCGCAGCGCCGCGGCGATCCCGGGCGCGAACGCCGCCGGCCCGCTCATGTCGTGACGCAAAGTCAACGTCTCGCCCGGACCTGCGAGCACGACCTCTTGATGCGCGTAGAGACCGGAAAGCCGCAGCGAGTGGATCGTCGTCCCCCCCACTCGCTCGCCGCGCGCCGGCTCGCGCCCGGGTTCGCGGCACTCCGGATCGTCCCCGCGAGCGATCGCCATCCGCCGCGCGGTTTCGAGCGCGGTGCCGCTCGGCGCGTCCTTCTTGCGCGGATGATGGCCTTCGACGATCTCCGCTTCGGCGAAGTGCTTCGCGGCTTGCACGGCGAAGAGCTGCATCAGGATCGAGCCCAGGCTGAAGTTCGGCACGACGAGCCCGCCGAGACCGCGCTCGCGCGCGGCGCGATCGAGCTCCTCGTTCTCCGCGGCGGTGACGCCGCTGGTGGCGATCAGCGGCCGGACTCCGACGCCGAGCAACGCGAGCCCGTGGCGCGCCCCTTGGCCCGCGACCGTCGCTTCGAAGGCGACACGCGCGCCGCTCGCACCGATCGACGCGCCCCAGTCGTCGCCACGGCCGTACGCTGCGACGAGCTCGAACTCGCTCGACCCGCGCAGCAGCTCGCACGCGAAACGCCCGAGTCGCCCGTTCGCGCCGATCACCGCGACGGCGAGCTTCGCGCTCACGGCGCAGGTCTCCGTCGCGCGAGCGCTCCCTCGGCGAGTCCGAGGCAGAGCGAGCGGTAGTCGATGCCGACGACCGCGGCTTCCTGCGGCAGCAGCGACCGCGGTGTCAGCCCGGGCAACGTGTTGACCTCGAGCAGCACCGGCTCGCCCTGCGCGGGCACGATGAAGTCGGTACGCGAGTAGCCCGAGCAGCGCGCGGCTTCGTGCGCGGCGCGCGCGAGCGCTTGCACGCGAGAGCAGGCTTCGGCGGAGATCGATCGCGGCGGACAGAACTCCTGAGCTCCGTTGGCGGCGTACTTCTCCTCGTAGTCGAAGAACGCGCCGGCGCGCGGCTGGATCTCGACCGGCGGCAACACGCGCAGCGTGCCGTCGGCGCCCTCGAACACGCCGCACGAGAGCTCGACGCCTCGAACGCGAGCCTCGACCAACGCGTCGTCTCCGATCGCGAAGACCGCGGCGAGCGCGCTGTCGAGCCCTGGGCGCCCGTCGAGAGTCTTCAGCGACGTCGTCGCGACCGAGGAACCGCCGGAACGCGGCTTGACGAACCAACCATCGCTGCCGAGCGCGTCGATGCGCGCTCGCACGGATGTCGCCTCGCGCCGCCACTCCGCCGCCGACACGCACTCGCCCGGCGCGACGCGCAGCCCCTTCTGCAGGACGACGCCGCGCAGCGCGAACTTGTCCATGCAAAGCGCCGACGCCTGCGCGCCGGAACCGGTGTACGCGACGCCTTGGAGCTCGAGCCAGCCTTGCAGCGTGCCGTTCTCGCCGTCGCCGCCGTGCAGACCGAGGAACACGAGGTCGAGCGGCGCGAGCGCGCGCAGCGCGTCGCTCGGCGCGAGCCACTCGCCCCCGACGCACCAGCGGCCGGTCGCGTCGAGCTCGACGGCGGTGACGCGCTTCGGGCCTCGCCCGTCGGCATCGTTCGACAACGCCGCGGCGACGTCGCGGCCGGTGATCAGGGAGACCGCGCGCTCGCCGGACGTGCCGCCGAAGACGACGGCGACGTGAGCGGACGCGAGCGCACTCGCACGGGAGCTCTCCAAGGCTGCGACGGTCGGCAGGCTCATCGTGACCTCACACGTAGACGTGCCCCTTGTCGTCGACGCGCGGCTTCGGCGCCGGCGCGCGCAAGAACGCTTCGCGGTGATCCGCGAGCACAGGATCGATCTCGACCGGGTGCACGCCGTCTCCGGTCGGCTCCGGCAGCGGCAGCCCGCGCGCGGCGACCCATTCCGCGTGCAAGCGACAGAGATCCGCGCGGCACGTCGCAGGCGAATCCTCGCCGCTCGCGTTCTTGACCGGGCTGAACTCGTGCGTGCGCGCGACCTCGAGCGTCACCGAGCTCGCGCTCTTCGGCAGCGCGTCGAACACGAAGGTCTCGAACTTCGCGCCCTGCTTCTGGGTGGCGACGCCTCGCTCCCACACGTTCATCGACTTGCGCGCGACGTGCCACGGGAGCTTCAGGCCCCCGGTGGTCAGGCTCTCGACGAAACCGACGTCGAGCACGTGCATCGCGATGTTGCCGGCGCCGTAGAGCAGCTCGCCGCGCGCATCGCGGGCTTCGCGCGCATCCGCGGGCAAGTCCGAGTACTCGATGCAGCTCGTGCGACCGTCGACCAAGCCGATCACGCCGACCTTCTCGGCCGCGTTGCGCTTCGCGACGACCTTGCTCGACATCCCGGCGCTCGCGAGCAAGTGCAGACCGAGGAACAGCGGATCCGCGGGCGGCGCGAGCGGGTTGTCGACCTGGAAGTACGAGAGCTGCTCGACCCCGCGTCGGCGAGCGTCGGCGAGCGCGCCGGAGCGCTCGAGCGCGAGCAGCGTGCCGCCGTGGCCGTTCGGCGAGAGGAAGAGGCGACCCGGACCGGAGAACAGGATGCGGCCCTCGAAATCGAGCGCGGGCACCATCTCCTGGCTGAAGAAGAACACGTCGCCGCGATCGAGCCCGAACCAATCGTGTTCCGCGAAGAACGCACGCGTCGGCGCGTCGTTCGCCGGCGACGTCATCACGTACCACGGCACCGGGCGACCGTAACGGTTGCGCGCCGCGAGCAAGCGGCTCGCATGCCAGCCGAAGAGCGAGCGATCGGTCACCGGTCCGATGCGATACGCGCCCTTCGGTCCGTCGTAGCCGAGGCGCGAAGCCTGCCCGCCGGCGACCAGCACGTAGCCGACTCGACCCTGCCGCAAGAGCTCTTCCCCCGCCGCGTGCGCTCGCTTGGCGCGCTCCTCGGCGCGCGCATCGCGCCGCAGCGCGAAAACGTCGGGAGGACGGATCTCGCCGCCGCCTTGAGGGTCCTTCGCCGACAGGAGCTTCGCGAAGTGCGCGACGAGCTCGAAGTCGATCGACTCGACCTCGTCGAGGAACGACTCGCGCGCGCGCGGCTCGAGCTCGGCGTAGTGGTCGAAGAGATGCGCCTGGCCGGCGGCCTGGGCGCGCGTTCGCAGTGTTTGCTCGCGGGTTTGCATGGCTACGGATGGACCTCGATCAGGACTTTGAGCGTACCGCGTCGCGCCGCGTGCTCGAAGGCTCGTTCGGCATCCGCGAGCGGGTAGCGGGCTACGATCAGGCGCTCGACCGCGATCGTCCCGGACGCGAGCGCGGCGAGCGCGGGCTCGAAGCGGCCGCAGCGCGAGCCGACCAGCCGCAGCTCGTCGACCACCAGCGGTGCGAGCTCGACGCTGGTCGCGCGCTCGGTCGTCGTCTTCAACACCACCGTCCCGCGCGGCCGCATCCGCGGCAGCAACGCGGGGAGCGCGTCGGGATCGCCGCTCGCTTCGACCGCGAGCTCGAAACCGCCGCCCGCTCGCTCCAGCGGCCCGACGTGGTCGACCGCGATCCCGGTCAGGCCGTTGCGTTCGGGATGTCGGCCCGCGAGCGTGACCGCGAGTCCGGCGCGGGCGAGCACGTGCGCGCACAGCAGGCCGAGCTTGCCGTCGCCGACCACCAACGCCCGCGCGCCGGGAACGAGCTCGCACGCTTCGCCGAGCGCGAGCGCGGCCGCGAGCGGCTCGGTGAACACCGCGGCATCGTCGCCGACCGAGTCCGGCACCGCCCGCAAGTTCCGAGCGGGCAAGCGCAGCTCCTCGGCGAGCGCTCCCGGCCGCCCGAGGATGCCGAGCACGCTGCGTCGCGGGCAATGCCGGTCGCCGCCGGCGAGGCAGGTCGGACAGCGGCCGCACGCCGCGTTGATCTCCCCGACGACGCGGCGGCCGCGCAGCGCGCCCTCCAACGCGACCCCGACGAACTCGTGTCCGGGCACGCCGCGAAAGCCCATGTACCCGCGCGCGAGCGCGAGATCGGTCGAGCACAACCCGACCTTGGAAACGCGAACCCGCACCTCGCCGTCCTCGGGCGTCGGTGCGGGCACGTCATCGCGAAGCTGGACGCCGCGCTCGTCGACGAGCAACGCTCGCACGCTGCGTCGACCGGCCGGTCAGCGACCGACCTTCTCGGCGCTGCGGTCTTCCGACAGCAGCTCGAGGAGCTTCTGGTTGAACTCCGTCAGCGCTTGGATGCGCTTCTCGAGCTTGATCTGGCGCAGCACGATCTTCTCGATCACGTTCGGCAGGATCGCTTCGCGCGTGTAGTTGTTGATCATGTTGATGATCTCCGCGCGGTTGGCGTCGGCCAGCTTGTGGAAGTGGTAGTGGAACTTCTGCTTCAGCACGTCGTCGGTGACGTGCAAGCACTCCTTCGTCAGCTCTTCCACGCTCTTCGTATCGTGTTCCAGGTGGAAGACTTGGAGCTTGTACTGGTGGAGCAGGTCCTGGAACTTCTTGTGCACGGTGACGACTCCGGCCCCGTCGGGGCGTAGTTGCCGGCCCCAGCGGGGCCGAGTGGATTCGGGCGAGGCGCGGCGCACGCGAACGGCGGCCGGGCCGATGAGAGAGAGGGTAAACGGATTCTACCGGGCTCGTGACTGCGACGAAAGCCGCACTCAGGCCGGCTTTCCGACGCAGATGCAGACGTTGTGGCCGCCGAAGCCGAGCGAGTTCGAGATCGCGTTGCGGACCACGAGCTCGCGCGCGCTGCCCGGCACGTAATCGAGGTCGCAGGCTGGATCCCGGGTCGTCCAGTTGCGCGTCGGGTGGACGACGTTGCGATGGACCGAGAGCGCGGTGACCACCAGCTCGATCGCCGCCGACGCGCCGAGCAAGTGCCCGATCATCGACTTCGTCGACGACATGGAAATTTTGTGCGCGTGATCGCCGAGCGCCATCTTCACGGCCTTGGTCTCGATCGCGTCGTTGTACTCGGTGCTGGTGCCGTGCGCGTTGACGTAGTCGATCTGGGTCGGATCGACCTTCGCGTGGCGCAACGCCTCGCGGATCGCGCGCGCCGGCCCCTTGCCGTCCTCTTGAGGCGCCGTGATGTGGAACGCGTCGTCGGTCGAGCCGTAGCCCTTGACCTCGGCGTAGATCTTCGCGCCGCGCTTCTTCGCGCGCTCGTACTCCTCGAAGACGAGGATGCCGCAGCCTTCGCCCATCACGAAGCCGTCGCGGTCCTTGTCGAACGGTCGCGACGCCGCGCCCGGATCGTCGTTGCGGGTCGAGAGAGCGCGCGCGGAGCAGAAGCCCGCGAGCCCGAGCCGCGTCGTCGCCGATTCCGCGCCGCCGGTGATCACCAGGTCGCAGTCGCCCCACTGGATCGCGCGCCACGCCATCCCGATCGCATGGCCGGCGGACGCACACGCGCTCGAGGTCGTGAAGCACGTCCCGAGCAAGCCGTTGTCGATCGCGACTTGGCCCGCGACGGCGTTCGCCATGATGCGCGGGATGAAGTGCGGGCTGACGCGGCGCGGGCCCTTCTCGAGCAGACCGAGGAACTGCTCCTCGATGCCGGTGATGCCGCCGATGCCGGTCGCCACGATCGCGCCGTAGCGTTCGCGCGCCTGCTCGGGCTCGTTCTTGACGTCGAGCCCCGCGTCGCGGAGAGCCTCGCGCGTCGCGACCAGCGCCCACATCGTGAACGGATCGAGCTTGCGCATGTCCGGCACGGAGAAGTGCGACGCCGGATCGAACTGGACGTTGCCCGCGAAGTGGACCGCGTAGTCCTTGGTGTCGAAGTTGGTGATCAGCCCGACGCCGTTCTCACCGTTCAGCATCCGACGGAAGGTCGTCTCCACGTCGTTGCCGAGCGGATTGATCGTGCCCAAACCAGTGATCACCACACGACGCATGTGCGCACCTTTCGCGAGGACCTCGAGCCGGACTCCAGCGCCCGCGCTCGGCCGGTCGGACGCGCCGACTTCGCCGAACGAGGCGCGGACGGAACGCTAGCTCTTCGACTTGATGTACTTGATCGCGTCGCCGACCGACTGGATCTTCTCGGCGTCCTCGTCCGGGATCGAGATCTCGAACTCGTCCTCGAACTCCATGACCAGCTCGACCGTGTCGAGCGAGTCCGCGCCGAGGTCGTTGATGAAGGACGTCTCTTGCGTGATCTTGTCGGGCGTGGTGCCCATTTGATCGCACACGATCTTGATCACACGTTCCTCAACCGACGGGTTCGTCACCTTGATGCCTCCAGGGGGGAATGAAACGGGGGTCTTTGGCTAGATCGACAGCCCACCATCGACGACCAGGGTCTGGCCGGTGATGTAGGCGCCGCCCGGACCGACCAGGAAGTCGACCGCGAGCGCGATCTCCTCCGTCGTTCCGATGCGGTTGAGCGGGATGGACTCGAGCAGCCCGGCGCGCGCTTTTTCGTCCAGCGCGGCGGTCATGTCGGTCTCGATGACCCCGGGCGCGACGGCGTTGACGCACACGCCGCGCGAAGCGAGCTCCTTGGCGAGCGAACGCGTCAGGCCGATCAGGCCCGCTTTGCTCGCGGCGTAGTTCGACTGTCCGGCATTGCCGGTCAGGCCGACCACCGACGAGATGTTGATGATCCGGCCGCGCGACTTCATCAGCGTGCGGGCGCCGGCGCGGCAGAAGTTCCAGGCGCCCTTCAGGTTGGTCGCGATCACCTGGTCGAACTCGTCCTCGCTCATCCGCAGGATCAGCTGGTCGCGCGTGATGCCGGCGTTGTTGACCAGGATGTCGAGGCCGCCGAGCTCGGAGACGACTTGGTTGACCAGCTCGGTCACCGCCGCGGTCCTCGCCGCGTCGACTCCGAACGGCGACGCTTTGACCCCGAACGCGGCGCATTGCTCGGCGGTGTCGCGCGCGCGGTCGGCGCTGGTCGCGACGCAGGCGACCTTGGCGCCGCGCTGGGCGAGCTTCAACGCGATCGCCCGGCCGATGCCGCGCGAGGCGCCGGTCACCAAAGCCACGCGGCCGTCGAGGTGTCGATCGAGGTTCTGAGTCACGTTCGGGAGAAGAAGCGGTGCCGATTCGAGCGCCGAGGGGGCGCCAATGCAAGCAGTTTCGAGCGCGCGCGGGGCGTCGGCGGAGCCGCGTGGAATCAGGTGGCGAGGTCCGCGGGCGTCGCCGCGGAGCGTACGACCGCTTCCGGCGCGATCTTGCCCAACAACCCGGCCAGCACTTTGCCCGGGCCGGGCTCGAGGTAGCGAGTGATGCCGCGGGCGACCGCGCCGCGCATGCTCTTCTCCCACCGCACCGGTGCGCACACTTGCTGCGCGAGATTCGAGCGGATGCTCGCCGGGTCCTGCTCGGGCTCGCCGGTGACGTTGGTGACGAACAGCATGCGCGGCGCGCGGATCGTCACCTCCGAGAGCGCCCGCGCGAGCCGATCGGCGGCCGGTCGCATGCACTCGCTATGGAAGCCGCCGGCGACCACCAGGCGCCGCGTGCGACGCACGCCGTGATCCTTCGCCGCGGCTTCGACCGCATCGAGCGCCGCGATCTCACCCGCGACGACGATCTGCCCCGGCGCGTTGAGGTTCGCGACCGAGCAGATGCCCTTCGTCGCTCCGACCGCGGCGAGTGCGAACGCTTGCTCTTCGGTCGCGCCCATCAAGCTGACCATCGAGCTCGGGATCTTCTGGCTCGCGTCCTGCATCGCTTCGCCGCGCAGCCGGACGAGCCGGACCGCGTCGTCGAAGTCGAGCGCGTCGGCGAACCACAGCGCCGTGTACTCACCGAGCGAGAGCCCGGCGCTCAACGCCGCGCTCATCGGATCGTAGCCGCGTTCGCGCAGCACGTTCACGATCGCCGCGCTCGTGACGAAGATGCCGGGTTGGGCGACGTCGGTCCGATTGACCTCCTCGCCCTTCGACCAGCACGCGTCCTCGAGCGAGAACCCGAGCACCTTGCTCGCGCGCGCGAACGTCTCGCGCGCGGTCGGAAAGGCCTCGCACCAATCGCGGCCCATGCCCTCGAACTGGGCGCCTTGGCCGGGGAACAGCACGCCTTCGCTCATCGCTCGTTTCCTTGGTTCACCAAGCGTTCACCACGCGTCCGTCGGATTGCGCCTCGCACCGATCGCGGTCACCAGCGGATCAGCGTGCCGCCCCACGTGAGCCCGGCGCCGAACGCGACGGAGATCACGAGCTTGCCCGGCTCGAGCCGGCCCGCGCGTCGGGCTTCGTCCAACGCGACCGGCACCGTCGCGGCCGACGTGTTGCCGTACTTGTCGATGTTGATGAAGACCTTGTCGAGCGGCCAGCCGACGCGCTCCATCGCGGACTCGATGATCCGCGCGTTGACTTGGTGCGGGACGATCAGCCCGATCTCCTCGTACGAGTGGCCCTCGGCCATCTGCACGATCAGGTCGGCCATCTTGGTCACCGCGAAACGGAACACCTCGCGACCGCGCATGCGGATGAAGTGGTCGCCGCGCGCGACGCTCTCGGCGGTCGGCGGCGTCTTCGCGCCACCGCCCTTCATGTGGATGAACTCGTAGCCCGAGCCATCCGCGCCGAGCGTCGTGCGCAGCACTTCGCCAGTGCGGCACTGTTCCCAGGGTCGCAGGACCACCGCGCCCGCTCCGTCGCCGAAGATGATGCAGGAGGTGCGATCGTTGAGGTCGAGGAACCGCGACAGCGACTCCGCGCCGAGCACCATCACCGCCTTCGCGCGCCCCGAGCCGACGAACGCCTCGCCGATGCTGAGCGCGGTCAGGAAGCCCGTGCACGCCGCGCTGCAATCGAACGCGCCGGCGTTCTTCGCACCGATGCGGTCCTGCACCAGGCACGACACGCCCGGAAGCAGGTAGTCGGGCGTCAGCGTGCCCGTGACCACCAGGTCGAGCTCGGAGGCTTGCATCCCCGCCGCCTCGAGCGCGCGTTGGGCCGCGGTGACGCACAGGTCGCTCGTGCACTCGTTCTCGGAGACGAAGCGCCGCTCCTTGATGCCGGTGCGCTGTTGGATCCACTCGTCGGACGTGTCCACGAGCTTCTCGAAGTCGTGGTTGGTCATCACCCGCGAGGGCATGCAAGCCCCGGTTCCGGCGATGCCGACGCGCACGCGCGAGGTCATAGAGACTCCTTCCAAAGGGTGGCTGCGATCGTCGCGCTGAGCGACGCGTTCGCACGCGGCACACGGACGACGCTGGGGCGGACGGCGACCATGGTAGCGGCGCCGCGGCGCGCTTCGACGGAGAAGATCGCGGTCGGACGTGGGCTCAAGCTTGCGCGCCCGCGTTCGCGAGCCCCGCGACGATGTGCTCGTTGACGTGCGCGTCCATCGCGCGAGCGCCTTGGCCGATCGCATTCGACACCGCGGTCGCGTCGGAGCGGCCGTGGCCGATCACCACCGTGCCTTGGACTCCGAGCAGCAGCGCCCCGCCGTACTCCGCGTAGTCGACGCGCTTCTTGACGTGTGCGAGCGCCTCGCCCGCCCATTCCGCGCCGTGGGCCTTCAGCTCGCCCAGGACGAGCTGGAGCATGAACTGGGAGAACCCTTCGAGCAGCTTGAGCACGACGTTGCCGGTGAACCCGTCGGTGACGACCACGTCCGCGGACTGGCGGAAGATGTCGTGACCTTCGATGTTGCCGACGAAGTTCAGGCCGCTCGTCTTGAACAGCGGGTAGGCCTCTTTGAGCAGGTCGGTGCCCTTGCCCTCTTCCTCGCCGATGTTGAGCAGGCCGACGCGCGGCTCGCCGACGCCGAGGCAGTCCTTGGCGTAGACCGAGCCCATCAGCCCGTACTGGATCAGGTGCTGCGCCTTCGGTGCGGTGTTCGCGCCCATGTCGAGCAGCGTCACCGGCTTGCCGGTCAGGTTGACCGCGACCGCGATGCCCGGGCGCTTGACGCCTTCGAGCGTGCCGAGCAGCAGCGTTGCGCCGCCGACCATCGCGCCGGTGTTGCCCATGCTGACCGCCGCGCCGACCAGCCCCTTCTTGACCAACGCCATCGAGACGCTGATCGACGAATCGGGCTTGGCGCGCAGCGCGGTCGCGGGCGACTCGGCCATGCCGATCACCTGGCTCGCATGAACGATCTCGAAGCCCGGATTGCCGCCGCGAGCGGCGAGCCCGGCCTCGATCGTCGGCTTGTCACCGACCAGCACGAGCCGCGCGGGCTCGATGCGGTGCTTGGCCTGCGGAGAAACGGAGAGCAGGGCTCCGTCGAGCGTGGCTTCGGGGGCGCGGTCGCCCCCCATCACGTCGAGCGCGATACGCGACGCTGCCATGATCAGCGCGGGCAGGCGGGCCTAGAAGACTTCCTTTTGCAGGACGTCGGTGCCCTTCTTCTCGCCGCCCTTCGAGAAGCCGTAGTAGCCGCAGTTGTCGCACACGCGGTGCGAGCGCACGGCGGCGCCGCAACGGCCGCAGTGGTTCGGGGCGTACGCCTTGATCTTGTAGTGCGTCCGGCGCAAGCGGGTGCGCTGGTTCGAGTGGCGTCGTTTCGGATTGGGCATGGCGGTCGTCCTTGCGGGTCGATGAGCCGCGTCAAGGCGGCCGAGAAGGGCGGGGATGCTAGCTGGAGCTCAGGGGGGTGTCAACGCGCGTCACCGGCGTCACCGGCATCAACGGGGCACCGGCGACGAGCGCTCGCCGGGCGCGACGATCAGCCCAGCGCCGCGAGGTAGGCCTGGGCCGCGGCGACCGCGTCCGAGACCTTGTCGGGAGAAAGTCCCTGCCCCTGGGCGAGCGCCGGCTTGCCGCCGCCGCCGCCGCCGAGCAGCGCCGAGACCTTGCCGGCGAGTTCGCCCGCCTTCAGGCCCTTCGCGAGCGGCGCGCCCTCGAAAGCGATCAGGAACGGAACCCGTCCCTCGGCGCGGCCGAAGAGCACGATCGCCTGGTCGCCGCCGAGCGAGCGCGCGCGGTCGCCGAGGTCGCGCAGCGCGGCGGTGTCGAGCTCGGGGAAGTCGAGCACCGTGCACTGCACGCCGCCGCGCGCGGTCCGCGCGGCCTTGAGCTTCTCGAACGCGGTGCCGACGTCGGCGACCGCGCTCTTCTCGCCCTTCTTCTTGAGCTCCTTGAGCTCCTTCTGGAGCTGCTCGATCCGGGTCGCGAGCTCGTCGGGGCTGGTCTTCAGCGCGCGAGCCGCGCCGTCGAGCGTGCGGCGCTGCGCCTGCATGAACTCGACCGCGCGATCGCGCGCGACCGCCTCGATGCGGCGCACGCCGGCTTGCAGCGCGCGCTCGGAGACGATCACGAACGGGCCGATGTCCCCCGCCGCGCGGACGTGGGTTCCGCCGCACAGCTCGGCCGAGAATCCTCCGACCGCGACGACGCGCACCCGGTCGGCGTACTTCTCGCTGAACAGCGCGGTGACGCCGCGCGCCTTCGCGTCGGCGAGGTTCTCGATGCTGGTCGCGACCCGCTGGTTGTTCGCGATCTCGTGGTTGACCAGACGCTCGATGCGCTCGAGGTCCTCCGCCGAAATGGCCTTCGGGTGCGAGAGGTCGAAACGCAAGCGATCGGGCCCGACGTACGAGCCCTGCTGCGTCACGTGCTCGCCGAGCACCGTGCGCAGCGCCTTGTGCAGCAAGTGCGTCGCGGTGTGGTGCGCGCGCGTCGCGGCGCGGCGCTCCGCGTCGACGCGCGCGATCACGTCGAGGCCTTCGCGCGCGACGCCCTTCGCCTGGCCGACGTGCACGACGATGTCGCCGAGCTTCTTCGTGTCCTCGACGTCGAAGACGAAGCTCTCGTCCGCGGCGTGGATGCGACCCGCGTCGCCGATCTGGCCGCCGCTCTCGGCGTAGAACGGACTCTGCGCGAGCACCAAGCGGTCCTTCTGGCCCGGCGTCTGGAACAGGCGCACGACGGTCGTCTCGAGCTCCGTCGAGGTGGTGTCGTCGGCGTGGTACGTGCTCTCGGTCGCGGCGAGGCCGCCGAGCTGTTCCGCGGAGAGCAACTGTCGGAACGCGCCTTCCGCGCGCGACGCGTTGCGGTGCTTCTCCTCCGCCGCGTCCCAGCCGCGCGCGTCGAGCGTCCAACCGCGCTCGCGGCACATCTGCTCGACGAGGTCCTGCGGGAAGCCGTACGTCGCGTAGAGGTCGTAGGCTTCGGCGCCGGCGAGCTCCTTCTTCGGGTTCTTCTCGACGCGACCGGCAAGCTCGGCGAACAACACGAGCCCGCGCTCGAGAGTCGCGCCGAACGACTCCTCCTCGGAGCGCACGAGCAAGCGGATGTGCTCCTCGCGTTGGCGGATGTTCGGGAACGCCTCGCCGAGCACCTCGCCGACCGCAGGCACGACGTCGAAGAGGAACGGCTTCTGCATCCCGATCCGCTGGCGGCCGAACCGCGCCGCGCGGCGCAACAGGCGGCGCAGCACGTACCCGCGGCCTTCGTTCGACGGCAGCAGTCCGTCGCCGAACGCCGCGGACAGCGCGCGCAGGTGGTCGCCGATCACGCGGTACGCGATGTCGACCTGCGGATCGTCGCCGTAGCGCGTGCCGGTCAGCGTCTCGATCCGCCGGAAGATCGGCGTGAAGAGGTCGGTGTCGTAGTTCGACCGCTTGCCCTGGAGCACCGCGGTGACCCGCTCGAGCCCCATGCCGGTGTCGACGTGCTTCGCCGGCAGCGGCGCGAGCGAGCCGTCGTCCTGCCGGTTGAACTGCATGAAGACGTTGTTCCAGAGCTCGATGAAGCGCTCGTTGCCGGCGTTGACGCCGAGCTTCGGGTTCGCGCCGTCGCGAGGATCGGAACCCGGTGCGCCGCGGTCGATGTGGATCTCGGTGCAGGGCCCGCACGGACCGGTCTCCCCCATCTCCCAGAAGTTCGCCTTGCGGTCGAAGCGCAGGATGTGCGTCGGGTCGATGTCGGTGCACTCGCGCCAGATGCGTTCGGCTTCGTCGTCGGCGGGCAGCCCGTCCTTCTGGTCACCGCCGAAGACGGTCACCCACAGGCGGTCCTTCGGCATCGCCCACGTCTTGGTCAAGAGCTCCCACGACCACGTGATCGCCTCTTGCTTGAAGTAGTCGCCGAACGACCAGTTCCCGAGCATCTCGAAGAACGTGTGGTGATAGGTGTCGAGCCCGACTTCCTCGAGGTCGTTGTGCTTGCCGGACACGCGGATGCACTTCTGCGTGTTGACCGCGCGCGTGTAGTCGCGCTTGCCGGTGCCGAGGAACACGTCCTTGAACTGGTTCATCCCGGCGTTGGTGAAGAGCAGCGTCGGGTCGTCCTGCGGGAACACCGGGCTCGACGGCACGAAGCGGTGTCCGCGCGCCTGGAAGAACTCGATGAAGTCGGCGCGCACGCGCGCCGCGCTCTTCAGCGGCTGGGAAGCTTGGGTCATGGAGGTGGCTCGGGGTCGGCTCGAACGGCGGATCGGCTCGAAAGGGCGACGAGTCTAAGCGCGGCGCCCGTGCGCTTGAAGCGCCGGGCGCCGTGGGAACTCTCGCGCCGCGCGTCGCACGCGCAGCGGGGCGATAGCGAAGCTCAGCTCTTCGCCGGAGCCTTGACCGGTCGGACCACGCTGCGCGGATCCTCGGTCGGCTTCGCGGCTGCCGAGCTCGGCGCCGCCGCGTTGCCGGAGGCGGTCGCGGCGGAACTCGCGGCTGCGGTCGCCGCCGCGGCCGCGGCGGTCGCCGGAGTTTCCAGCGACGCGGCGAACTTGGCGCGCACTTGCGCCTCGATCTCCTTCGCGAGCGCCGGATGCTCGATCAGCAGCGCGCGCGCCTTCTCGCGGCCTTGGCCGAGGCGCACTTCGCCATCCTTCGGGTGCTTGAAGGACAGCCACGTGCCGCTCTTCAGGATCGCGCCTTTCTCGACGGCGAGGTCGATCAGGTCGCCCTCGTAGCTGATCCCGCGATCGAACAGGATGTCGAACTCGGTCTTGCGGAACGGCGGCGCGATCTTGTTCTTGACCACCGTCACCTTGGTGCGGTTGCCGATCACCTCTTCCGCTTCCTTGATCTGGCCGATGCGGCGGATGTCGAGGCGCACCGACGCGTAGAACTTCAGCGCGCGACCACCGGTGGTGGTTTCGGGGCTGCCGAACATCACGCCGATCTTCTCGCGGATCTGGTTGATGAAGATCACCAGACACTCGGACTTCGAGATCGCGCCGGTCAGCTTGCGCATCGCCTGGCTCATCATCCGCGCTTGCACGCCGACGAACGAGTCGCCCATCTCGCCTTCGATTTCCGCGCGCGGCACGAGCGCCGCGACCGAGTCGACGACGACCACGTCGACCGCGTTGGAGCGCACCAACGTCTCGACGATCTCGAGCGCCTGCTCGCCGTTGTCCGGTTGGCTGACCAACAGGTCGTCGAGCTTGACGCCGAGCTTGCGCGCGTACGCCGGGTCGAGCGCGTGCTCGGCGTCGACGAACGCGGCGATGCCGCCCGCGGCCTGCGCCTGCGCGATGATGTGGAGCGTCAGGGTCGTCTTGCCCGAGCTCTCGGGCCCGAAGATCTCGACGACCCGGCCGCGCGGCAGGCCGCGCCCGCCGAGCGCCATGTCGAGCGACAGCGCGCCGGTCCGCACGCAGCGCAGCTCGACGTCCGCGCTCTTCTCGCCGAGGCGCATGATCGCGCCCTTGCCGTAGCTCTTCTCGATCTCGCCCAAGGCGGCGCTGAGGAGTTTTTGCTTTTGCGCGTCCGGTTGCGGCGCGGCGTCCTTGGTATCGGAGTTCGAAGACACGCTGCTCATGAGTGGTTCTCGCGAAAGAAAGGTCAGCCCGGCGCCCATGCTAGCGAGTCGCGAGCGCGAAGTCCGCGACGACGCGGTACCTCTCGCGCTCTCCTTCCGCCCGCTCGCGGCCGGCGAGGGATTCGACCAGCTGGAGTCGCGTCGGTTTCCATCCGAGTCCGGGATCCAGGTCGAAAAAGCGCTCGGGCACCCGCACCCGCACCCGCGTGCGCTCGCGCGCCCGGGCGACCGTCACGTGCGCTCGCCACGGCCGGGCCTCGGCCCGCGCGCCGAGCGCGGTGCACGCGTCGGCGACGTCCGCGGCGAGCCGCTCGAGCCCGCCCGCCCGCGCTTCGTCGACGCCGAGCCAGAGCACGCGCTCCTTCCCACGCGCCGGGAACGCGCCGGCCCGGGTGACGCGGAGGTCGAACGGCCCGTGGCGGAGCGAGAGCGCGCCGAGCGCGCGACTGAGCGGCTCGATCGAGTCCGAAGCGGTCGCGCCGAGGAAGAAGAGCGTCAGGTGGAGGTCCGCCGGCGCGTACCGCCGCAAGCCCGGAGGCCTGGCTCCGTCGCCGACGGCAACGGCACCCAGCGCGGCGTCGACCGCGCGGACGAGCGGCTCGCCGAGCTCGCGGCCGAGCATCAGCGCGACGAAGAGCCTCGGCCGAGCGCTCAAGGTCCCGCTCCGACGCGTCAGACCGACGTGATGTCGAGCAGCTCGTTGAAACGCGACTCGACGTCGCTGCGCGTGCGCTTGCCGATGTCCTCGATCGAGAAGCCCTGCACGCAGAAGCTCGCCGTAACGGTGCCGTACAGCATCGCGCGGCGCAGCGTCCGAGGCTCGATGCTCTGCGCGGAGGCGACGTAGCCCATGAACCCGCCCGCGAAGCAGTCGCCTGCGCCGGTCGGATCGACGACTTCGTCGACCGGGTACGCGGGCAGCGAGAAGTGCGCGTCCTCGCCGATCAGGAACGCGCCGTGCTCGCCCTTCTTCAAGATCACGTAGCGCGGCCCGAACGTGAGCACCTTGCGCGCGGCGCGGATCAGGTTCTTCTCGCCGGTCAGCATGCGCGCCTCCTCGTCGTTCAGCACGACGCCGTCGACGCGGGCGAGCAGCTTGAGCAGGTCGTCCTTCCGGATGTCGATCCACAGGTTCATCGTGTCGGCGACGACGAACGCGGGGTTGTGGACCTGGTCGAGCGCCTTCATCTGAACGCGCGGCTCGGCGTTGGCGAGGAAGACGAACGACGCGTCGCGGCACGCGGGCGTCAGCTTCGGATCGAAGTGCTCGAACACGTTGAGCTGCGTGTCCAGCGTGTGCCGCGTGTTCCAGTCGGCCTCGTACCGGCCCGACCAACGGAAGGTCTTGCCCTTCGCGATCTCGACTCCGCGCACGTCGATGCCACGGTGTGCGAGGCCTTCGAGGTCGGGCGTCTTGAAGTCCTCGCCGACGACGCCGACCAGTCGGACGATGCCGAAGTTCGCGGCAGCGACCGAGAAGTAGAGCGCCGAACCGCCGAGCGCGTCCGCGCGGCGATCGTAGGGCGTCTCGATGGAGTCGTAAGCCAGGGTTCCGATGACGACGAGAGACATGCGCTTCCTCGAAAGACGAAAGGGCGCAGAGGATAGGCGAGCGCCCGGGTTTCTGGAACTAGCAGCCGGGCGAAGACGCCGCCGGACCTCAGCTCTTCGACTCGCGCTCGACCTGCTCGAGGTCGAGCCGACCGCCCGGCACCAGCAGGAAGAGTCCGCCGACCAGGCCGAACGAGAGCAAGAGGAGTCGGAACGTGACGCTGGTCGCGATGCCGAGCGAGGCGCTGCCACCGAGCATCTCCCACAACGTGCCGAACACCGCTTCGCCGAAGCCCCACCCACCGGGCGAGAGCGGCAGCGCGGTCGCGATGTTCGCGACCGGAACGGCGACGAAGTAGTCGAGAGTCGCGACCGTGTCGCCGAACGCACGGCCGAGCGCGAGCACGCCGAGCACCACGCTCAGGTGGTTGCCGACCGACAGCAGGAACGCGCCGAGCATCTCCCACGGGTGCCGCGAGTACACGAGCACCGCTTGATCGATCTTCTGGAACAGCGCGCCGCCTGGCAGCTTCGCGAGCAGGCGATCGAGCCCGATCCAGCGTCGCAGCGTCCCGTTGACGTACACGAACGCGCCGAGCACGCCCGCGCTGGCGGCCGCGATCACCGGCGTGCGGATCGCGGCGAACGCGCTCTCGCCGGTCGCGACGATCACCACCGCAGCGATCGCGGCGAGCACGACGATCCCGATGATGCGGTCGACGAACACCGAGATCACCGCTTCGGTCTTCTTGCCCGGGCTCTCGCGCGCGACCAGCACCGCCTTGATCACGTCTCCGCCGGTCAACCCGGGCACGACGATGTTGAAGAACATCCCGAGCAACGTCAGCCGCAACGATTGGAACGGCGTCGCGCGGCAACCCGCGGCGAGCAACAAGCGCCACCAACGAAGCACAGTGAAAGTCAGTCCGCAGCACAGACACGCGAACGCTTTCAGCAGACCGGAGGTGTCGAGCTCGCGGAACACACGCAAGAGCCCCGGCCGCCAGTCGACGTGCTCGTCGCGGACGACGTGGACCTTCGCGACTCCGTCGGCGGCGTTCGTCGCGGTCGCGAGCGCGGCCGGCAGGTCCGCAGGGCGAACGTCGAACGCGAAATCGATCGCTTCGGACTTCCACTCGCCTTCGATCGCACCGTCGAACGAGCGCTTGCCCGAGTCGTCGCTCCAGATCAGCCGATCGCGCCACGGCACGAAGTACGCGACCAAGGCCATCAGGCCGAGGCCGACGATCACCTGGAGGATCGGGATCCAACGCGACTTCTTCGGGCGGGGCGGGTTCAAGGCTGGCCGGTGGCGGCAGGCTTTGTCGGCGCGGGCTCGGCGGAAGCTGAGGCCGCCTGGCGCTCGAGCCACCATTCCTGCCAGTCTTCCTCGCGCAAGGAAGTCCGCGCGCCGCCGGTGACCGCAGTGAGCGCCTGCATCGCCGCGAGGCGCACCCGGCCGTCGACGTGGCCGCCGGAGAGCTCGTAGAGCAACCGCAAGCTGACCTCGCCGGGCTCGCCGGGGCCGTCGCCCGCCGGCGCGCCGCGGCGCGCGAGGTCGTCGGCGTAGGCGATCAACAGCTCGGGCGGCGCGTTGCCGCGGCGGATGCGCTCGAGCACGCGCGTGCACCACGCGTCGCCGAACGCACGGCGGCCGGCCCACGTCGCCGCGGCGGACACGAACGGATCCTCGTCTTCGAGCGCGTGCTCGAGTCCCTGGCGGATCGCGCGCGCCTGGAGGTCGAACGAGAGCTCGCGCAGCTCGCCGATCTCGCGGCCGAGGCGGCTGGCGAGCAGCCGCACGCCGCGCAGCGCGCGCGGCAGCCCCGCGGAGTCGTACTCGAACGCGCGCGCCTCGGCGGTCAACGCGAGGAGCTCCTTGCGCGCCGTTTCGCGATCTCCGCCGGCGACGTACGGCGTCACCGCCTTGACGAAGCGCGCGAGCAGGTCGCTGAGCTGCTCCGCGTTCGCGACGTTGGTCCCGGGAACGCGCTCGGGAAGCGACGCGAGGTCCATGCGTTCGCCCGCGCGCCCGAGCCCGATCGCCGCGCGCTCGCGCGAGAGGCGCCACACGTCGGTCAACGCGATCCGCGCGGCGAGCTCGACCTGCATCGCGGCGATGTCGGGATCGTGCGGGTCGGCGCTGAGCAGCCCGACCAGGTTCTCGACGCACGCCTCGGTCGGATCCTCGACCTTGCTCGGGTCCTTCTCCTGCAGCGACGAGCCCATCCCGCGCAGCATCCCGCCGAAGCCTTCGCGCATCAGGAACTCGGTGTCGCCGACCAACGCCGCGCGGTACTTGTGACGCCCGTTCGCGTCGTGCAGCTCGTCGAGGTTGTACACGCGAGCGCCGGGGATGTTGCAGCCGCCGCCGAGCGCTGCGGACAGCGCGGCGGCGAGGACTGCGACGAAACCGGAGGCTCGCGCGGGAGCTCGAGCGGGCGCGCGACGACGACGGGTCATCGCGTCCCCGCGATCGCGCGCTCGGCGGCCGCGACGACGTTGGCGACGGTGAAGCCGTACTTCTCGAAGACGACCTCGCCGGGCGCGGACGCACCGAAGCGATCGATGCCGAGCACCACGCCGCCGTCGCCCGCCCACTCGCGCCAACCGAAGCTCGAACCCGCTTCGATCGCGACGCGCGCGCGCAGCTTCGCCGGCAGCACGCTCTCGCGCCACGCGGCGTCCGCGCGCCGGAAGTTCTCCATGCACGGCATCGACACGACGCGCGCGCGGACCGACTTCGCCGCGAGCGCCGCCGCCGCGTCGACGGCGAGAGACACCTCGCTGCCGGTCGCGATCAGCACGACGTCCGGCGCGCCGCCGGCGGGCTCGTGGAGCACGTACGCGCCCTTCGCGAGGCCCTCGCGCGCCTTCTGCTTGCTGCCGGCGAGCACCGGGAGCTTCTGGCGCGACAACACGAGCGCCGTCGGCCGTCGTTTCTCGAGCAACGCCATCCGCCAGGCCTCCGCGGTCTCGTTCGCGTCGGCCGGGCGCACGACGTCGAGCTCGGGCATCGCGCGCAGCGAGGCGAGGTGCTCGATCGGCTGGTGCGTCGGCCCATCCTCGCCGACGCCGACCGAGTCGTGCGTCCACACGCAGATCAGCGGCAGGTGGTTGAGCGCCGCGAGGCGCACCGCGGGCCTCATGTAGTCGGAGAACACGAAGAACGTCGACACGAACGGCCGCACGCCGCCGTGGTAGAGCATCCCGTTGCCGATCGCTCCCATCGCGTGCTCGCGCACGCCGAAGTGGACGTTGCGGCCCGCGCCGTTCGCCGCGTCGAACGAACCGCCCTTCTCGATCGACGTCTTGGTCGACACCGAGAGGTCCGCGTCGCCGCCGACGAGCTCCGGCACGCGCGCCGCGAGCGCGTTCTCGACCTTGCCGCCGGCCTCGCGCGTCGCCGGACCCGCGCCGGGTTCCCACGTCGGCAAGCCCGCGTCGAAGTCCGCCGGCAGCTCGCCCGCCATCCGACGCTTCCACTCCGCCGCGAGCGCCGGGTGCGCGGCCGCGTACGCCGCGAAGCGCGCATTCCACTCGGCCTCGAGCTTCGCGCCGCGCTCGATCGACGCGCGCAGGAGCTCGCGCACTTCGCCGGGCACGTGGAAAGAGAGCTTGGGATCCCAGCCGAGGCGCTCCTTGGTCGCTTCGACCTCCTTCGGGCCGAGCGGCGAGCCGTGCGCGTCCGCGGTGCCCGCCTTCGCCGGCGAACCGAAGCCGATCGTCGTCTTGACGATGATCAACGACGGCTTGAGCGTCTCGGCCTTCGCTGCTTGCAACGCGCGATCGAGCCCGGCGAGGTCGTGGTTGCCGTCGACGACGATCTGCACGTGCCAACCGTACGCGCGGTGACGCGCCGCGACGTCCTCGCTGGAGAACGCGAGCGACGTCGGCCCGTCGAGCGAGATGTCGTTCGAGTCGTAGAGCGCGATCAGCTTGCCGAGCTTCAAGTGCCCCGCGAGCGACGCCGCTTCCGACGTGATGCCCTCCATCAGGTCGCCGTCGCCGACCAGCGTGTACGTCCAGTGATCGACCAGCGTGTGGCCCGGCTGGTTGAAGCGCGCCGCGAGCATGCGCTCCGCGATCGCCATCCCGACCGCGTTCGCGAAGCCTTGGCCGAGCGGCCCGGTGGTCGCCTCGACGCCGGGCGTCAGATGGATCTCCGGGTGGCCGGGCGTCTTGCTCCCCCACTGCCGGAAGCGCTTCAAGTCGTCGAGCGAAACGTCGTAGCCGAAGAGGTGCAGCAGCGAGTAGAGCAGCATCGAGCCGTGCCCGGCGGAGAGCACGAAGCGATCGCGATCCGCCCAGCGCGGGTTCTTCGGGTCGTGGCGCAGGTGGCGCTGCCACAGCACCCAGGCCATCGGCGCCGCGCCGAGCGGCAGGCCCGGGTGACCGGAATTGGCGTGCTGCACGCCGTCGATCGACAGCGTGCGGATCGTGTTGATGCAAAGCTCGTCGAGCGATTTCTCGACCGTGGTCATGTCTCCTCCAACTCCTGGGCGGGCGGCTCGGGCGCGTAGATTGCGAAGCGCGCACGACCTCGGCAAGCAGCGATTCGCCGCCGGCGCGGCTTCCGAGCCCGCTGCGACCTCCTCGGGGGCGCCGGCGCGGCGCGCGGGTCGTCGCGCGCGCCCGGCGGAAGAGCGCGAAGCGCTCCGAAACGCCTCCAGCGCGCACTGACGCTGCCGCCCGCCTGCGCAGAGGCGCGGGGCGAACCGGGCGCTCGCTGCGAACTCGCCGTACGCCGCGAGGCTGCACCGCGCGCCCCCTCCCTCCCCGCGCGACGGAGACCTTTCGACGCAGAGCGGACTTTTCGAGTCGTGGGTAGGCTCGTCGTTGCTTGCCGTCTCGCGCCGAGGGGACGTGCACTTCGCGCGGTCTCCGAGACTTGGTTGCGCGGTGCGGCGGCAGAGAAGGAATGGTTTCATGCTCTCGCTGAACCGCTTCGCCTTCGTCCCCCTCGCGCTGACGGCGACCGTGTTCGCCCAAAGCGCCGACGTCAGCACCCAGGCCTCCACGACCGCCGTGGGCACGACGTACTTCGCGGCTCCGACCGACGCGCCCTTCGTGTACACGAACGGCCCCTACATCACCGGCTTCGGAAACGGAGTCGGCGGCGCGAACACCAGCATCATCGAGACCGGTTGGAACACGTTCGGCTACGGAGTCCAACTCTCCGGCACGACCGACAACCGGATCGCCGACGACTTCGTCGTCCCCGCGGGCCAGTCGTGGACGCTGTCGAAGCTCCACTGGCTCGGCTATCAAACCGGCGCGCCCACGAGCGGCACGATCACCGGCATCAACGTCCGCCTCTGGAACACGATGCCGGTCACCGGCGGCACGCCGGTGTGGTCGAGCGCCGCGAACGTGCTGTTGACGTCGACGTGGACCGGCGTCTACCGCGTGCTCGCGGTCCCGGGCGACAACCAGCGCGCGATCATGGACGTCGTCGCCGATCTCGCGGCTGCGCCGGTGCTCGGACCGGGCACGTACTGGGTCGACGTGCAACTCACCGGCACGCTCTCGTCGGGCCCGTGGGCTCCGCCGACCGTGCCTCACCTCGCCGGAGACAACGGACGTCAGTCGATCAGCGGCACGTGGGCGCCGACCGCCGACACGCTGACGCTGCTGCCGCAGGACTTCCCGTTCGCGCTCGAAGGCGATGACGGCGGCGGCGGTGGCTGCGGCATCGCGACGACGTACTGCGTCGCGAAGGTCAACTCGCTCGGCTGCACGCCGACGATCTCGCTGACCGGCTCGGTCAGCGCGAGCTCGGGGTCCGGCGCGACGCTGCTCGCGTCGAACGTGCTCGGCAACGTGTACGGCGAGTTCTTCCACGGCACCAACGGCGCGGCGAACACGCCGTTCGGCGGCGGCACGCTGTGCGTGCAAGCACCGTTGGTCCGCCACGCGGTGAAGTTCTCCGGCGGCACCGCGGGCTCCTGCGGAGGCGCGATCAGCGAGGACTTCAACGCCTACATCGCGAGCGGTGCGGACCCGGCGCTGGTCGCCGGCGCCAACGTGTGGATCCAGAACTGGACGCGCGACCCCGGCCTGGCCGCTCCGAACCGGATCGGCTTGACCGGCGGCGTCACCGTGTTGATCTGCCCGTGATCCGAGTCGGTCGCACGAGCGCAGGCTGACGCGCTCGTGAGCGCGAACTCCGAGGCCGGCCGCCGCACGGCGCCCGGCCTCGGTTCGTCTCACACGAACCGCGGACTCGGAGCCTCGCCGCGTCGGATCACGGCTCGCCGCGCGCGATCGAGGTCGGTCCGCGCGCGTTCACGGAACGCGGGCTCGCAACGAATACGAAGCGCGGGTGCGGACCCGCGCCCGCACTTGGAGCGCGTCCATGCGCACCGACCCGAACATCGGCGCAGAGCGAGAGGCGTCGATCGGAGGTGCCGATTCGAGTGTGCCGACGCTCTCCATTTTGGCCCCCCGATTTTCGAGCGACTGGGTAGGCTCCAATTCGCGACCGTTCCTGCTTTCCACGGAACCCGCATGTCGCGAGTTCCCGTTTCTCTCCACGGAACGGCACAACTGAAAGAAGGACTCCATGCTCTCGCTGAATCGCTTGGCCTTCGTTTCGATGACCTGCGCGCTCGCGGCCGCCGCGACCGCCCAAAGCGCCGACGTCAGTGGTACCGCGTCGACCAGCACCGCCACGAATTCGTTCTTCGCAGCCCCCACCGATGCACCGTTCGTCTTCACGAACGGGCCGTACATCACGGGCACCGGCAACGGCGCCGGCGGCGCGAACACGAGCGAGATCGAGGCCGGCTGGAACACGTTCGGCTACGGCTGCCAAGGCACCGCGACGGTCAACAACCGCGTCGCCGACGACTTCGTCGTCCCCGCAGGCGAAGCGTGGACGCTGAGCAAGCTGCACTGGCTCGGCTACCAAACCGGCGCGCCGACCTCCGGCACGATCACCAGCATCCAGGTCAACATCTGGAACACGATGCCGGTGACCGGCGGCTTGCCGATCTGGAGCAGCGCCGCGAACGTGTTGCTCAGCAAGACGTGGACGGGCGTGTATCGCGTCACGGCGACGACGCTGACGGACAGCACGCGCGCGATCCTCGACGTGCAAGCGGACCTCACCGGCTCGCCGGTGTTGACGCCCGGCACGTACTGGGTCGACATCCAGCTCAAGGGCTCGCTCGCGTCGGGTCCGTGGGCGCCCCCGACCGTCCCGCGCCTCGCCACCGACAACGGCCGTCAGTTCCAAGCCGCTACGGGTTGGGCGCCGACGTCCGATACGCTGATGCTGCTGCCGCAAGACTTCCCGTTCGCCCTCGAGGGCGACGACGGCGCCGGCGGTTGCGGAGCGGTGACCGCGTACTGCACGGCGAAGGTCAACAGCCTCGGCTGCACTCCGGCGGTCGCGTCCTCCGGCGCGGCGCCGAGCGTCGCGGGTTGCGCCTCTCCGTTCAACCTGACGGCGACCAACCTGCTCGGCAACAAGAACGGCCTGTGGTTCTACGGCACCAACGGTCTCGCCGGCACCGCGTTCCAGGGCGGCCACCTCTGCATCAAGCCGGCGATCAAGCGCCTCTCCGTGACCAACTCCGGCGGCGCGGGCACGGCCTGCAACGGCTCGCTCTCCACGGACTTCAACGCCCGCATCTGCAGCGGTTCGGACGCGGCGCTGGTCGCGGGCGCGCTGGTCGGCACGCAGTGCTGGTCGCGCGATCCCAACAGCCCGAGCACGACGAACCTGACGTCGGCGCTGAGCTTCACCATCTGCCCGTGATCTGCGATCGGACCGTCGACCGCGGTCGGCGGATCCGAGCGAACGAAGCATGCGGGACCGGTCGCCGTCGGGCGGCTGGTCCCGCACTCGTTGCGGCGCCCGGACGGGCTCGCGCCCTCGCAGCTCCGCGCATCGGACGCGCGAGCGCTGCTCGGCGGACGCGACGGCGGCGAACGCCGAGGGCCGGCGAGCCGCCGCGACCGCGGCGATGGAGCAGGTGGTGGAGGCGGCGGGAGTTGAACCCGCGTCCCGGAATCACGCCGCGCCGTGCATCTACGTGTGTAGTTCGCGCTTTGGTTCTCGTCCTGGGCGCGCCCGTGAACAGGCTCGCACACGACCAACTCTCGAAGTTCTCGTCGCGTCGCCCCGGAGTGCGGCTTCGCGACCAGCCCGCTGTGGCGTTCACCCGCAGCCGCGGACACTCCGCGGGGAACGGCTACCTATTGACTAGGCGGCGAGAGCAAAAGGTTCGGCAGATTAGCCGTGTTCCCGAGAGGGTTTAGCGGGGTGACTCGAGATCCCCGACACGCAGCCCGACGAAGAACGAAACCGGTCGAAACCAGTTCGCCCCCACGTTGGTCGAACGATCCTAGCACAACCGTCGCGACGCTTCAGCGCCGGCGCGACAGCGCGCGATCCATGTCGCGGCGATCGTCGCGTTCCTTCATCGACGCGCGCTTGTCGTGCAACTTCTTGCCGCGCGCGAGGCCGATCAAGAGCTTCACCCGCGGGCCTTTGAAGTAGAGCGTCAGCGGGACCATCGTCACGCCCTTCTCCTTGACGCGCTTGTACCACTGCTCGATCTCCTTGCGGTGCGCGAGCATCCGCCGCTCGCGATCGGGCGCGTGGTTGAAGACGTTGCCCTGCTTGTATTCGGGGATGTGCGCGCCGACGAGCCAGAGCTCGTCCTTGCGGACCATCGCGTACGCTTCCGCGATCGAAGCGCCGCCCTGGCGCAGGCTCTTCACCTCGGTGCCGGTCAGCTCCAGGCCGCACTCGAGCTCCGCGAGGATCTCGTACTCGTGCCGCGCCTTGCGGTTTTGCGCGAGCACGCGCAGCGACGGGTCCTTCTCGGCCACGCGCGGAGGATAGCCGCTCGGGAGCGCCGATTCGCGCCAAGACGCCGTTGACGGAGCGCCTTCCGCCCTCTACTTTCTCGCCCCCTGCGTGCCCGGGTGGCGGAATTGGCAGACGCGCAAGGTTCAGGTCCTTGTTTCCTAACCATGGAAGTGGGGGTTCGACCCCCCCCCCGGGCACCAGCTTCCTCCTCGCGCGACCGCCGCGCTGAAGCCGGCGGCGAACGACGCGCGAAGTGAGCCCGCGGCGCGGCGCTCGGTCCCCGCCGGCGCGCTCGGTCCCCGCCGGCGGTGCGCGGGTCCCATCCGACTCGCGGCTCGGCGACTTTCGTCGCCTCAGCCTGGCGACGCACGACGTCGCGGCCGCTCGGCGCTCGAGAGCGAGCACGCGCTCGACCGCACCGCGCTCAGAAGGAGTTGTCCTTCGGGTACGCGAGCATCGCGAGGATCAGCAGCACGACCAGCACGACGGCGGCCGCGATCGCGATCCACCAGCCGATCGACACGCGCTAGCTCCCGTGTCCGCCGGGCGCCCGGTAGACCAGGATCGCGCGATCGCCCATCTCGTCGGGGAGCTTGTGCTCGATCACGGTGTCGAGCCGGAACCCGAGGCGTTCGGCCTCGCGCTCGGCCGCGCGCACTTCGCGCGACCACGACGGCCCCTTGAACATCAGCAGGTCCTTGTGCGAGTGCCGGACCTTGCGCAGCAGTCGCACGTTCTCGCGCACGGAGCTGATCGCGCGCATGAGGACGATGTCGTAGCGGTTGCGCGCGAGGTGGTCCTCCGCGCGCTCGTGGATCGCGAAGGCGTTCTTGATGCCGAGCCTGGTGATCGTCTCGCCGACGAAGTCCGAACGCTTCTTCAACGAGTCGAGCAATCCGACCTTCGCGTGCGGCTCCGCGAGCGCGATCGGCACGCCCGGGAATCCGGCGCCGGTGCCGATGTCCAGCAGGCTGCGCCCCATCAGCGGCACGATGCGCGTCGCGCGCCAGGAGTCGAGGTAGTGCTTCGCCGCGACCTCCTTGGGCTGCACGATCGCGGTCAGGTTCATGCGCTGGTTGCCTTCGAGCACCGCGCGCGCGTGCTCGGCGTAGCGCTGGAGCACCGACTCCTCGACCTCGAGCCCCTGGAACGCCCAGTTCATCGCGGCGCGCAACTCGTCGAGCGAGGGCAGCGGCGTCGTGGCGTGCAGCAGCTTCGAATCGGGATCCTCGCCCTTCTTGCCACCGGCGACCGGTGCGGTGCCCTCCGGCTCGGCGGCGTCGTCGCCCGGGTCCTCGCCGGGTTCATCGCCTCGTTGCTGGGCGCGTTCCGCGGCGGGGTCCTTGGCGGCGTGCTCGCGCTCCTCGGCTTCGCGTCCGCGTTCGGACTCGGGCTCGCGTCCGCGTTCGGACTCGGCGGTATCCAGGGAGCTCATGGGGTTCGGGAAGGACCTCGAGGCGGATCGATGTGGCAGGGCAGCAGGGATTCGAACCCCGAACCTACTGATTTGGAATCAGTCGCTCTAACCGTTGGAGCTACTGCCCTACGCGGCGAGACAAGGTATCGGCGAGTGCGCGGCGCCGCAAGCGAGCAGCAGCTCGCGTTTGCGCCGGGGCGAACGGACGCGTAAGGTGTTGCGACGCTGATCCGCGAACACGCTCCTCTGCAGATGACGTCCAAGGAAGAAGGTTCCTTCGCAGGCGAGCACGACGACCTCGAGCCGCGCCGCCTGGAGCACCCTCGTCTCGAGCAAAACGACCTCGACCAGGACGCGCTGCGCGTGATCTCGCGCCTGACCCGCAACGGGTACGAGGCGTATCTGGTCGGCGGTTGCGTGCGCGATCTGTTGCTCGGCCGCAAACCGAAGGACTTCGACGTCGCGACCGCCGCGCATCCCCGCCAAGTGAAGCGGCTCTTCGCCAACGGTCGGATCATCGGACGCCGCTTCCGCCTGGTGCACGTCGCGTACGGCAGTCACATCATCGAGACCGCGACGTTCCGGCGCGCTCCGATCGCGCGCGAGGCCGACGAGGACCTGCTGATCGTCGAGGACAACGAGTACGGCACCGCGCGCGAGGACGCGCAGCGCCGCGACTTCACGATCAACGCGCTCTTCTACGACGCGCTCAACCACCGCGTCATCGACTACGTCGGCGGGCTCGACGACCTCGAGGCCGGGGTGCTGCGCACGATCGGCGACCCGCGCGTGCGGATGGCCGAGGACCCGGTCCGCATCCTGCGCGCGGTCAAGTTCGCGACGCGGCTCGGCTTCCGCATCGACGAAGAGACGTGGACCGCGATGTGCGAGCTTTCGCCGGACCTCGCGCGCTCCGCGAAGCCGCGGGTGCTCGAGGAGATCCTGCGCCTGTTGCGCTCGGGCACGTCGCTCGGCGCGTTCCGCATGCTGCGCGCGTGCGGCGCGCTCCGTGTGATCCTGCCGCAGATCGACGACTACCTCGGTCCGCGCAACGACCCCGATCCGGCCGCGCACGACCGCGCCGATTCGTTCTGGCGGTTGCTCGAAGCGCTCGATTCCGAGGTCCACGCCGGTCGCGCGCCGACGCCCGCGGTCAGCATCGCGGTGCTGTGCCTCCGATTGATCGAACGGGACGCCGCGGCCAAGGGCCGCGAGCCCGGCGACCTCGCGGAGTCGGCGGCCGACCTGCTCGAACCGTTCGCGCTGACGATGCGCCTGTCGCGTCGCGACGGCGGTCGCGCGCAGCGCATCATCCTGCAGCAGCGGCGCTTCTCGCAGGTCGCGAGCAAACGCTTCAGCCCGCTGCTCTTCATCCGCGCGGAAGAATTTCCCGAGGCGCTCCACCTGTTCAAGCTCCGCTCGATGGCGTGGGGCCAGGGCTGGGATCTCTACGACGCGTGGGTTTCGCGGGTCGAGAAGGCCCGCCAGGCCTCGCCCGAGGAGCTCGAAGCCGCCCGCCGGACGACCAAGAAGCGGCGGCGCCGGCGTCGCCGCGGCGGCAGCGGCGCGGACCGGCCCGAGCCGGTCGACGCGTCCGACGGCGGGTCCGAGTAGGAATCGCGAGCTCGTCCGACACGCCTGCGATCCTGGGGTAGTTTTGAGGTGTCCGACGCGCTCGGACGCACTTCTTGGGAACGCCGACAGGCGCACTCCGGTCCGGCACGGGATCGGGGTCCTAGAGCCGACGGAGTCATGCCCGTCGAGCCTGTGTCCGGTGACCCGCGCGGGAAGGGCGAACGAGCGACTCGGGCGGCCGTGCTCCGAACGGCCTGACTCCCTGCTTTCCTTGGTTTGGTTTCCACCTGGCGCGACCCTCGGCGACGAGGGTCGCGCTCTTTCGTGGCCGCCCGTTCGCGCCGGCGAGCTCGGCGACCATACTGGGGCGCGTGTTCGTCCTCCCCGTGCTCGCGCTCGCCGGCCTGGCGCTCGGTCAAGTCGGCGGAGCGCAACGTAGCGACGCGCCGCGCGCGAGCGACGACGACGTGCGCCGCGCGTGGGGCTTGCTCACCGACGACGAGCAGCGCGACGTCGCGCTGCAGTTCGCCGAGGAAGCGCGCTGGCTCGAGGGCCTGCAGTCGGCGCTGATCGAGCACGCGCTCTCGCTGGAAGAGTCCGACCCGGGATTCTTCGCCGAAGCCGTCGAGCCTCCGTTCTTCGACCCCAGGCTCCACGCTCCGGCGCAGCCGATCCCGCGCGAGCGGCTCGCCCCCGATTCCGCTCCGGCGCGCGAGGCGATCGAGCGGATGAAGAAGCGCGAGCCGAAGACCGGGCTCGACGCCGCCTTCCGCTACGACTGGGCGCGCCGCGAGATCGTGCGGAGCGGCGATCCGGAAGCGCCCGAGCGCATCTTCACGAACGGGCTCGCCGGATTCCGGCCGCGCCACGACCTCGCGCTCGCGATCGTCGAGCGCACGCTCGATCGCGGCGACGAAGCGAAGACGCTCGCGGCGTTCGGGCACGCGTACACCGATCGAGCGGGTGCGGTGTATCCCGGGCTGACGCTCTACGACGCGTGGTCGTCCGGCACCGAGCTCGAGATGCCCGACGTCGACGTGCTCGGCGTCGTCCACGACGTGCTCGACGACTGGAAGACGTGGAAGGCGATCCTCCCCGCCTCGCAGCACGCCGCGATCTACGATGCGGTCGGCAAGCTCTTCCTGCGCGCACGCGACTACCGGAGCCTGCGCAGCGCGCTCGCGTGGACGTACTTGTCGGGCAGCGTCGCGCTCGCCGACGCGTACGTCGGTCATCGCCTGAGGCTGCACGGACTCTGGGAGTCGGTCGCGTCGATGCCGGCCGAGCTCGCGCCGAAACTCCCGGACGCCGCGGGCCGCCAGGACTACCTGGTCGCGTGGTCGGATGCGTTCGACAAGGACCCCAAGCTCGTGCCGCGGGCGCAGGCGCGCTTGGCGGAGCTCGATCGCGACGCCGCGCGCGTCCGTGCGACGCTCACCCGCATCGTGCTCGCGACCGGCGCTCTCGAACGAACTCGACGCCCCTCTCCGAAACCGAAGACCAAGGCTGCGAACTCGGGCGGCTAGTGGCCCGCCGGGCCCCCGGCTATCCTTTTCGCCCTTCCGAACACCCCACTCCCACGAACACGACCATGACCACGATCTTCACCGAAATGGAGCAGACGACGCGCGCGATGCTGGCGCGCGGCAAGGGCATCCTCGCCGCCGACGAGAGCACCGGCACGATCGACAAGCGCTTCAAGGGCGCCGGCATCGCGAACACCGAAGAGAACCGGCGCGACTACCGCGAGATGCTCTTCACCACGCCGGGCATGGCGAACTACACGAGCGGCGTGATCCTGTTCGAGGAGACGCTCTTCCAGAAGTCGCGCAACAACACGCCGCTCAGCGAAGTGCTCTCGCGCCAAGGCGTCGTCCCGGGCATCAAGGTCGACAAGGGCACGATCGCGCAGCCCTTCTGCGCCGGCGAAGTGATCACGGTCGGGCTCGACGGGCTCGACGAGCGGCTCTTGAAGTACAAGGCGGCCGGTGCGCGCTTCGCGAAGTGGCGCGCGGTGATCACGATCGGCGCGGGGATCCCGACGCAGTCGAACATCTCCGCGAACGCGCAGGCGCTCGCTCGCTACGCCGCGCTCTGCCAAGCGGCCGGCATCGTGCCGATCGTCGAGCCCGAAGTGCTGATGGACGCCGACAACACGATCGACACGTGCTTCTCGGTGACCGAGTGCACGCTGCGCACGGTGTTCGCCGAGCTCGCGACGCACCGCGTCAGCCTCGAGCACATGGTGCTGAAGCCGAACATGGTGGTCAGCGGCAAGAAGTGCGCGACCCAGGCCGGCATCGACGAAGTCGCGACGAAGACGCTGGTCGTCCTGAAGCGCACGGTCCCCGGCGCGGTGCCGGGCATCGCGTTCCTGTCGGGCGGCCAGAGCGACGAGGACGCGACCGCGCACCTCGGCGCGATGAACGCGAAGGGCGCGCTGCCGTGGGTGCTCACGTTCTCGTACGGCCGCGCGCTGCAAGCGCCGGCGATCAAGGCGTGGGCCGGCAAGGAAGCGAATTGGAAGTCGGGCCAAGCCCACTACCTGCATCGCGCGAAGCTGAACGGCGCCGCCCAGACCGGCACGTACTCCTCCGCGATGGAGAAGCAGTTCGCCACGGTCTGAGCTCGGCTCGCACACATCGACGGAGCGCGTCGGATCCCACGATCCGGCGCGCTCCTCGGCTTCGAGCGACGCGAGTCGGCGGAGCGTGCGCATCGCGATCGGTCCGCGCGGCTCCCGGGACCGACTCCCGCCGGGCGCGGCCGGCGAGACGCCAGCGCTGCGTCGGCGAGCCGCCGGCACTCGGCGGGCGGCCGCGGCTCAACCGGAGTTCAGCGCGCGCTCCCACGCCTCGATCTCGGCGAGCGAGTGCGGCGAGCGCGGCGGCGTGTCGTCGTCGCGTTGCGCGAGGTAGCCATGCGGCAGCGAGACCCGTTGCGTGCGACCGCCCTTCGCGCGGCTGACGCGCAGCGCGCTCTCGGGGAACTCCGCGTCGGGATCGAGCACCGCGAGCAGCGCGTCGAGGTCCGCGAGCGTCTCGATCCGATGCAGCCGATCGCGCAGCGCCGCGGAGCCCGGGAAGCCCTTCGTGTACCACGAGGTCCACTTGCGCATCTGCTGCACGCCGACCTTCTCGCCGAAGAACTCCGCGAGTGCCGCGGCGTGGCGCCGCATGATCCCGGCGATCTCGCCGAGGCGCGGCGGCGGACCCGGCTCGCGGCCTCCGAGCCCGGAGGACGCGTCACCGAAGACGTCGGCGAGCTCGCGGAAGAGCCACGGCCGTCCGAGGCAGCCGCGTCCGACGATCACGCCGTCGCAACCGGTCGCGCGCATCATCCGCAGCGCGTCGAACGCCTCCCAGATGTCGCCGTTGCCGAGCACCGGGATCGATACCGCGCTCTTCAGCTCGCCGATCGCGTTCCAATCCGCTTCGCCGTGGTAGAGCTGAGCGGCGGTGCGCGCGTGCAGCCCGATCGCGCTCGCGCCTTCCTCGCTCGCGACGCGACCGGCGTCGCGGAACGTCAGCAGCGAGTCGTCGATCCCCTTGCGCACCTTGACGGTCACCGGGACGCCGTTCGCGCGCTTCGCCATCGCGCGCACGAGCCGCGCCATCAGCTTCGGCTTGACCGGGATCGCGCTGCCGCCGCCGGACGCGGTGACCTTCGGCACGGGGCAGCCGAGGTTCAAGTCGACGTGATGCACGCCTTGGTCGACGAGCCTCGCGACCATCTCGCCGATGTCGACCGGATCGGACGAGTAGATCTGCACCGAACGCGGGCTCTCGTCGGCGCGCGAGCTCGCGAGCAGGATCGTGCGCGAGTTCCCCATCAGGAAGCCGCGCGCGGTGATCATCTCGGAGACGAAGAGCCCGGCGCCGAAGCCGCGACACAGCGCGCGGAACGGATAGTTGGTGACGCCCGCCATCGGCGCGAGCACCACCGGCGGCCAGACGCGGAGCGAGCCGAGCGCGAGCGGCCGGAACTCGCCCGGCCCGGCGAGCGGCACGTCGCGGTTCGCCGCGCTCGAGAAGCGCGCGCGCTCGGGTCGGCCCTCGTTCATTTCGTCGCGAGGTTCGGGAAGCCCGGACCGGACGCCGCGAGGTTGCGGGTTTCGAGCTGGCGCGTGCCCTGTTGGACGACCAGGCGGGAGAGCGCGCCCTTGGCGTCGAGTTCGACCGCGCGGCCGCCGCTCGGCGTGCGGAAGAGCAACCAGCCCTGCGGATCCTGGGTGCGCTCCCAGCGCGCGACCTCGAGCTCGAGCGCGGCATGGAAGCGGAGGATCGGGAACTTCGCTCGGCGTTCGAAGCGCGAGAGCAGCATGTAGCTCGTCACGCTCTCGAGGTCGACCGCGCCGATGCGCTCGTTGGTGCTCTGCGTGTCGACGTGCACGCCGTCGAGCTTGCGCTCGACGCGGAACTGATCGACCACCCATACGCCGCGCACCGTCAACTGGTGCTTGCTGGTGCGCAGGTCGACCGAGAAGCTCTCGAGCGCGCCGTCGACGACGCGCTGCACGAGCTGGAGGTCGACGTCGAGGTGGCCGCCCGCGCCGGGCACCACCCGCCGGCCGGAGAACACGGTGGCGCCGCCCGCTTCCTGCACGATCGCCCAGCGCTCGCCCGCGGTGCGCACGCCGTCGGTCGCGGTCTCCGCGTAGCCTTCGAGCACCGCGACGCCATTGGGCACCTCGGGAGGATCGATCTTCAGCGGTTGCGTCGCGGCGTCGAGCGCCGCCTGCTGGCGCGCGCGCAGCTGGGCACGCTTCTCGTCGAGCTCCGCGCGACCGAGATAGCGGCCGCGGACCACCACCGCTTCGATCGCGGTCAGATTCGCGACCGCGAGCTCGGGATCCGAGCGCAACAACACGAGGTCGGCGACCAGCCCGGGCGCCAGCCGACCGCAGCGCTCCGCGAGCCCGAAGGCGTCGGCGTTGCCGCTGGTCGCCGCGCGCAGCACGGCGAGCGTCGGGATGCCGGCGATCTGCCACTCGACGAGCTCGCGCACGAGGCCGGCGCCGGGCGAAAGCCACGGATTGGGCGCGCCGCTCGCCGGCACGAGCGTGACGCCGGCATCGAAGAGCTTCTTGACGAGCGCGCGTTGCTTCTCGAGCACGCGCAACGCCTTGCTGCGGTAGCCGGCGTCGGTATTGCGCCGCCGCAGCTCCCACTCGGCCGCCCAGCGGCCGGCGAACGCGGGACTCAGGTACTCGAGCTCGCCGACCTGGCTCTCCGGCGTCTCCGCGAGCCGACCGACGCCGCGCAACAACGGCACCACGGCGATCTTCTTCGCCGCGAGCTCGCGGATCGTCGCGTCGAGCTTCGCGAGATCGAGGTTCGGCCAATCGTCGCCGCTCGGCGCGAACGCATCGAGGAACAGCAACCCGTCGGGAGCGACCTGACACAGATCCGCCAGCGTCGCGCCCTTCGGCAACGTCCCCCACGCCTTCATCTTCTGCGCGTGGACGAGCTCGACCAGCTTCTTCCACGCCGGTAGCGAGAGGCTCGACTGGTACGCGAAGAAGTCGACGCGCTGCGCGGCGTCCTGCTCGATCAACGTCTTGAGCGTGCCTTGGACCGCGTTCTCGTCCGGCGTCACCAGCGCGGCGTTGGTCGCGGGCGGCACGCCGTCGATCACCGCGCCCGCGGTGACGATCCACGGACCGGGCGCGCCGTCGCGCGCGCGCGGCAGCCGCTGGTCGAAGATGCGCGAGAGCTCGTTGCCGTGGTCGACGACGGTCGTCGTGCCCGCTTGCGTGTAGAGCCAGTCCTGATCGGGGTCGTGGCCGACGTAGCCGTCGATCAGCCCGGGCATCAGGTGCAGGCCCGCGGCCTCGATCCGACGCGCGCCGTCGGGCACCGGGACGTCGGCGCCGATCGCGACGAGCTTGCCGTCTTCGATCAGCACGGTCGCGGGCGCGGCGGGCGCGCCGTCGAGCGTGTGCACGGTCGCGCCGACGATCGCCACGACTTCCAGGATCCAGGTCGTCATCCACGCGATGTTCGCACGAAGCCTGCCGCCGGAGCAATCGCGACCGTGAACCTGGAGCAATCGCGACGGTGAACCCGGCGCAATCGCGACCGTGATGCTTGCGCAATCGCCACGGTGAACCCGGCGCCATCGCGACCGAGCTCCGGCGCAAGCGCAACGGTGAGCCCGCGCGGCGATGCCCGCACGCATGCACGACCGCCCGGGCCCTGCTCGCGAGCGCGACGGCGCCGGACGGAACGCGTAGGATGCGCGGCATGACCGCCCCGACCCGCCGCGAGGAAGCCGCACGCGCCACGATCGAGCTGGACACCAACGAGCTCCCGCGCGGACCGTGGGTCTTCGCACGACAAGTGCGCGATCCCGAACAGGAGCCCGAGCCCGGCGCCCTGGTCGAGGTGCTCGACGCCTCCGGACGTTTCGTCGGGCACGCGCTCTGGAATCCGGGCTCGGACATCCGGCTGCGCTTCCTCTCGCGAGGCCGCAAGAACGACCTCGATCGGCCGCGCGAGTTCCTGCTGCGGCGCATCAAGCTCGCCGACGACCTGCGCCGCAAGGTGCTGCGCCTCGACCAGGACCACGACACGTACCGCGTCGTGCACGCGGAGGGCGACGACCTGTCGGGCCTCGTGATCGATCGCCTCGGCGACGCGCTGGTCTGCGAATACCACTCGCTCGGCTTCTACCGGCTGCGCGAGGACATCGAGGCGGCGCTCAACACGCTCTATCCCGGCTTCGAGGTCGCGCACCGCGTGCCGGCGAACGCCGCGCGGTCGGAGGATTTCCAACCCGACGAAGAGCCCGAGCTCGCCGAGCGCATCCTCCACGAGAACGGGCTCGCCTACCCGGTCGCACCGGCGTTCGGTCACAAGACCGGCTGGTTCTGCGACCAACGCGACAACCGCCGCCGCATCGCCGAGCTCGCGGCCGGCCGCGACGTGCTCGACCTGTGCTGCAACCAAGGCGGGTTCGCGCTGAACTGCGCGCGCGCCGGAGCGAAGCGCGTACGCGCGGTCGACCTCGACGAGAAGGTGCTCGAACGCGCGCAGCGCGCGGCGGCGCTCAACGAGCTCGAGATCGAGTGCATCCACGACGACGTGTTCCCCTTCCTCCGTTCGCTCGGCAAGCCGCGCCCGAACTTGGTGATCCTCGACCCGCACAAGCTCGTCGGTTCGCGCGAGCGCCTCGAGGAGGGACTGAAGAAGTACTCCGACTTCAATACGCTCGCGTTCGCAAGCGTCGCCGAGGGCGGGATCCTGGCGACGTTCTCGTGCTCGGGCTCGCTCGACGAACCGTCTTTCATCGGCATGCTCTTCCAGGCCGCGCGACGCGCCGGCCGCGAGATCAAGCTCCTGAGCCAGCTCGGCGCCGGCCCGGACCACCCCCAGCGGCCCGATTTCAGCCGCTCGCGTTACCTGAAGGGCGCGATCTTCCAGGTGCTGTGAGTCGCGCGAAACTTCGGAGCTGACTCGCCCCCTCCGATTGGCTAGGATCTTCGCCCGGTAGCCCTCGTCCCCCCGCGCGCGCGGTGTCGGGCCGAGGGCACCGTCGTCCGAGAGCGGTTTTCGAAAGAGCCGCCCCGCTACCAACCCGGAGATCCGCATGAGCCTCCCGATCCTTGCAACGGAAGACAACTGGCAGGCGTTCGACGAAGCCTGGAACGAGTTGATCAAGACCCAAGGACCGATCGAGGACCTGGTTCAGGCGATGGAGATCGTCGCGGCGAAGCGCCGCTTGGCGCGTTGCCTGCCTCTGCTGCGCGAACACGCCGAGAAGCTCGCCTCCGCGAAGCGCTGCGAGGACGCGGCGCTGCTGCTCGGCGCGGCGCTGCGCGGCGGCGCGGCGGTCGGCGCCGTCGCCGACCTGCTGTGGCGCAACGCCGAGGCCGCGTGGGGCACGCTCCCGTGGTGGAACCCGTACATCGAGCTCTCGGGCTTCCGTCCGAGCGCGAACGACTTGAAGCGCGCGTGGGTGTGCTTCGACGACATGCGCAGCTACGCGCCCGGCGTCGTGATCTTCCACCGCGGCGGTTGGGGCATCGGCGAAGTCACCGACTTCACGCCGGGCGAGCTCGAGCTCGGCGTGCGCTTCGTCTCCGGCCGCAAGGACCGCTTCCCGCTGCGCACCGCGGTCGACATCTTCGAACGCCTCGCGGACTACGACCTGCGCGCCCAGCACCTCCGCGATCCGGCCGCGCTCAAGCAGCGCGTGCAGAACGAGCCGCTCGAGATCCTGCGCGCCGTGCTGCTGCGGCACTCCGGCAAGGCGAGCCAGATCTCGATCAAGAACGCGCTCGCGCAAGTCGGCGTCGACGGCAACGCGTGGTCGACGTGGTGGCGCAAGACGCGCATGCAGGCGGAGAACAGCGAGTGGTTCCGCGTCTCCGGTAGCGGCCAGAAGGTCGAGATCGAGATCCTGCGCCGCGCGCTCGATCCCGTCGCGAGCCTGAAGCGCCAGCTCGAACACGCGCCGACGCTCGCCGTCGCGCTCTCCCGCGCGCGCGACATCTTCGGTTCGAACAAGCTCGAACAGAGCGTGCGCGACGCGGGCCTCGACGTGCTCGAGCGCCTGACCGTCACGCCGAAAACGCCGCTCGACGATCGTCTGTCGACGTGGATGCTGCTGCGCGAGCACCGCAACCAGACGCCCGAGGGCCTCGCGAACATGCTCAAGGAAGCGCTCGCGAAGCCGGTGCCGACCGATCCGTCGATCCCGTCGCCGGTGTGGGCGCTGATCCAACAGATCCCGCTCGCGCGCGACCAAGAGCGCGCGGTCGTCCTGCTGCAAGAGGTCTACGGCGAAGGCTGGATCGACGAAGCCGCGAAGAACCTCCACCACGCGCCTCCTGGGATGGTCAAGCCGCTGATCGACGCGTTGCTCGCCGCCAAGCGCACCGAAGCGCTCGCGCAGCAGTACTCGATGTTGCTCGCGCGGCCGATGCGCTCGCCGTTCGCGTTGCTCGCGCTGATCCGCGTCGCCGAGGACGGCAAGATCACCGGCGACTTCGCGACGCCGGTGCAGCGCGCGCACGCGCTGATCGAGCTCGCCGCGCAGCTCGCCGAGGGCCGTCGCGGCAACGCGTTGCTCGCGCGCGCGGAGCAGCGCCTGATCGACGTGATGACCAAGGGCCAACCGCCGCTCCTGCAGACGTGGCTCGCCGAAGCCGATCTCCCGGTGTACCGCCAGCTGCGCGCGACGCTGCAGCGCGGCGTCGCCGACGAGATCGACGCGGCGATCACCGACGCCGCGCTCTCGCGCGGCATCGACCTCCTGCGCGCCGAGGAAGTGCCGTTCTGGGAGGAAGACCGCATCTGGACGACCCGCGCCGGCCTCGCGAAGCGTCAAGCGGAGCTGCGCGAGGTCCGCGACGTCAAGCTGCCGCAGAACGCGGAAGCGATCGGCAAGGCGGCGGCGTTCGGCGACCTCTCGGAGAACTTCGAGTGGGCGCAAGCGATCGAAGAGCAGCGCCACTTGACCGAAGCCGCAGCGACGATCGAGCGCGAGCTGCGCATCGCCGCGCTGCTCGAGAACGCGCCGATCGCCGACGGCATGGTCTCGCCGGGCACGCTGGTGCGCTACCGCGACATCACCAACGCCGAGGTGCACGACGTCGCGATCCTCGGACCCTGGGACAACGAGCCCAACGCGATCTCCTACCGCGCCCCGCTCGCCGCAGGGATGCTCGGCCTCTCGGCCGGCACCAAGGCGACGATCGAGCTGCCCGGCGGACGGATCGAAGTCGAGGTGCTCGCCGTCGAGCCCGCGCCCGTGCACTGACGCCGGCGCACGAACGCCGGCGCCGCCGCCCCTGCGGCGTGGCCGCGCTGTGGTCGCCCGCGCCACGCGCTCGCGCCGCGGCGCGGGAGGCGGGCGGCCGCGATCCGTCCGGCGCTGCCCGGATGGTTCGGCGCCAGAAGAAGCCCAACTCTCACGAGCCCCGCGCGGGCTCGCCGGGTACCTTATTGGGCCTCAATCGCGCTCCTCGGATCCCTCGCGACGGATCCCCCGCCACGGCTCCGACGGCGAGCGCACTTCCACCCACCCCAACGACGCCCAAAGCACCATGGCTCCGACCGCAACCTCGACCTTCCCCGACTACAAAGTCAAGGACATCCAACTCGCCGCCTTCGGGCGCAAGGAGATCGAACTCGCCGAGGTCGAGATGCCCGGCCTGATGTCGATCCGCGACGAGTACAAGAGCAAGAAGCCCCTGAAGGGCGCGCGCATCACCGGCTCGCTCCACATGACGATCCAGACCGCGGTCTTGATCGAGACGTTGGTCGAACTCGGCGCCGAGGTGCGCTGGTGCTCGTGCAACATCTTCTCGACGCAAGACCACGCCGCGGCGGCGGTCGCGGTCGGCAAGAAGGGCACGCCCGCGAACCCGAAGGGCATCCCGGTCTTCGCGTGGAAGGGCGAGTCGCTCGAGGAGTACTGGTGGACGACCGAAGCCGCGCTGACGTGGCCGGACGGTCAGGGTCCGAACATGATCCTCGACGACGGCGGCGACGCGACGATGATGGTGCACTCGGGCGTCGAGTACGAGCGCGCGGGCAAGGTCCCGGTGCCGAAGAAGGACGACGCGGAGGATTGGCAGTGGTTCCTGAAGACGCTGAAGAAGGCGTTCGACGCGAACCCGCGCAAGTGGACCGAAGTGGCCAAGGGCATCCTCGGCGTCACCGAGGAAACCACCACCGGCGTGCACCGTCTCTACAAGATGCAGCCGGAAGGCAAGCTGCTCTTCCCCGCGATGAACGTGAACGACTCCGTGACGAAGTCGAAGTTCGACAACGTCTACGGCTGCCGTCACTCGCTGGTCGACGGCCTGATGCGCGCGACCGACGTGATGCTCTCCGGTAAGGCCGCGGTGATCTGCGGCTACGGTGACGTCGGCAAGGGTTGCGCGAAGTCGCTCGCCGGCCAAGCCGCGCGCGTGATCGTCACCGAGATCGATCCGATCTGCGCGCTGCAAGCGTGCATGGACGGCTACCAAGTGCTGCGCGTCGAGGACGTGATCGGCTCCGCGGACATCTTCATCACCGCGACCGGCAACAAGAACGTGATCACCGCCGAGCACATGGCGAAGATGAAGAACAACGCGATCGTCGCCAACATCGGCCACTTCGACAACGAGATCGACATGGCCGGCCTGGCGAAGTCCAAGGGCGTCAAGCGCCAGAACATCAAGCCGCAAGTCGACCGCTGGGTGTTCCCCGACGGCCACGGCGTGCTGATCCTCGCCGAAGGCCGCCTGATGAACCTCGGCTGCGCGACCGGCCACCCGAGCTTCGTGATGTCGAACAGCTTCTCGAACCAGGTGATCGCCCAGGTCGAGCTCTTCAAGAACCACAAGAACTACGACAAGGGCGTCTACGTCCTGCCGAAGCACCTCGACGAGAAGGTCGCGCGCCTGCACCTCGACAAGCTCGGCGCGAAGCTGACGACGCTCTCGAAGGATCAGGCCGACTACATCGGCGTGCCGACCGAAGGCCCGTACAAGCCCGGCCACTACCGCTACTGATCCGCGCGTTCGCTCTCACGCGACGCCGCGTCGTCCCCACACGTCGGGGACGGCGCGGCGTCGCTGCTTGTCTGGCGAGCGGCTTCGAGTAGCCTCCCCGCATGCTCGCCGCTCCGATCGGCCGGTTGGCGCCGAGTCCGACGGGTCGTCTGCACCTCGGACACGCGCGCTCGTTCCTGCTCGCGTGGTGGCACGCGCGGTCGCGCGGCGGTCGCATCCTGCTGCGCATCGAAGATCTCGATCGCGAGCGCGTGAAGCCGGGCGCGATCGAAGTCGTGTTGCGCGACCTCGCGTGGCTCGGCCTCGACTGGGACGGCGAGCCCTTGCTGCAATCGGCGGACACCAGCGCGCTCGAGCACGCCGTCGACCGGCTGATCGCCGCCGGCGACGCGTACCCGTGCGTCTGCACGCGCGCGGAGGTCGCGGCGATCTCCGCGCCGCACGCCGGTGAGGACGAGACGCGCTACCCCGGCACGTGCCGCGACAAATGGCGATCCTGCGCCGACGCCGAGCGCGCGACCGGCCGCAAGCCCGCCGTGCGCCTGCGCGTCGAGCCCGGAACGATCGAGTTCGTCGACGGGCTCGCCGGACCGCGCGCGTACGACGTCGCGGCGACGGTAGGCGACTTCACGATCCGTCGTCGCGATGGCGCGTTCGCCTACCAGCTCGCCGTCACCGTCGACGACGCGCGCACCGGCGTCGACGAGGTCGTGCGCGGCGCGGATCTGCTGCCGAGCGCGGCGCGCCAGAAGTTCCTGCAGCGACGACTCGGCCTCCCGCATCCGCGTTGGTGGCACGTCGGGCTGGTGCTCGACGCCGACGGCCAACGCCTCGCGAAACGTCGCGGCGATCTCGCGCTCACCACCCTGCGCGAAGCCGGCATCGATCCGCGCGCCGTCGTCGCCTGGGCGGCGCGCGTCAGTCGCCAACCGTGCGAAGAGCGCGTGACCCCCGGCGACGTCCTTCCCGGCTTCCAGATCGAGCGCGCCGGCTGCGAGCCCGTCGTCCTCGATCGCGAAGCGCTCGATCGTCTGCTCGCAGCTCGCGCCTGAACATGGATGGAGTTCGCCGCGTGTGGCCCTGGCTCGCCTTCCTGATCCTGCTCTACCTCGTGATCTGCGCGCTCGCGTGGTCGCTGGAGAAGAAGCTCGTCTACTTCCCCGGTCCCGCACCGTCGACGACTCCGCGTGAGCTCGGCTTCGAGCAGCAGGACGTCCGCGTCAAGACCGTGGACGGCCTCCAGCTCTCCGCGTGGTACTTGCCTGCGCGCGCGCCGCACTTCGCGGTGCTCGTGTGCCACGGCAACGCGGGCTCGATCCAGGACCGCATCCCTAAGGCCGAGGCGCTGCTCACCTACGGCGCGAGCGTCCTGCTCTTCGACTACCGCGGCTACGGAGCGAGCGAGGGCGATCCGGACGAGCCGGGCACGTACCGCGACGCGGAAGCAGCCTACGACGCGCTCTCCGCGCTGGTGCCGACGCTGCCGATCGTCGTCTACGGCGAGTCGCTCGGCGGAGCGGTCGCGGTCGAGCTCGCCCGCCGCCGCGGCGTGGCGGCGCTCTTGCTCGACAGCACGTTCACCTCACTGCCCGATGTCGGCGCGCGCGCCTACCCGTGGCTCCCGGTTCGCTGGCTCGCCTCGCTGCGCTACGACAGCCTCGCCAAGCTGCCGGCCCTCGAGTGCCCGATCCTGATCGCGCACTCCCGCGACGACGAGCTCGTGCCCTACGCCCAGGCCGAGGCCCTCTACGCGGCGGCGCGCTTCCCGAAGGTCTTCGTCGAAACGCACGGCGACCACAACGCAGGCGGCCTCCTGCTCGATCCCGCTCACGAGGACGTCCTCGCGGACTTCCTCACCTCGGCCACCCGCGCCGGCCGATAGCCGCCTTGACACGCGCGCCCGCGCCGCTAACCTCTTGCGACTCTCGCGCTCCCCGATAGCTCAATGGTAGAGCATGCGGCTGTTAACCGCAGGGTTGTAGGTTCGAGCCCTACTCGGGGAGCCATTTCTCGCTCGGCGCTGCGTGCGTGTTCCCCGAAGGCGCTGAACGGCACGCCGAGAGCGCGCGGCTCGAGGTAGCCCCAAGTCGCGCACCGGACGCGAGTTGCGCGCACCTTTTCGAGCGTCGCGTTCTCAGTTTGCACGAGGACGATCGGGCCCCCGATCCCGACCACGGCGAGGACGATCGGACCCCATGCTCGACCGTTCTGCAAACTCTCTGAGAGCGCCGAAAAATCTGTTAAGCGCACCCAGGCGAAGCCCCTCGAACTCGCGCCAGAATCCGGCCGCGTGACGCGTCCGTTCGCTTCCGGTCAGCGCCACGCGCCCCCCCGCTCCCGTCGTGTAGCGCGGCCGGCCGTCGGCCTTCGTCCCGTCGCGCGATCGAACGTCGGAACGCAGCGAGGGCGACGTTGCGTCCGGCCGTGCACTGCGCGCAGCGCGTCTGCCTCCGGCGCGGCCTCACGCCGACGACCGGCACACCGTCCTCGAAGTGCACGCCCGTCGACGATCAGACCGCTGACATCGAAGAGGCGATCCAATAACGTGGAGACTCGCAGGGGATCCTGCCTGAGCGGTGCATTGCGGTGAATTTCGAGTCCACCACGAAACCCGGGCGCGTGTCCCCTCCCCGCGCGCGCCAGCCACGATGCCAATCCGCTTCGTTGTTGCCCTTGATCCTCTGCCCTCCGTGCTCTCGAATCCCGTCTTTCAACCAGTCGGCTATCCACACAACTTGGAGGAGAGCATGAAGTCCCCGCCCGGCGTTGACTCCAAAGACCTAGAGCCGGCCTCGCATGCGCTGTGGGGCGACGTGCCTCAGGCCCACTCGCACGTCGGGCTCGTCCACGCGGCGTTCACCGCGTGTCTTCGCTGGCCCGAGTATGGCTCGTGAGTAACAGTTCCGAGAAGCGCTCTCCGTTGCCGTCGTCGCCGCCGGAAGCCTGGGAGCCGCTGCTGCGCGTCGCACGCCTCGCCGGACGCCCGCTCGAGCGATTCCTCCGCATCGAGGCAGCCAGCGGCATCTTGCTGCTCGCCGCGGCGGCCGTCGCGCTCGCCTGGGCGAACTCTCCGTGGGCCGAGATCTACGTGCGCCTCTGGCAGACGCCCCTCGGCATCCGCATCGGCACGCACACCTTCGAGCGATCCCTGGAGTGGGTCGTCAACGATGGCCTGATGGTGATCTTCTTCTTCGTCGTGGGGATGGAAATCCGTCGCGAGATCCACCACGGTGAGTTGTCCGACTGGCGCAGGGCTGCGCTTCCCGCCGCGGCGGCATTGGGCGGCATGGCGGCCCCCGCGGCCCTCTACCTCGTCATCGCAGGTGATCCGGCGACCCGCTCGGGATGGGGCGTCCCCATGGCGACGGACATCGCCTTCGCGGTCGGCATCCTCACGCTGCTCGGCAAGCGTGTGCCCGCCGCCTTGCGGGTACTCCTGCTTGCGATCGCGGTCATCGATGATCTCGGGGCCATCGTCGTCATCGCGTTGTTCTACTCGTCGGGCATCGCGCTCTCCGGGCTGCTCGTGGCGGCGCTCGGGTTCGGCGGCGTGTTCGCGATGCAGCGCCTCGGCGTGCGGGCGAAGCTGGCCTACGTCGTACCCGCGCTCATCGCATGGGCGGGCATCTACGCAGCCGGGATTCATCCCACGATCGCCGGCGTGATCGTCGGGTTGGTCACGCCCGTCAGAGCGTGGCTCGGGCCGGACGGGTTCGTCGTCGGAGTTCGCACGGAACTCGAGCACATGGTGCAGGCCACGCCGAGTGCTCTCTCCTCGCACATGTTGGCCGGGACCCTGCGCAAGGTCGACGTCGCACGGCGCGAGGCCATGTCGCCGGCCGAGAGTTTGATCGAGACGCTCCATCCGTGGGTCGCATTCGGCATCATGCCGGTGTTCGCGCTCGCCAACGCGGGCGTCGCAGTCTCTGGCGTGTCGCTCGACGCGACGTCCTGGAGCGTCGTGACCGCGGTTTCGGTTGGGCTCCTCGTAGGCAAGCTGCTCGGCGTGCTCGTAGCGAGTTGGCTGACGTTGCGACTGCGGATCGGAATGCTCCCGGTGGGCGTGACGTTCCGGCACCTCGTCGTGCTCGGCGTCGTCGCCGGCGTGGGATTCACGATGTCGCTGTTCATCGCCCAGCTTGCCTTCACGGACGCAAAGCTCCTGGCCGCCGCGAAGCTCGGCGTGCTCGCCGCGAGCGGAGGCGCGGCGGTCCTCGGGCTCGTTCTCGGTCGGCTGCTGCTTGCTCCCGTCCCTGCCGCCGGGGTCGCGCCGACGGCTGACGAGGCAGAAAGCTCGACGGTGGCTTGACGGTGCCGCTGCGCATCGACGCTGCGCCGGAGGGCACTTGAACGACTGGATCCAGCTCGTCGGAGGTGGGCTGCTCCTCTACTTCGGCGCCGAGTGGTTCGTGGGCGGCGCGTCTGCTCTCGCGTTGGCCCTGCGCGTGCCGCAGATCCTCGTGGGCCTCACCGTCGTCGCGTACGGAACCTCGGCACCAGAGATCATCGTCGGCGTTCAGGCCGCGAGCGCTGGCCACGGTGACGTGGCGCTCGGAAACGTCATCGGCTCGAACATCTCGAACATCGGGCTGATCCTTGGCATCGCGGCGCTCATCAGGCCGGCTCGCGTCGATGGGGCCTTGCGCCGACGTGAACTACCCGTGCTCGTGGTGAGCACAGCGGTCGTGCCGCTGCTGCTCCTCGACGGCGTCCTGAGCCGCTGGGAAGCGGGAGGGCTCGTCGTCGTAGCGATCGGGTACACCGGCTGGATGATCCGCGCAGCGCACAGCGCATCCTCGGTTGCCACGGCAAGGGTCGACGCAACGAGGGCTGGAGAAGCCGCAGATGCAGCCGGTGCCCCGAAGACGGCGGGCGTACCGCGCGCGGCGCTGACGGCCGCCGCCGGTCTTGCAGTGCTGCTCGTCGGCGGTCATATCTTCGTCAACGGCTCGGTCTCCGTCGCGCACGCCCTCGGGATGAGCGATCGACTCGTGGGGCTCACCATCGTCGCGGTGGGGACCTCGTTGCCCGAGCTCGTCACGAGCGTCATCGCGGCGCGCCGCGGGCACTCGGACCTGGCGGTCGGCAACGTCGTGGGCTCCAACATCTTCAACACACTCCTCTGCCTCGGCGCCGCGGGAATCGCAGGATCGGTGGGTGCTCCTCTTCAAACGCTCGGCGTCGAGCTCGTCGCGCTCGTCGTCATGACTGGCGTCGCGGCCGCGTTCATCCGAAGCGAGCGCACCATCTCTCGGCTCGAAGGTGGGTTAGCCGTCGCGCTCTACGCGGTGTTCACCGCGCTCACGGTGGCGAGGGGGTGAGCCGGGCGTGCGTCGCGAGTTTGACGAGCCGCGCTTCTTGTGGCCCTTCGTGCTCACAGGCCGAGCGTGCTGAACGGCGCGCCGAGAGCACGCTGAGCGAGGCAGCCCCAAGTCGCGCGCCCGACGCGAGTTGCGCGCACCTTTTCGGCCGCCGCGTTCTCAGTTTGCACGAGGACGATCGGGCACCCGATCCCGACCACGGCGAGGATGATCGGACCCCTTTCCCGACCGCTCTGCAAACTCTCTGAGAGCACCGAAAAGCTATTAACCACTCGCGGAGCGGTCAGCGCCGCAGCCGACCTCCACGACTCCCAGTTATCTTCGATCCTTGGCCACCATCGTGATCCCGCCGCTCGTGGATCTCGACCAAGCGCGCCAACCAGATTGACCCTTCGACCAACTGTGCCGCAACGGTCCATCGCCCGCGCGCGCGGTCAGCCGACGGAATCTCGTTGCGTTTGGCTTTCCCGCGCCAAGTCGGAGCGATGATGAGGGCGCTTTCACTCGCGTTGGCTGTGCTCCCAGCGCAAGACCCGGAGCGACCGGACACCTTCGGTGCGGCATTCGTAAGCCTCGCGGACGTCGACGGCGACGGAACGCCGGACCACGCGATCACATGTACGCAACCGGTGCTTGCCACGTGGGCGTTCTCCGGCGCTACCGGCCAGGTTCTGTGGAGAGCCGACGGCAGCGTGGTCGTGTCGAGACTCGGTGAGCGACTCCTCGCGCGGGCCGAGAACTCGATCCGGTTGCTTTCAGCCGACGACGCAAGAGTCCTGAAGTCCTTCGAACTCGCCCCGTCGGCGAACGCGGTGGACGTCGCTCTTGCTCCGCTCGACGACGTGGACGGTGACGGAAGCGACGACTTCGTGGTCGGGAACGAGCTTTTCTCAGGTGCGACGATGCTGCCGCTGCGTGTTCTCTCGGGCCCGGTCACGACGTGGGGTCTGACGGTGAGTGTCGTGGGGGTCGACGACCTCGATGGCGACGGCGCATCCGACGTGGCATTCGCATCACCGGACCTCCAAGGAGGCTGGCTGTCGTTCGCCTCGTCGCGCACTGGCGCGTGCTTGCGAGTCGTCACGGATTGGTCGTGGGTGCAGATGTCGCAGTCGCGCACGGGAAACGGGCCAGTGAGGACGGAACCACGGAGGTTCCAAGCCTCACGATTCGGGAGGAGCCTCGCTTCTGCCGGGGACATCGATGGAGACGGATGTGGCGACCTGTTGGTTGGAGCTGTACAGCCTCGCCCTTCGTGGACCGCTCAGACATGGGTGATCTCGGGTCGCGACGCGTCGCCGATCGGCGTGATTGAGCACGGCGCCGACCCGTATGCGGCGGTGGCCAGCGGCGACTTCGATGGCGATGGATGCGCCGATCTCGTATTCGAGCATCGCTCGGACATGACCATCACGATCTCCGGCGCGACCGGCAGCACCCTCGATCGTCGACGCACAGGAATCCCCGTGCCGAACGATGGACGTGTATTTTCGACGCGAAGTACGTGCGCGATCGTGAACGCAGGCGACGCCGACGGAGATGGTGCGGACGACGTGCTCGCCCTCGTAGAGTGCCGCGACGAAGACACGAGCACGGGCGCTGTGTGGCTGATGCGCAGCGTCACAGGCGGGGTGATACGACGCTACGACCTCGGCAGCGCGTTGGCGCAGTCCAACGCGCAACGGTGACGACGGCGTACGCGCGGGCGATCGTCTGGCGACTACGTCTGGGATTCACAACCGACGTACGAAGAGCCTCTTGTGGTCGGCGTCAGCCCAACCCCACGGGGCTGCTTTCACCAACCAGTCGAGCGCGACGGCCGTGTTCCCGCTTCGCGCCTCGATGCAAGCGAGCGAGTACGCGCTGTTCGCGTGCGCGGGGAAGCGTTCGAGGTTCGCCGCGAACAGTTCCTTCGCACGAGCGAATTCGCCGTGATCGAGCGCCTCGTACGCGGCGATGGTGCGCTCAAGGAAGCGCTGCGGGACGTCTTGAACGCTCGGGACAATCAGCGCGACGGCGGCCAGGACTGAGGTCGGCATCCCCGCACTTGGCGCGAGCCGCTCGAACGCAACGCACAATCATGGTGCAGCCCGCCAAGAACCACGTTTCCCTAGCGACGAACCTTCGTCTCGCCGGGTTCCAGCTCGTACACCCAGAGCAACGAGTCCCAGCGGTCGCCGCCCCAGCACTCGACTTCCACTCGCAACCAGGACGTGCCAGGACATGGTTCTGTTTCGAGCTCCCTCACGACCAGCAGCCGAGGCGTGCTTTCACGACCACGAACTGCGGCGAGGTACGTGCCGTAGTAGCTGTTCAGACCCTCCTCTCGGCGGCTTGCCACCACCCCGGAAGAGTCGAGCACGCGCCACACACCTGCGGACCAGTCTTCCCACGGCGTACCCAGTGCGATCCAGCGTTCCGACGGCGAAGAACCAGCGAACGCAAAGGCTCCGAATTTGTCTGGATCCTCTAGGCCCCACGGCGAGACGCTGCCCACCGGATCGTCGGAGACCACGGAGTAGGCACGCGCCTCGCCGCTCGCCGTGTGTTCCTCGGCAGGCTGATGGCAGATCGTGACCCAGAGGTCGTCGAAACCGTCGCCGTTCCAGTCGCAACGACGCGAGTAGTCAGGACGCACCCACGCGTCCGTGGACGGCGCCATCGCGGTGCAGCGGAGTTCCGTCATCCGAGGCACTGCAAGCCAGACCAATGACCACTGTCCATCGCGTATCGCTTGGACCGCAAGGTCCAACCCTGGCACATCGTCAAACTCCCCGCTGGCGAGGCCATAGCCCAAACCTTCGAAACGAGCCGCACCATCCACGCAGAGCAGTTCGCACCCATCTCGCAGCGAGATGACGGATACCGCCCCAGGTACGCGAGACGTGCCTGAACGTGGCGTTTCGCCGTAGTGCGGCCGTCCGACGCCGATCTCTGGAACTCCGTCACCATCGAGATCGTCCAGCGGGGCGAGGAAGCAAAGGCGCTCCGAGTTGGAAGGCGTGACGCCGGGAAGCTCATGCGAACCCAGAGCTTCGCCGGTCGCTCCCCGATGCACGTCGATTCTTAGTTCGGCTCGCAGGAGGTCTCGTGACGCGCTGACTACCAGCGGCTGGGACACGCCCCGAGAGATGACGGCAACAGCAACGCCGACGCAGTCTTGGTCGGGAGTGCCGCGCACCTTCCAAAGACACGAACCGTCGCGGCCGCTGATTGCGTGTAGCTCTCCCCACCGATGTCCAGTCGGTGCGTCGTCGCCGACTACGACATCCTCGTACCCGTCTCGGTTCAGATCGCCGAAGTCCCAGCTCAACGGCTTCCACTGCGCGAGCGCGGAGTCGGGCAGCGCCAGCATCATTGCGACGGCGAGCAAGGTGTTGCACGAGGAGTTGAGCCTGATACCGATCGCCATGCGCGCACTTGTCGTGACGGTGAGAAACGTAACAAGAACCCGTTGTACTTCTCGCCAAGAAGGCAGCCGATCGCCGGACACAGGCAGCGCGAACGGCGTGCTCCACTCCGACGACGCCGATCAATCAACACCGCGCCCGAACCGCCGCCCGGACCTCGCCCGGCAGCAGGCTTCGCGGGTCGAGCAACAGCTTCTCTTGCGTTTCGACAGGCAACAGCAGCATGTTCATGACCTGGGTGAGACGCGAGCGACTGAGCCCCAGCGCGCGGGCTGCGGTCGCGTAGTCGGCGAGGTCGCCCGAGTCAGTGCGTCGCTCGATCCAGTGCGCCAGCGCAAGCGCACGTGCCTCTCGGCTCGGCCCGGGATTGCGCACGATCGGCGGCGGCTTCGGCTTCGGCACACGCTTGGGCTTCCCGAGGTCGATCTTGAACCGGACGGTGGTCATGCGGACTTTCTCCCCGCCTGCGTAGCGAGCAACTTGATCCCGGTCGCGCGGAACCGGATCTCCACCTCCTCGGCGCGGGCATCGAACACGACCCGCTCGATCAGGAGGTTCACGACGCGCGCCTTCTCGTGCGTGACGAGCTGGTCCCAGACGGGCATGAACTCCGCCAGGACGGCGCGCAGGTCGGTCTCGTCCAGAGTGCGGGTGTCCATCGCGACGAGTTCCGCGCTGAGCTCGCGCACGCGGCGACCGAGCACTTCGAGTTCTTCGTCCGTCACTTCCAGCCGCTCCACGAGCCCGCGCGCTCCACGCGCGACCCCGTCGATCAGGTGCTCTCGCTCGGCGCTGAGTCGCTTGACCTCGCGCTCGGCTTCACGGAGATCGCGCTCGACTTCGGGGCGGCGCTCGTCGGCCGCGCGCTTCGCCGCTTCGATCGCCGCCGCCACCAGCTCCGGGTCCTTGCCGACGTCACGGATCCGGTCGACGACGAACGCATCGAGCTTCGGCGCGCTGATCCGACTCCCCGGGCACGCCTTCGCGCCGCGCTCCTGGATCGTCCGGCACACGTAGTAGCGCCACCGACGACCGTTGTTGGCGACGTGGGTGTGCGTCATCGCCGCGTGGCACACGCCGCACTCGGCGAGGCCCTTGAGCAGTGCGCCGTACTTGTTGCGGAACTCAGCAGCCCCACTCGTCGCGTTCTTGCCGAACCGGTTCCGTGCGGCATCCCAAAGTTCCATCGGCACGATGCCTTCGTGCTGGCCGGCGTAGAGCTGCCCTTCGAACTCGACCTTCCCGATGTAGAGCGCGTTGTGGAGCAGGGTCGAGAGGTTCTTCTTGTCGAACGGGCGACCGTGTCGCGTGCGACCGTCCTTACCGCTCCATGACTTCATCCGCCAGCCGCGCGCGTTCAGCTCCTCGACGGTGCGAGTGATCGAGCCCAGACCAACGTACAGCTCGAAGATGTCGCGCACTCGCTGGGCTTCTTCTGGAACCGGCACGAGCTTGCGTTCGACGACCTTGTAGCCGAGCACGGGGCGACCGCCGACGTACATCCCCCGCCGACGCGCCGCGTGCATCTTGTCGCGCGTGCGTTCGCTGATCTGCTCGCGCTCGAACTCCGCGAAGGTTGCGAGGAGGTTGAGCGTCATGCGCCCAACCGCGTTCGAGGTCTGGAACTGCTGCGTGACGCTGACGAACGTGACGTCGCGCTCCCGGAACTTCTCCATCAACTTGGAAAAGTCGAGCAGGCTGCGGCTCAGGCGGTCGATCTTGTAAACGGCGACCACGTCGACCTTGCCCGCGTCGACGTCGGCCATGAGACGCTGGAACGCGGGCCGGTCCGTGTTCGCGCCCGTGTACCCGCCGTCGCCGTAGCGCTCGGGCAACGCGAGCCATTTCTCGCTCGGCGCTGCGTGCGTGTTCGCCGAAGGCGCTGAACGGCACGCCGAGAGCTCGCGGCGCGAGGTAGCCCCAAGTCGCGCACCCGACGCGAGTTGCGCGCACCTTTTCGAGCAGCGCGTTCTCCGTTTGCGCGAGGACGATCGGGCCCCCGAGCACGGCGCGGATGATCGGCCCCCTTTCCCGACCGCTCCGCAAACTCTCCGGGAGCGTCGAATGACCGTTGACTACTTCGCGCAGCAAAGCGGCTCGGTCGGACGGGAGCATCGTCGAGCCGCCGCGATTGCGGTCGACGGCGCCGGGTCGCTGCTCGTTTCGTGTTCGAGCGTCGGTGCGGGCCAGCCCGGAACTTGCTCCGCGATGCGCAGCGACGCCCGTCGGCAGAGCGCGAGCTCTCAGAGCGAGACTCCAACGTCGTCCGCACCGTGAACGACTCGGACCGACGGAGCGCCGAGCACGAAGTTCGTACGCGACGACCGACTGCGCGTTGATTGCGTGGTTGGAGCAATCGCTGTCGCGGGTTCAGCGCCGTCCAGCCCCGGCTCCGACTCGGGTGCATCGACGCGCACGCGACGCTCGAGCCGCGCGGCCGGAGACTGCTGGCCGCGAGCGCCCGCGTGCTCGCACCATCGCGAACGCCCTCGTCGTGGGGTTCATCGATGCCGTCCTCGATCTGCCGGGGGTCCAGCAAAGCGACTTGGAACGCTTCCTGGTCCAGAGAGCGCAGACCGAGCCGACGAGGCGAGTCGGATCGTCGAACTCGTCGGCGAAGAGGTCGGTGTTGGGCCGGCGAGGCCGAGCGCAGAGCTTGCCTTGGTTGGCGTGGATCGCGAGAGCGAGCACATCGAGCTCTCGCGCGAGCTGCTCGGGCGTGCTCGCGGGCACTCGACGAAGACGTGGCCCGCGTGTGCGCTAGAGCGCGGCGTGTGGCGTCAAGATGCGCGAGAGGCCCGGCCGAGGGAGATCGTCTACGAACTGCGGCACCAAAATCCTCGCGGGTTCGGTCGCGTCGCGCCGCGTGAGGATTCCCTCGGAACTCGCAGTAGGATGCGGGCATGGCGAAGAAGAAGGCGACGCGGCGCACGCGCCCGAGCTCCGGCAACGCAGCTCCGGGCAAACCCGGCGTGAAGCCCAAGGTGCGAGCGGCGGCATCGACCACGGGGGTCGAACGCCCGGATCAGAAGCGTCTGCCTGTCGACGCCGTGCCCGCCGGGATCTCGGTCATCGTCGGTATCGGAGGATCCGCAGGCGGGCTCGCGCCGCTACGGGAGTTCCTCGCGGCGCTCCCGGTCGACCGCGGCATGGCCTTCGTCGTGGTCACGCACCAAGCGTCCGACGGTCAGAGCCTGCTTCCGGAGATCCTCGCCAAAGCGACGGCGATGCCGGTCCAAGAGGTGCATCACGGGACGCGCGTCGAAGCCAATCACGTCTACGTCGTCGGTCGCGGCCACCGAGTGGAGATCAGCGACGGCGTCTTGCAACTCGAACAATCGCTGGAGCGCGGCCTCACGCCACTGCCGATCGACGTCTTCTTCCGCTCGCTCGCACGCGACCAAGGACAGCGCGCCGTCGGAGTCATCCTCTCCGGCACCGGAACCGATGGCACCCTCGGTTTGGCCGAGATCCAAGTTGCCGGCGGCTTGTCGCTCGTACAGGCTCCCACCTCCGCGGAGTTCGACGGCATGCCGACGAGCGCCATCGCGGCTCACTCCGCCGATACGGTCCTGCCGATCGCGGACCTCGCCGCTTTCCTGACCACCTACGTCCGCGATCGCACGTCGAATCCCGCGGTGCACGCCGAACTCGAGCAGGCACCCGAACTCGACCGGATCCTCGAGACCATTCGCGTGCGCGGCGGTCAGGACTTCTCGCAGTACAAGCGCGGGACCCTGCTGCGACGCGTCGAGCGCCGCATGGAGCTGCACCGCATCTCGCACCTGCAGGACTACGAGCGGTTCCTCAAGGCGAACGTCGAGGAGATCGACGCGCTGTGGCGTGATTGGCTCATCGGTGTCACGCGGTTCTTCCGCGACCCCGACGCATTCGACGCCCTCGCTCGCACGGGCTTGCCCGCGTTGCTCGCCGCACACAAGACCGGCTCGCCTTTCCGCATCTGGGTCCCTGGTTGCGCGACGGGAGAGGAGGCGTACTCGCTCGCCATGGTGGTGATCGAGGCGCTGCAGCACTCCGGTAAGCGTCTAGACGTGCAGGTGTTCGCCACGGATCTCGACCCCGTCGCGATCCATACCGCCCGCCAGGCTCGCTACCCGGCAGGCATCGCGGCCGACATCGGAGCAGAACGACTCGAGCGCTACTTCGTGCGCGAGGAGGGGAGCTTCCGTGCGAAGCGCGAGCTGCGCGACGCCGTGGTGTTCGCCGTGCAGAACGTACTGCTCGATCCGCCGTTCACGCACGTGGACCTCATCTCCTGCCGCAACCTGCTGATCTACATCGTGGCGAACGCGCAGCAGGAGCTGTTGCCGATCTTCCACTACAGCCTGAATCCCGGCGGACTGCTCCTGCTGGGCGCTTCGGAGAGCGTGAGCGGCCTCGAGGAACTCTTCACGCCGCTCGACCGGCGCTGGAAGATCTTCCGCCGCAACGACGGTGCACCGTCGGCGCCCATGCCGCATTGGACCGGTCGGCCACCGTTCGTCCTCAACGCCGCCAAGGAAGGCATCGCCACCGGCGCCGTTCGCACGGATCTGGCGGATTTGCAGCGAAGAACGCTAGCCGAGCGCTTCGGTCCGCCAGCCGCGATCGTCGACGGCCGAGGACAGATTCAACAGATCCACGGCCGTGTTGGCGCGTACCTCGAGCTCGCGCCCGGTCGCGCCAGCCTAGGCGTGGTCGAGATGGCACGCGACGGCTTGCGCGCGCCGCTGTCCTCCGCTCTACGTGAGGTCCAGAAGGGCGGGGCCACTGAAGTGAAACGGACCGCCCGGATCAAGCTCGACGGAGACTGGCAGCCGGTGCAATTGACCGTCGCGCGCATCGACGACAGGCACTGCGCGTTCCCCCTCTTCCTAGTCACCTTCGAGCAGCAGCCCTCGGGCAGGCGGCGGAACGTGGGCAAGACTGAACGTGCCGCACGCGAGCACAAGTCCGACCATCGGTCGCACTTGGAGCAGGAGCTCCAGCACACGCGCCAGGACCTGCAGAGCAGCATCAACGAACTGCAGAGCGCGAACGAGGAGCTGGCCTCGGCGAACGAAGAGGTGCAGTCCGCCAACGAAGAGCTGCAGAGCTCGAACGAGGAGCTCCAGACCTCGAAGGAAGAGACTCAGTCGCTGAATGAGGAACTGCACACCGTGAACGCGGAGCTGACGCAAAAACTCGCCGCGCTCGAGCAGGCCAACGACGACCTGCTCAATCTCATGAACAACGTCGAGATCGCCACCATCTTCCTCGACGACGAGCTGCGCGTACTGCGTTTCACGCCTCAGGCCCGGATCGTGGCCAACCTGATCGACACCGACGTGGGGCGACCGCTCGCCGACATGGCCACGAACCTCCACTACCCGGAGCTGCTGACCGATGCGCGCAGCGTGATGCAGACTCTCAAGCCTGTCGAGAAGCGGGTAGCGGCCTCTGGCGGCGCGTGGTACGCAGTGCGCATCCGGGCGTATCGCAAGGCGCAGAACGCCGTCCAAGGACTGGTGATCAACTTCATCGACATCACCCAGAGCGTGCGTGCGAATCGAATCGAAGCCGCCCATGAGCTCGCCGACAGCATCGTCGACTCCGTGCAAGGGCCGCTGCTCGTCCTAGACGGCGAGATGCGCGTCGTACGCGCCAATCGCGCCTTCTACGACGTCTTCCGCGTGGAGCCTGCAGCCACCGACGGCGAGCTGGTTTACGCGCTGGGCGCGGGCCAGTGGGATATCCCCGGCTTGCGCGACCTTCTCGAGAGAACGCTGAGACAGGGGCTGGGCTTCGAGGGCGTCGACGTGGAATGCGAGTTCCCGGGCCTCGGGCGAACGCGCATGCGACTCAGCGCTCGGCCGATCCTGAACAAGGAGGCCGCACCGTTCTCGCTGATCGTCCTCGGCATCGAGGTTCTGAATCCCACCGCGCCCAAGAACGATGGAACGTCCGGGAAGCCCACGCCATGACCTCGAAGCGGCGCAACACCGGCCACACCCCGACGCTCCGCGAGCTCGCACGTGCGCGCCTGGCGGACAAGCCCCTGGCCGATCTCGACGCGCTCACACGACCCGAGATCCGCGATCTGTTGCACGAGCTCGAGGTCCACAAGGTCGAGCTGCAGATCCAGAACGAGCAACTGATCGAGAGCCGGCTCGCCGCGGAGGCGTCGAGCGAGCGATACCGAGACCTGTACGATTCGGCGCCGATCGGGTTCGTTGCGCTCGACGCGCAAGGGACGATCGTCGAGTCGAACCTGCCGTTCGCCGTCCAACTCGGGATTCCGCGCTCGCGTGTGATCGGGCGAAAGCTCGCCAGTTTCGTCGCCCCGCGCTCCCAAGACCGCTGGCACCTCGAACGGCGGGCGCTGGGACTCGGCTCGGAGCGCCGCACGTTCGAACTCGAGTTCACGCGACGCGACGGAAGCGCCATGCACGTGCAGCTCGTGGGCGCGCGTCGAGAACTCGGGCACGCGGGAGAAGACCAGGTGCATCTCGCGGTGCTCGACGTCACTGAGCTGCGCAGGGCCGAGCGCGCATTGCGCGCGGCAGTCACGCAGGTATCGCTGGTCGAGCAACGCGAGCGTCGCAAGCTCGCCGCCGAGCTGCACGACGGCGCCGGCCAGTTGATCTCCTTGGCGTTGCTCAAGCTGCGCGTGTTGAGCGGTGCCTCTCCTGCGCAGCTCGCAGCCATGCGGGAAATCGAGGAGATCCTCACGGAGACGAGCAAGTGCGTGTCGTCCCTGAGTTTCGAGCTCAGTCCACCGCTATTGCACGATCTGGGCTTGCGAGCCGCGGCGCAGTGGCTCGCCGAAGACCTACAGCGGCGCTATGGGCTCGCCGTAGAGCTTCGCGAGCTCGAGGATGTGCCACTGGACGACGCCGCAAGCTCAGCCCTTTACCGCGCGATGCGCGAACTCCTGATCAACGTCGCGAAGCACTCGGGTGTCCGAACGGCGCGCGTCTCGATCCTGCCGGACCGAGGCATGGCGTGCGTAACCGTCGAGGACGCTGGCGTCGGGCTAGGATCCGAAGCCGAAGGCCGCGGATTCGGCCTGCTCGCTCTGCGCGAACGTCTCGCGGAAGTCGGAGGTAGCCTCGAGATGGCGCAAGCGCTGGGCGGAGGGACACGCGCAGTGGCGCGAGTGCCGATCGCGGACGCTACGACTTCGAACCGCGCTAGCGATGCGTCCTCCAAACGGTCAACTCCGGTCGAGAGCGCGCATCCGAGATCCGATCGGGCCGGGCCTCGTTGAATCATAGATTCACATGACCGGCGACACTGCGCGGCAGGCCTCCGCTGTGATCGAGAATGGCGCGGATGCCTTGGTCGCCCTACGCACGGGAACTCCGCCGCCCGCGCTCATACCCATGAACCGCCGCCTTGGCGGCGAAGCTGATCGAGGATCTCGCCGCGGCGGGGCCCAGCGGACTGCATGAGCAGCCGCTCTTCCCGATCGACGGGAAGCAGCAGCATGTTCGTGACTTGCTCGAGCCGCCACCGGCTGACTCCCAGCGCGCGCCGCGGCCGGAGAGTCGGCGAGGTCACCCGACTCAGTGCACTGTTCGATGTGTACGCCGGTGGACGGGCAACACTCTTGTCGGGGCCCATCGGTAGTACTCGAGCTACGTTCTCGGCGTTCTCGGTGAACCGAGAGCGACTTCGACGCGGAGCACGCCACCGCATCGGCATCGGCAAGCCCGCCGGTATCCAAGTGGCCGAGCGGTTCGGC
>JADLBP010000076.1 GCA_020847695.1 Planctomycetota bacterium
AGCCGCTGGAGACACCGGCGATGAAGCTCGGCCTCGAGAAGCACCCGTGGTGCGTCCGCGAGCTCCTCGAGTGGCGTGTCTTCCCGGCCGTCGTGGCACAGCGGTGAGGGGCAGAGTCCTCAGAGGACCGTGTAGGGCAACGCGAGCGGTGCCGCCTGCGCGCTCCCCCCCACTGCCGCCAACCCCGCGTGCACCTCGATCGTCAACTCACCCACCGGCCAAGCTCCGCCGGCAGGCGCGAGTTGGAGCTCTGCGCCGATCGTGGTGAGCACGATCGCGAGCTCCTGGCCGCTCGCATCGAGCGCTCGCACTCGGGTCGCATCGGCGGTGCTCGGATCGAGCGCGCCGCCCAGGAACTCCAGCAGAATCGGTTGCGAAGGGTCGAGCGCCTGATCGATCCTCGGAGTCGAGCGCGCGAGGAAGAACAGCTCGAGCGGGTCCGCCGCGAGCATCCCCGGCGACGGTGCACCGGGTGCGCCGAGCGGGCCGGCGTCGACCGGCGGTGCCCCGACCGGCACCATCGCCGCCCCGGATGCGACGCTGTTCGCGACCACGTCGAAGTCCTCCACGACGCTCGCGCCCGCGGCGAAGACGAAGAGGCTCGTCGGGACCAGCAGCGCCGTCGGTTGCGGGTCGACGCCGACCAGGGAGCCCGGGCCGAGGCTGGTGACCGCGCGCGCGATCGAGTCGTCGCCGAGCTCGATCCGGTCGCCGATGGTCAGACCGCCGAGGTCGTCCAACACCCACTTCGACCCCGAGAGGCCGTCGATCTCGCGGTACTCGCGCGGAGCGCGCACGAAGAGCGGTGCGTCGGGATCGGACTCCGACACCACGAAATGCGTGCGGACGCCGGAGAACGCGTTGGCTTGGAGCGTGGCGACCGACGACGTTGCGCTCGACTCGACCGTCGTGCTCGCGAAGCCGCCGAGCGAGTTCCCCGCGAAGATCGAATGACTGGCGTGCACGGGGACGTTGCCGTTCTCCGCCAAGAGGCCGAAGCCGCGATTCCCGGCGAACACGGAGGCCGCGACGATCGCCTGCGACGGCGTCGACTGGGACGACACTTGCAGGCCATCACCGCCGTTCGCGCTCGCCACCAGCCCGTGGATCAGCGTCGTCGACGTCGAGTCGAGTTGGAGCTGCACGCCATCGTTCTCGTTGTTCCGAGCGAGGCAGCCGCGCAGCACCAGGTCGAGGCTCCAGCCCGCGACCAGGTTGAAGTCGATGTCGAGCAACAGCCCCGCCTTCTGACGGTTGCGTTCGAAGCTCGAACCCTCGACCGCGATCTCGAAAGCACCGCCGACGAACGGAACCGTCGGCGCGCGCAGGTTCACCTTCAGGCCCTCGAAGGCATTGTCCGCGAACTGCGAACGACGAACCTCGAGCCGAACGCGCTCGCCATCGGGTGCGATTAGGGAACCGCACTCGAGGCCCTCCTGCCCGTTGCCCGTGAAGCGCGAGCGCTCGACGGTAAGGTTCACCGCGCCTTGCACGAAGAGCCCGTCGGCGCCGTTCGCGTCGACGACGCAGTTGACGACGGTCGCGTCGAAGACCAGCGTCTCGACCGTCGAGATGATCTTGAGCCCGCGCCCCTTCAGTCCACGCACGACGAGAGAACGAAGCTGGCACGGCGTGTCGTGGGACTCGAGCGCGATTACGCCCTTCGCGTCGCCGAGTAGCTCGAGCCCGTCGAGCACCGAGCCCGTGTTGCCGTCGATCAGCGTGAACAGGTTGAGCGGGCTCTTGCCGTGCAACCGCGTCGGGAACGCCGCGGGGTCGCGTGCTGCGAGCGAGAAGTCTGCGCCGAAGCCGCCATAGAGATCGACGCGCGAGTAGAGCGGCAACGCGACGTCGACGTAGTCGCCGGAACCGAGCCACACGTTGCCCGCGCCCGAGGCGAGCGCGGTCAGGATCCCGGTGAACGGATCGGGGAATGCGGTCGCGGGCGTCAGGCCGTCGGCGAGGTTCGGATCGGCGCCCGCTTGGACGTAGATCGGCGGGTTCGGTCGTCCCCATACGATCGCGCCGACCGGCTCGTACGAGCCACCACCCGAATCGAGCGCGAGGCCGAAGAAGTACTTCGTGCCGTTGACCAGACCCGACGCCACGAACGAGCCATCGCCTGAAGCGTTCGCGATCGGCGCGCCCGAGAACAGCGTCGCAGGGTCGAGCCCCTGGAACAGCGCGACCGAGAGCGGCATTGCGTCGACATCGCTCGCTTTCCAATCGAGCCGCACTTCGGCGTCGCCGGCGACCGCGGAGACCAGGCCGAGATCGGCGCTGACGAAGGTTCCGCCGCTCGAGCCGCCGCCGGGGAGATCGACGCCGGAACCGTACCCGCCCGTGCAAGCGACGAGCGAGACGGTTCCGACCGCGATCAGCAGCCGTTCAAAGAACGATCGTCGCATGGAGGTACGGCGACCAGGCGCGGTGATTGACGCCGGCGGGATCGATCACGAACGCGCGGGCCTTGAGCGTCAGACCGACCAGCGCGGGCTTGTCGGCGATCGGCACGCTGAAGATGCCGCTGCCGGCCCCAGCGACGCCGGGGGTACCGCCGAGCTGGATGCGGAGCAGCGGCTTCATCGACAGCGTGCTCATCGAGCCGACGATCTGCGTCGCCGCGAGCACGTTGGGCGTGAAAGAGAGGAACGCGGTCGCGCCACCGCGAGCATTGGCGATCTGCACGCCGAACTGCGCGTTGCCGATGCGCGGGGTGCAAACGCCCGCGATCGTCGGGACGAAGCCGCCGGTGCCGACGGTGCCGGAGCCGACGACCGTGCCGCTCGACGCGGAAGGCAGCGTGCCGTTCTGCAGCTTGTTGGTGCTGACCACGACGTTGTTGACTTGCTGGGAGCCCAACGGGAGACAGCCCGGCGGCGTGAACTTCACGTGGAACGTGCCGGTCGGGACGATCACCTGGTAGGTGCCGTTGCTCGCGGTGTTGTCGGCGCAGAGCGGGATCTCGACGCCGTTCGACGCCTGGAAGACGTCGACGTCGACGCCGGCGTACTTCGAGCCGTTGAAGGCTTGCACGGTGCCGGAGAGCACGACGCCGCCTGGCAACGTGACGATGCCGAGGTTGGTGGTCGTCGTCACGACCTTGCCGAGCTGCACCGTGGTCAGCAGGTGATCCGCGAACGCCGGGCAGAACTCGAGGTCGTACGTGCCCGAGGGAACGACGACGTCGACGAGGCCGGTCGCGTTGGAGTTGTCACCGGGCGTGTAGAGCTTGTCGCCGGTCGCGCTCGACATCACGTCGAGGTCGACGTTCGCGACGCCGGTGCCGTTGGTGCGGCGGACGGTCGCCGAGAGCGTGAAGCCCTGCGCGAGGGTGATCGTCCCGAGCGCGGTGTTGCCCGACAGGTTCAACGCCACCTCGCGCGGCGCGCATTGGGGCAACAATCCGGAGGGATCGAGCTGCAGCGTGTTGACACCCTTCAACGCGGCGATCGAGAAGTTGCCGAAGACGTCGGTGAAGTCGTTCTTCGTGTTCTCCAGGTTGCCGGCGGCATCGAGCACGTCGATGTTGAGCCCGGCGACCGGCTGGTTCAGGTAGTTGCGCACGGTGCCGGTGAGCACGACCGCGTCCGGCAGGACCAGCGTCCCCAGGTTGACCGTGCCGACGACGACGACGTCCTTCAGGATCAGCGGGTACTGCGGCATCCCGGTCGGCGGGTTGATCGTGATGTCGCAGATGCCGTCGGGGGTGATCGTGGTCGCGAACTGGCCGAGCGAATTGGTCGCGTCGTTGCTGACCGTCGGGTTGCCGCCACCGCTCGAGTAGTCGGCGTCGAGGTTCGCGTTGAAGACCGGTTGGCCGAGCGAGTTGACGACCGTGCCGGTCACGATGCCGGCGCTGGCGCTCGCGGACGAGAGCACGAGCGCGGCGACGAAGAGAGCTTGCTTGAGCACTGAGAGACTCCGAAGGACGGACGAGGGGGACGAATGCGCGCACGCGAGGGGCGCGCGCCGACAAGGAGAGGTCAAGAACGGTGCCAGCGCGCCGCGAACCCTTTCCATGCCCCGCCTCGTAGCCCTGCGCCCGTCCGCGAGGCCGCGACCAGGCGAAGTCCCGGACGATCATCCAGGTCCTGGATTCGCGTGATCCATCGGATCGACGAGCGCGCGCCCGATCGGCCGTGACGCAGGTCTGAACCGCGCCGACGGGGCACCGGAGCCGAGGCGGCACGACGCTTGATCCTCCGCGGCGCCTCGAACGCCCGTGCGCTCGAGTCCCCGTCCCCATGTCGATCTTCCGCCCGACGTTCCGACGTCTCGAGCTCTCGAATCGCGCCTCCGCGAGCGGGCGCGGCGACGGCGCGCGGAGGCGCGGTAACGACGCAACCCCCGAGAACCGGCCGTGAGCGAACTGCATCTCGCCTACCTCCTGAAGAAGTTCCCCCGGCTGTCGGAGACGTTCGTGCTGAACGAGATCCTCGGTCAAGAAGCGCTCGGTCGACGCCTGCGCGTGTTCTCGCGCCGCTCCCGCGACAACGAGCCCACCCATCCGCAGTTCGCTCGCCTGCAGGCGGAGATCGAGGTGCTGCCGCCGAGCTCGGAGATCGATCCCTGGAGCGAGCTCTTCGGGCCGGAAGCGGACGAGCTGCTCCCCCGCGTGCGCAAGCTGGTCGGCGAGCTCCGGCCGCTCGGCCACGCACGCCTGCCGTCGTTGATCGCCGAAGCGCTGCTGCTGCGCCGCCGCGCGCGCGAGTTCGGGATTCGCCACGTCCACGTGCACTTCGCGACCGACTCCGCGATCACCGCGCGCTGTCTCCACGCGCTCGGCGGCCCGACCTACAGCATCACCGCGCACGCGAAGGACATCTATCGGAACACGGTGTCTCCGCGGGTGCTCGACGACCTGGTCTCGAATTCCGCCTTCGTGGTGACCGTCTGCGATGCGAACGTGGCGCACATGCGTTCGATCGTCTCCCCCCGCGCAGCGCAACGGATCCGCCGGCTCTACAACGGCATCGACCTCGGACTGTTCCGCCGACCGAACGTCGAGCGCAAGCGCGCGCAGATCCTCTCGGTCGGCCGCCTGGTCGAGAAGAAGGGCTTCGACGTGCTGGTCGACGCGTTCGCGCTGCTCGCCGCGCGCGGCGTCGACTTCGAGGGCGTGATCGCCGGCGACGGCGAGGATCGTGCGCTGATCGCCGCGCGCATCGCGGAGCGCGGGCTCACAGGACGCGTCCGCATGACCGGACCGCTCGACCAGAATGCGGTACGCGCGCTGATGCACGAGAGCACGCTGTTCTGCCTGCCGTGCAAGATCGGAGTCGACGGCAATCGCGACGCGCTCCCTACCGTGTTGCTCGAAGCGCAGGCGGCCGAGCTGCCGTGCGTGTCGACCCCGGTCAGCGGCGTGCCCGAGATCCTCGACCACGGCCGCGCCGGGCTGCTCGCCCCCGAAAGCGACGCCGCGGCGACCGCGGACGCGATGCAACGTCTGTTGCTCGATCCCGCGTTGGCGGCCGGGCTGCGCGAGCGCGGGCTCGCCCACGCGCGCGAGCACTTCGACGTCGAGAAGACCTCGCGCCGTCTCGGCGCATGGTTCGACGAGGTCACCGCGGAGAGCGCATGCGCGTCGTCCACTTGAACCAGGACCCCGGCATCGCGCCGGCGAAGAAGAAGGGCGCCGCGGTGCACGTCGCGTGCATGCGACGCGCCTTCGAGCGCCGCGGCGCGACCGTTGCGGGTCTCGACGTGCCGGGGCGCGAAGCCGCGCTCGGCGCGCTGACGGCCCTGCAGGCCGACGGCGGCATCGACTTGATCTACGAACGCTACGCGCTCGACGCCGACGCCGGCGCGAGCTTCGCGCGAGAGCACGGCGTCCCGCTGGTGCTCGAGGTCAACGCGCCGCTGCTGTTCGAAGCCGCGGAGCATCGCGGACGCGCGGTCGCCGTCGAGGACGAAGCGCGAGAGCGCGCGGTCCTCTGCGCGGCGCACGTCGTGCTCTGCGTCTCGAACGGCGTCGCCGACTACGTCCGGCGCCACGGGATCGACCCCCACCGCGTGATCGTCCGGCCCAACGGCGTCGACGCCGACGTCTTCCGGCCGCGCGCGGCGTCGGACACGCTGCGCAACGAGCTCGGGCTCGACCGACGCTTCGTGATCGGCTTCCACGGCCGGCTGCGTCCCTGGCACGGCTTCGAGAACGTCGTCGCGGCCGCGCGCCGGCTCGCGGAGCGCGGCGTCGACGCGCACGTGCTCGCGGTCGGCGAAGGCGACTTCGCGCAGGCGCTGCAACCGCTCGCGCCCGAGCGCTGGACGCACGTGCCGTGGGTGCCGCACGACGCGGTCGCCCGCTACGTGGCGTGCTTCGACGTGCTCGCGCTCGGGTATCGGGCGGAGGACGCGTGCTACTTCTCGCCTCTCAAGCTCTTCGAGGCGCTCGCGGCCGGTGCCGCCGCGGTCGTGCCGACCGCCGGCGACTTGACCGGCCTGCTCGAGCACGAGCGGGACGCGCTCTTCTACCCGCCGGGCGACGTCGAAGCGCTGACGCTCGCGTTGCAGCGCGTCGCGACGGACGAGCCTCTGCGCCGCCGCCTCGTCCGCGAAGGCTCGCAGCTCGCCGCACGACATTCCTGGGACGCGATCGCGCGCGACGTGCTGTCGGCGGCGACGACGGAGCGCGCGCGATGAAGCTCTCCAAGCTCGTCGGCCAGGCCTCGCTCAACACCCGCATCGCCCGGCGCTTCCTGCCGGATCTCGCGCCTCAGCGCTGGCGGTTCCTCGCCGCGCTCGGCAGCGGCGTCGCGAGCACCGCGCTCGAGCTCCTGCGGCCGTGGCCGCTGCAGTGGATCGTCGACTACGCGCTGACGCCGGGCGCGACCGTCGGCACGAGCGCGACGCGCGTCGTGCTGTACGGCGCCGGTGCGTACCTCGGGATCTCCGTGCTGCGCGCCGGATGCGACTACGTCGCGACCGTGCAGACGGCTCGCTCGAACCAGGAGCTCACGCGCTCGCTGCGCTACAAGCTCTTCAGCCACCTGGTCGCGCTCAGCCCTGCGTTCCACGCGCGCAACAAGTCGGGCGATCTGCTCGTACGCCTGATGGGCGACGTCTCGGTGGTCGCGTCGATGATGACGGAGACCCTGGTCGAGCTCCTCCAGCGTTCGCTGTTGATCGTCGGGACGCTGGCGATGCTCTTCTGGATCGACCCGGTGCTGACCGCGTCGCTGCTGGTGATCGCGCCGCTCTTGTTCGTCGCGGTGACGTACGTCGGACGCAACATCACCAGCGCGGTCCGCAAGCAACGCCGCAAGGAAGGCGAGCTCGCGGACTACATGTACGAGTCGATCGCGTCGACACCGCTGATCCAGTCGCTCGGCCGCGGCGCGGACACCGTGCGGCGATTCGCGCGGTCCAACCGCACCAGCGCGCGCGCGGGACTGAAGACCGCGCGCTGGTCGGCGCGGCTGTCGAGCGCGGTCGAGATCGCGCTCGGCCTCGCCGTCGCGATCGCGCTCGCCGTCGGGGCGTGGCGCGTGCTCGGCGGCGCGTACAGCGCGGGCACGCTGATCGTGTTCGTCTCGTACGTCCGCAGCCTCGCGAAGCCGGTGCGCGCGGGTTCCCGCGGCTCCGAGCGCATGTCCAAGGGCGCCGCCTGCGGCGAGCGCGTGTTGAAAGTCCTCGATCAGAGCGTCCAGATCCAATCGCCCGCCGATCCCGCGCCGATGCCGAAGTCGCCGGCGGTGCTCGCGTTCGAGGACGTGCGCTTCGGCTACGGCACGAGCTCGGGCCGACGCTCGGCGCTCGAGAACTTCACCGCGCGCTTCCGCCGCGGTGAGTTCGTCGGTCTCGTCGGCAAGAGCGGCGCGGGCAAGTCGACGTTCGCGTGCCTCGCGCTGCGGCTCTTCGATCCCGACCAAGGCGAGGTGCAGATCGACGGCGTCTCGCTCGCCCGCTACGACGTCGGCGCCCTGCGCGCACGCTTCGGGCTCTGCATGCAGGAGACGACGCTGTTCGGCGACACGCTGCGCGAGAATCTGCTGCTCGGCGATCCCGAGGCGACCGAGGAAGCTCTCTGGCGCGCGCTCGAGGACGCCGCGGCGGCCGAGTTCGTGCGCGAGCTCCCGCGCGGCCTCGACACGCCGCTCGGCTCCGCCGGCGTCGGCCTCTCCGGCGGACAGCGGCGTCGGATCACGCTCGCCCGCACGCTGCTGCGCCGTGCGCCGATCCTGATCGTCGACGAGCCGTTCAACGGGCTCGATCGCGCCGCCGCCGAGCGCGTGCGCGCGACGCTCGCCGCGTACGCGAAGAACGCGATCGTGCTGGTGATCACCCACGACCGCGACGACCTCGTGCACTTCGATCGCGTCGTGTTCCTCGACGGGGGCCGCGTCGTCGCCGACGGACGCCACGGCGAGCTGCTGCGCGACCACACGCTCTATCGCCAGGTGATGAACGACCCCGTGGAGGACAAGCCGTGACCGGACTCGCCGAGTGGACGCGCGACGCGCGCTTGCCCGTGGAGTTCGGCGAGACCGAGCTCGCGCCGCCGACCGACGCCGAGCTCGTCGCGCTCGCGAACGAGCACCTGTTCCGCGGCGCCGTCCGCGCCGCGCGCTGGTCGTTCGCGCGTTGGAAGCCGCGCGTCGCGCTCTGCGCCGCGTACGACGTCGAGTTCGACGATGGCGCGACCGGCATCGTCGTCGCCAAGCGCTATCTCGGCGACAAGGCTCGCGCGCTCGCCGCGCGGCGTCGCGAGGAGGATCGCGAGCTCCACGAAGCGGTGCTGCCGGACCAGCGCCTGCACCTGTGGGCGTTCCCCGCCGACCGCGAGTTGCCCGGCGCGGTCCGGGTGCTCGAGCTGCACCGCACCGCGAAGGTCTTGCGCGAGCTCGACACGCTCGGCGACTGGGTGCTGCGTTGGCAATCGAGCTCGGTCGAGCGCCTGCGCTACAAACCCGAGCGTCGCGCGGTCCTGCGGATCGATTGGGTCGTGCGCCAAGGCTCGAAGGAAGGTCCGAAGAGCCGGATGGCGATGGGCGCGCGGTGCCTGCCGCTCTCCGAGATCGAGCGCGTGCTGCGCGCGCGGGCGGCCGCGGAGCGCGCGGGCCTCGGAGCGTTCGCTCCGCGCTTCCTCGGCGGCGAGGCGCGCACCGGAACGCTGTTCGAGGCGTGGCTCGAAGTCCAGCCGCTCGCCCGCGACGCGTTCGCGCGCACCGCGCAGGCCGGCGAGCTGCTCGCGCGTCTCGCGGCGCTCGACGCGACGGGCGCGCCGCTCGCGCACGTCTCGCGGCTCGACGGCGCGCGCGATTTCCTCGAGCTCTTCCCCCTCGGCCGCGACGTGCTCCAGCGCGTCGCATCGCCCGAACGCCGCGTCACCGGTTGGGTGCACGGCGACCTCCACCCCGATCAGCTCGCGCTCGATCGCGACGGTCACGGGCGTCTGCTCGACCTCGACGCGCTCGGCCGCGGCGATCCCGCCGACGACTGCGCGAGCTGGCTCGCCGATCGACTCGCCGCGGACCCGCGCGCCGACTTCGACGCGATCGCGCCGGAGCTGTGCGGTCCCGCCGGCCTCGCGCGCGAGCTCGATCGCGTGCGCTCGCACACCGCGGAAGCGCTCGCGCTGCGCGCCGCGGCCGCGCTGCGCCGGCTCGAAGCCGGCGGCCGCGCGCGCGCCGAGTCCCTCTGCGCGCGTGCTCTCGAACTCGCCACCCTGCGCGGCGTCACCGCATGAAGATCCTCGATTCGCTCCGCACCACCGACGTCGCGCTCGCCGATGTCGAGCGCTTCGACCTCGACCGCGACCAACGCCTGGTCGCGACCGTCGGCGAGACGCCCGATCAACGCTGGCTGCGCCGCGAGGGCGAGGGCTGGCGCAGCATCCGCCCGCGCGACGACGAGCAGTTGCCGTTCGCCGGCGAACTCGACGCGCTCGCGCTCGAGGGCCGGATCGACGTGCTGAGCTGGAAGCCCGGCCGGCGCTTGACCCTCGCCGCGCCGTACGCCGCGACGCGGGCGATCTACAAGGCGCGCCGCCGCTCCGCGCACGCCGAAGCGCTCTCCGTGCACGTCGGCGCGGAGCTCTTGATGCGCGAAGGAGGCTTCACCTGCCCTCCGCTGCTCGCCCACTCGCGCGAACACGCCGTCTTGGTGTTCGAACGCCTCGACGCCCGTCCGTTGACGATCGGACTCGCCGACACCGAGCGCTTCCGGCGCATCGGCAAGAACCTGCGGGCGCTGCAAGAGCGCACGCCTTCGGTCTACCTCGCGCTCCACGGACCGCGCGACGAGGAGCGCGTCCTCGTCCGGATGCGTGAGCGGACGCTCGCGATCGTCGGCGACGAACCGGCCGGCGCCGAGGCGCTGCTCCGGCGCTTCACCCGCGTGCTCGGAGACGTGCGCGCGTCGGCGCCGGTGGTCGCGCATCGGGACCTGCACGACGGCCAGTTCCTGGTCCGCGGCGACGAGCTCGTCCTGCTCGACTTCGACCTGCTCTGCCTCGCCGATTCCGCGCTCGACGTCTCCAATCTCGGCGCGCACCTCGAGCTGCGCGCGTTGCTCGGCGACGCAGGCGGCGACGGAGGGAACGGGGTGACCGAGGAGAGCGCGCGAGCCTGCGGCGAGGCGCTCTTCGAAGGCCTCGGGCGCAACGGTGACCGCGAGTTCCACCGCCGCGTGTTGTTCTACCGCGGCGCGACGTTCCTGCGGCTCGCGTGGGTCTACCACGCTCGGCCCCGCTTCGCGCGTCACTGCCCCGAGCTGCTCGCGCGCGCGCGTGCCGCCTTCGACGAGTTCGAATCCGATGCTTGAGCCCCTCTCCCCGCGCGCGCTGCTCGTCTGCGCGCTGTCCGCGGCACCCGCGTGGTCCGGAGAACGCGCCGACGCGCTCCAGGTCGGCCACTTCGCAGAGATCAAAGGTGCGCTGGACGAACACGGCGTCTTCCGAGCGGCGGAGATCGCCGTGCTCGAGCCCGACGACGACGCGATCCTCGGCACGGTGATCGAGCGCGCGGAGAACGAGCGCTTCTTCCTGCTCGGCCAAGAGATCCACGTCGATCGGGACACGCGCTACAAGGGCGTGACGCTGTCCTCGCTCGCGGGCGCGCGCGTGAAGGTCGAAGGTGACTGGCACGGCGCGCGCAATTTCTCCGCGTCGAGCGTCGAGACCCGCGGTCCCGGGAGGGATCGCCTGACCGGTCGGATCGACACGCTCGAGCTGCGCGGCGACGAGGTCGTCTTCCGCGTGATGTCCTTCGAGGTCCGCGCGCGCGCCGAGCTCGAGGTCGAGTGCGCCGCGCCGCTCGCCGCGATGAAGCGCGCCCCCGCGCGGGTCGTGCCCGTCGACGAGGGCGGGCTCGATGGGCCGCGATTGCGTCAGAAGGAAGAGGAGCGCGTGCCGGGCAGGTTCCAGCTCGCCGAAGCGCTGACGCTGGGCGCCCAGCTCGAGCTCAACTCCGATTTCGAGGACGAGCGCGACTTGAACCGCCAACGGCCCGGCGACCGACTGACCACCGAGCTCACCGCGAAGGTCGAGCTCGTGTGGACGCCGACCGAGGACTTCCTCGGCGTGCTCTCCGCGCGCGAAACCGTCGCGTGGGAGGAGGACGAGGACTCCGGCTATTGGCGCGGCGATTCGTGGACGCTGAAGGAGGGCTACGGGCGCTGGTCGAACGTGCTCGGCAAGCCGCTCGAGATCCAGGTCGGCCGCACGTTCTTCGACGACCAACGCGAGTGGCTCTACCACCGCAGCCTGGACGGCGTAAGCGTTCGCTGGGAAGAGCCGCGCTATGCCGTCGAGGTGTCCGCGAGCACGGTGCTCGACGACGGCAACGAGTTCGACCGCAACACGAACAACCTGTCGACCTACGTGTCGAACAACGACGACGACCGCCACGCGGCGCTGTTCGTCTTCCATCGCGATCACGATGCCGAGGAGAGCTACACGATCGTCGGCGGCCGCCTCTACGGGAAGTGGATCCCGACCACCAAGGGCTGGCTCGACGCGGCGCTCGAGCGAGGCACGCTCGCCGGCGAGGACGCGCGCGGCACCGCGTTCGACGCCGGGCTGACCTGGATGCCCGACTTCGCGGGACCGTTCAACGCGACGGTGCGCTACGCGTACGGCTCGGGCGACGACTCGCCCGGCGACGGCACCACCGACACGTTCCGGCAGTCGGGCTTCCACAACAACAACGACAAGTGGGGCGGCGTCACTCCGTTCCACTACTACGGCGAGATCGTCGATCCCGAGCTCGCGAACCTCGGCGTCTTCAGCTTCGGCGTCGGCGCGAAGTTCCCCGGCCGGACGTCGCTCGACCTCGTCGTGCACCATCTGGAGCTCGACCACGCCGCGGACGGACTCTACCGCTCGCGGATCAAGCACCAGACCGACGGGATCCACCCGCAGATCGGCCGCGAGGTCGATCTGATCTTCGGCTGGCGCGGTTCGCCGAACTGGCAAGTCGAGGTCGTCCTCGGCACGTTCGAGCCCGGCGCCGCGTTCGGCGACGCCGACGCGTCGCACCTCGCCGCACTCCAACTGCGTTTCAAGTTCTGAGCTCCCCCATGCGCCGTCTCTGCCTCGCGTTGCTGTGCCTCGTCCCCGCTTGCCAGGACTCGACCGCGCGCGCGCGGCCGAACGTGTTGGTCATCTGCATCGACACGTTGCGCGCCGACCGACTCGGCGCGTACGGCTACACGCGGCACCCGACCTCGCCCGCGATCGACGCGCTCGCCGAACGCTCGATCCTGTTCGAGGACGCGCGTTCGGCAGCGTCGTGGACGAAGCCGTCGGTCCCGACGTTCTTCACGTCGACCTATCCGCTCCAGCACGGCGTCTACGAAGGCAGCGCGCGCGCGGTCGCCGGCACCGTATCCGACGTGCTCCCCGATCAGGCGCTGACGCTCGCCGAGCGCTTCGAAGCATCGGGCTACGACACCGTCGCGTTCGTGCAGAACGCGCAGTTGCGCAAGGGCCTCGGCTTCGAGCAGGGCTTCGGCGACGAGTACCACGACCAAGCCGGCGACGCGCGCGAGATCCGCTGGCGGATGACCGACTGGCTGGACGAACGCGCGAACGGCGAGACGCCCTTCTTCGCGTACCTGCACTTCCTCGACGCGCACTGGCCGTACGACATCCCCGACGAGTACGCGTCGAAGTTCTCCGCGGGGACGTCGATCGACGTCTTCCGCGGCGAGGACTCCCGCGCGCTGCGCGACGCGCTCAACGACGGCACCCGCAAGCTCGACGACGCCGAGCAGGCCGGGCTCGCGGCGCTGTACGACGGTTCGATCCGCTCGATCGACGACCAACTCGCCAAGCTCTTCGACACGCTCGCTCGGCGCGGGCTCGCGGACGACACGATCGTCTGCATCGTCGCGGACCACGGCGAGGAGTTCCTCGAGCACGCGCGCGTCGGCCACGGTCACGGGCTGTGGGACAACCTGCTCCGCGTGCCGTTCATCCTGTACGTCCCCGGCGAAACGCCGCGGCGCGTGAGCACGCAGGTCGCGCTCGTCGATCTGGTGCCGACGCTGTGCGCCGCCGCCGATGTCGCGTGCGGCGGGCCGCTGGAAGGCCGAGATCGACTGAGCGACCTCGCGCCCGCGCCGGTCTTCGCCGAGCACAAGGAACCCGGCGCGTACGTGCAATCCTACGTCGAGGGCGATCGGAAGCTCGTCCGCCGCTTCGTCGCGCCCCCGTCGAGCGCGCAGGGCTCGTTGCTCGACGCGCTGAAGCCCGGCACGCGCTGGGAGGCGGAGTGCGACGGCGACGTCGGCGACTGGGAGGCGAAGGAACTCGCGCTGCGCGACGATCCCGCGACCGACCCGATGGAGCTGAAAGGCTCCGTCGCCGCGCTCGACACGGAAGGCTTCGAGCTCGGCGGCGTGCGCGTCCGCCTCGCGAAGGACTGCGAGTTCTACGGCGAGATGGCGGAAGCGAACGCGCGCGGCACGATGCTGGTCGAAGGGCTCGGAGTCAAGGCGCGCGGTCGCTTCGAGGGTCAGGACTTCGTCGCGGAGAAGGTGAAGCTGTACGCCGCGAGCCAAGAGACCAAGGCGGAGGTGCGCGGCACGCTGACGAAGGTCGAGGTCCGCGGCGACTCGTTCTACGCGTGGTTCGGACCGCTGCGCGTCGAGTTCGGACCGGACACCGCGTGGAAGGACGACGCTTCGCGCGACATGACGCGCGAGGACGTCCGCCGGGCGCAGGCGCTCGGCGCGGCGGGCGCGCGCGCCGCGGGCTTCACGGTCGAGGAGAAGCTCTTCGACCTCGCGCGCGATCCGGGCGAGCACGCGCCCATCGACGACGCGGCCGCCCGAGAGCGCCTCTCGCTCGCGGTCGACCGGTTGGTGACCGAACTCTCCGGTCGCGCGACGCTCACCGGCGCGCAGCGGACGCTCGGCAAGGACGAGGTCGAGGACTTGCGCGCGATCGGCTACGTCAAGTGAGCGGCGCACGCTCGCCCGGCGACCCGCCCGGCGCGTAGCATGGCGCGATGCGCGCCGCGATCACGGTCCTCGGGCTCGGCCTGGTCGCGCTCTCCGTCTGGGCCTGGTTCGCGTTCGAGTCCGAGCCGAACGGGCCCGCTGCGGCGCGACCGTCCGCCCATCCGACTCCGACCGACTCCGAGCGCGCACCCGCGCAAGTCGGCGGGCGACCGAGCGAGACGTCGCGCGCCCCGCTCGGAGCGGCGACGACCCCGACGGCCCCGGCTCCCGCCGAGCCGTCCGACGGCGGCGAGGACGCGGCGCCCACGAGCGACGACGCCGCGTACGCCCGCAAGTACGCGGGCGCGACCGCGACCGAGCTCGAGGCGGCCCTCGACGAGCTCGCGCAGACCTGGCACTCCGATCGCGCCGCGGCCGTCGACCAAGCGCTCGCCGCCGGGCTGTACGACTCGTTCGTCGTCGCTCCCTCCGAGCTCGATGCGCGCCTGCGCGAGCTCTCGGACGCCGCGACGCGCGACGGAGCGCTCTTCACGAGCCGGACCGTGCCGTACGGACAAGGCGTGATGCTGGAGCTCCAGTTCGTGCGCCTCACGCGCGGCGGGCATCCCGAGCTCTTCGCGCGCGGAGACGAAGTGCGGTGGTTGGAGCACGCACTGGAGCGCAATCGACGCGAGGACGAGCGCTGAGCGACTTGAGCGCGCACCGCGCGTACGGCATCGTGTGCGCGTGGCATCGGAACCGGTCGCACTCGCGCTCGATCTCGGTACGACGCGCGTCAAGGTCGGCGTGGTCGACTCCGATGGACGGCTATCGCGCGTGCGCGCCGTCGACAGTCCGCCGACGCTCGGCGCGGGACTCGCGCGCAGCGGGGATCCGGAGGCCTGGCGCGAGGTGACGCTCGCGCTGGTCCGCGAACTCGATCTCGAGCTCGGCCGCGAGCTGCCGATCGGTCTCTCCTCGCAGCGTTCGAGCTTCCTCTTCGTCGACCGCGCGAGCGGCGTCGCGGCGTCGCCGCTGATTTCGTGGCAGGACCGTTCCGCGGCGCCGTGGTGCCAGGCGCACCACGCCGCGGCGTCGCGCGTGTCCGCGCTCTCGGGACTCGTGCTCTCGCCGCACTACGTCGGCCCGAAGCTCGCGCATCGCTTCGAGCTCGATCCCGCGCTGCGCGCCGCGTGCGAGAGCGGCGCGACCGTCGTCCGCACGCTCGACGCGTGGATCCAGACCGCGCTCGAGCCGGGCGAGGACGCGCGCACGGACTTGTCGTGCGCCGCGCGGACCGCGTTGGTCGACCTGGCGCGGCGCGACTACTCCGACGAGTTGCTCGCGCTCTTCGGCGTGCCCCGCCGCGCGCTCGCCCCGATCGCGCCGAGCGTCGAGCCGCGGGCCCGACGTGTGCGCGCGCAGGTCGCCGACCAAGCGGCGGCGGCGCTCGCGGTGCTCGGCGAAGCGTCGGACGGCGCGTTGATCAGCCTCGGCACCGGCGGCTTCGTGTTGGTCGCGACCGGCGCCGAGCCGGTGGTGCGGCCGCCCTATCTCGGCGCTCCGGTGCTCGCGCGCGACGCGCAGCACGTCCGGTACGTGCTCGAGGGCACGATCAATGGCGGCGGCGCGACCGCCGATCGATTCGCGCGGCCGCCGACGCGCTGGCCGATCGCCGACCCGACACCCGACGAGTTCTGCGTGCCCGACGAGAACGGTTGGGGCGCGCCGTTCTGGCGAGCAGAGCGCTCGCTGCGCTTCTCCGGCGCGACGCGCGTCGGCACGCACGCCGACCTCCGGCGCGTCGTCGTCGAAGGCCTGTGCTTCCGTGCGGCCGCGATCCTCGCCGACCTCTCGCACGGACGGCCGCCGGTCTCGCGCGTCGCGCTCGCCGGGGGACTCGCCCACGACCCGTTCGTGCCGCGCGCGCTCGCCGCGATCCTCGAGCGACCGATCGAGCTCGTCGGAGCGTTCGAAGCGGCGCTGGCCGCGGCGGGTCGACTCGCGGCCGGGCTCGACCCGCGGGAAAGCGACCCGCCGGTCCGGGTCGAACCCGCGCTCGCGGACGACTGGCTGCGCGCGAAGTACGAGCGCTGGCGAGGCTGGGTGGCGACGCTCGACTGAGGCGCGGCCGCGCGCCGCGGCGAGGCGCGCGAACGAGGCTCCGTCAGTTGTCCATCGCGCAAGCGCCCGGTCCGCGCGGATCGCCGCAGCTCCCGCAAGCACCTTGCGGCGGACACTCGAACTCCTGCGGCGAGGACTCGCCACGTACCGAGAACGTCGAGAGCTGGCGCTCGGCGTCCTTCGAGCTGCATTCCGGACACCGGACCTCTTCCGACCCGAAGACGAGCTCTTCGAAGCGGTGCTGACAGCGCGGACAGACGTAGACGTAGAGCGGCATGGCGGATTCGAAGTGCGTTGTGTGAAGGCGAGCTTCACAGTATAGACGAGAGCGCGAGTCACACGTGGCAGTCCGGAAGAACGAGGCCTCCTTCGCGGCGGTCGATCTGGGGTCGAACAGCTTCCACTTGCTGGTCGCCGCGCTCTCGCACGGCCAGTTGCTGGTGCTCGACCGGCTCCGCGAGCGCGTCGCCCTCGCGGAGGGGCTCGGTCCGGAGCGCAAGATCCGCAAGGAGCCCGAGGCGCGGGCGCTCGAGGCGCTCGAGCGCTTCGGTCAGCGCCTGCGCGAGTTCTCGCCGTCGCGCGTGCGGGCCGTCGGCACCAACACGCTGCGCGTCGCGCGCAACGCCCCGGAGTTCCTCGAGCGCGCGGAACGGGCGCTCGGACACCCGATCGAAGTCGTCTCCGGCCGCGAGGAGGCGCGCCTGATCTTCCTCGGCGTCACGCACTCGCTCGCCGACGAGAATCGGCGGCGGCTGGTCGTCGACGTCGGCGGCGGCTCGACCGAGTGCATCCTCGGCGACGGCTTCGAGCCGCTCGCGATGGACTCGCTCGCGATGGGCTGCGTCGAGTACGCGTCGCAGTTCTTCCCCGACGGAGCGCTCACCCGCGAGAGCCTGAAGCGAGCACAGATCGCCGCGAGCCTGGAGCTCTCCCCGATCCGTCGCCGCTACAAGAGCCTCGGTTGGGAGACCTGCGTCGGCTCCTCGGGCACGATCCTCGCGATCGAAGAGGTGCTGCGCACCAACGGTTGGAGCGACGGCGGCATCACGCGCAAGGGCCTGAAGCGACTGCGCAAGGAGCTGCTCGCCGCGGGCCACGCGTCGAAGCTCGAGCTCGAGGGGCTGGCGGCCGACCGCGCGAGCGTGATCGGCGCGGGCTTCGCGATCGTCAACGCGATCTTCAAGAGCTTCCGTCTCGAGCGCATCGACGTCGCCGAAGGCGCGCTGCGCGAGGGCGTGCTCTACGATCTCGCCGGGCGCAGCATGCACGACGACGCGCGCGAACGGACGATCCGCGCGTGGCAACAGCGCTGGAACGTCGACCTCGAACACGCGGCGCGCGTCGAGCGCACCGCGCTCGCCTTGCTCGAGCAGGTCGCCGACGACTGGAACCTGCCGGTCGAGTCGTCGCGACGCTTGCTCGCATGGGCGGCGCGCCTGTTCGAGATCGGGCTCTCCGTCGCGTACTCGGGCTACCACCGCCACGGCGCGTACCTCGCCCAGAACGGCGACATGCCCGGCTTCTCGCGCGGTGACCAAGCGGAACTCGCCGCGCTGCTCGGCGCGCATCGGCGCAAGTTGGAGAAGGAGGCGTTCGCCGCCTTCGAGCCGTCACGCGCGGCGTTGCTCCTGCGCCTCGTCGTCGTGCTCCGGCTCGCCGTCCGGCTCAATCGCAGTCGGAGTCCCAAGCCGCTTCCGGTCGTCCACCTTGCGGCGCGGCGCGGGACCCTCGAGCTCGCCTTTCCCAAGCGTTGGCTCGAGAACCACGCGCTCACGCGGACCGACCTCGAGGAGGAGGTCCGACTTCTTCAAGCGGTCGGCATCCAGCTCGACGTGCGTTAGCCCGCAGAGTCGCGCGAGCAGCAGCTCCTGCGCGATCCGCGGCTTCTCCTTGCCGGGGCGCGCACGCCGGTACTTGCCGTCGGGGCCGAGCAGCCACGCTTGCACGTTGTCGGCCAGGTACGGCTCGAGGCATTCCGAAACGACGCGCTGGCGCAATCGCTGATCGTCGATCGGGAAGCACGTCTCGACGCGCCAGAAGAAGTTGCGCTGCATCCAATCCGCGCTCGCGCAGAAGAGCTGCTCGTCGCCGTCGTTGCGGAAGTAAAAGATGCGGCTGTGCTCGAGGAAGCGCCCGACGATCGAGCGCACGCGGATGCCCTCCGAGATCCCGGGGACTCCGGGGCGCAGACAGCAAACGCCGCGGACGATCAAGTCGATCTGCACGCCGGCCTGCGACGCGCGGTAGAGCGCCTGGATGATCCGTGGCTCGGTCAGCGAGTTCATCTTCGCGATGATGCGCGCCGGGCGGCCGGCGGCGGCGAACTTGGCCTCGCGGTCGATCGCTCCGAGCAGCGCCTTGTGCAGCGTGAACGGCGACTGCAACACGCGCTTCATCCGACCGACCTTGCCCAGGCCGGTCAGTTGGTTGAAGAGCTTGTGCACGTCCTCGCCGATCGCGCGGTCGCACGTCAAGAACCCGATGTCGGTGTACGCGCGCGACGTCTTCGAGTGGTAGTTGCCGGTGCCGAGGTGCACGTAGCGGCGCAGGCGATGGCCTTCGCGCCGCACGACCAGCAGCATCTTCGTGTGCGCCTTGTAGCCGACGATCCCGTACACGACGCTCGCGCCGGCGGCCTGCAGCCGCGTCGCGAGGTTGATGTTCGCGGCCTCGTCGAAGCGCGCGCGGAGCTCGACGACGACGGTGACTTCCTTGCCCGCGCGCGCCGCCTCGATCAGCGCGTCGACGATCGGCGAATCGGCTCCGGTGCGGTAGAGCGTCTGCTTGATCGCGAGCACCGCGGGATCGGCGGCGGCTTGGCGCACGAGCTCGACCACCGGCGTGAACGAGTCGTAGGGATGGTGCAACAGCACGTCGCCCTTGCGCAGTGCCTCGAAGAGGTCCGAGCGCTCCTCGATCCGCCGCGGCACGCGCGGCATGAAGGGCGCGTACTTCAGGTCGGGTCGCGGCACCATGTCGTAGATCGCCGCGACGCGGTGCAGGTTGACGATGCCGTCGACGCGATAGAGATCGCCGGGCTCGAGGTCGAACGTCGACAACAGGTACTGCGCCATCTCGTCGGGGCAGCTCTTCGCGACCTCGAGGCGCACGGTCTCGCCGAAGTTGCGCGACGTGAGCTCGCCCTTCAGCGTGCGCATCAGGTCGTCGGTCTCTTCCTCGTCGACCCAGAGGTCGCTGTTGCGCGTGACGCGGAACTGGTAGCAGCCGGTGACCTCGAGGCCCGGGAAGATCTCGCCGATGTGCGCGTGCACGATCGAGGACAGCAACACGAAGTCGTGTCCGACACCGTCCCCGCCCTTCAGCGGGATCAGGCGCGGCAACGAGCGCGGCACCTGGACGACCGCGATGCCGCTGGTGCGGCCGAACGCGTCTTGCCCTTGCAGCGAGACGATGAAGTTCAAGCTCTTGTTGAGCACGCGCGGGAACGGGTGCGCGGGATCGAGCCCGACCGGCGTCAGCACCGGCAGCACTTCGCTCAGGAAGAAGCGCCGGATCCACTTCTGCTGGCGCGGCGTCCAGAAGCCGCGGCGCCAGATCTTGATGCGCTGGCGCTCGAGCTCGGGCAACAACACCTCGTTGAGCACGCGGTACTGCTCGGTCACCAGAGCGTGCGCGCCTTCCCCGATGCGTTCCATCGTCTGCTGCGGCGAGAGCCCGTCGGCGTCGGTCGCGGTCGCGCCGTGGGCGATCTGCTGCTTCAGGCCGGACACTCGAATCTCGAAGAACTCGTCGAGGTTGGTCGACGAGATCGAGAGGAAGCGCAATCGTTCGAGCAACGGCACGCTCGCATCCTTCGCCTGCTCGAGCACGCGAGCGTTGAACTCCAGCGACGAGAGCTCGCGATTGATGTACAGGCTCGGGTCGCGGAGGTCCGACGGCGCAGGTTGCGGCATGGTGCAGAGGATATCGACGCGGAGCTCGGGTCCGAGCGTCGGTTCGGGTCCCCGAGCGACTCTCGGGGGCCCCGCATCGACATGCCGGGGCGTGGCCTTGATCCTCCCTTGATCCAAGGCCCTTCGGCGACCTTGCGGACGGCGCGCGAAGGGAAGAAACTGCAGGGCCGTGCCCAAGTCGATCCGTCCCACGGAAGCCCTGCCGCCCGAGCGCTGGCTCGAGCACCTGACCCGGCACTTGCCGATCGCGCGCGACGGACTCGACCGCGAAGGCGTGCATCAAGTGCGCGTCGCCGCCGCGCGGCTCGAGGCGTACCTGCGCCTGGCCGGACGTCGCAGCTTGCGCGACGACCTGCGCTGGTTGCGCGAGCGAGCGTCCGCGGTGCGCGACCTCGACGTGCTCTTGGAGCGCGAGCTCCCCACCGCGCTCGCGGAATGGCTCGCGGGCGAGCGCTTGGTCGCTCGCGCCGGCTTGATCGAGGCGCTGGAGAGCCCGCGCTTGCGGTCGCTGCTCGAAGGCTGGCGCTGGGTGCCCGCGCTGTCGCGAGAAGACGCCGCGGAGCGACGCGAGCGGCTCGCCGCGCGCGCGGAGCGTCGCGCACGCCGCGCGCTCGACCCGGAATCCGGCGCGGACGCCTTCCACGCGGTGCGGCGCGCGCTGCGGCGGCTGCGCTACGCCGACGAGTGGCTCGGGCGCGACGTCGCCGCGCTGAAGGCACTTCAGGATTCGCTCGGTGAGCTGAACGACGTCTCGGTCGCGCGCCGGTTCGCGTGCGAGTGCCCGCGCGTCTCGGAACTCGCCGATTTCCTCGCCGCCGCGGACCGCGAGCTCGAACGCCGCGTCGCGCGCGCGCGCCTCGAGCTCGCGAGGCACTACAGACGCAAGGAGAAGTCCTGATGGAGCTCTACTTGATCCGCCACGCGGAAGCCGAGGAGCGCGCGCCGAGCGGCCGCGACGAAGCGCGTGCGCTGACGCCGCGCGGACGGCGCGAGTTCGCGCGTGCCGCGCGCGGGCTCGAACGCCTCGGCGTCGAGTTCGACCAGTTGCTGCACAGCCCGCTGTTGCGCGCGATGGAGACCGCCGATCTGCTCTCGAAGCTGGTCGCCGGCGAGACCCGGGTCGCGAGCGAGCTCGCGCGCGATCCGTCGACCGAGCTCTTCGCGCGCTGCACCGGCTTGCGCGTCGGCCTGGTCGGCCACGAGCCGTGGATGAGCGAGCTCGTCGCTTGGCTCGTCGTCGGCGAGCGTGCGCACGCGGGCTCGTTCGCGTTCAAGAAGGGCGCGGTCGCGAAGCTCGAAGGCGAGCTCGCGCCCGGTGCGATGCGCCTCGCCGCGTTCTGGCCGCCGTCGGCGCTCGCGGAGCTCGGGCGCGATTGAGCCCTGTGCCGGAGTTCGGCTAGGCTCGTGCGCATGTGGCTTTCCCTGCTGCTCGCGGCGTGCGTCGCAGCGCAAGACCCCGTGCCGAGCACGGGCACGTGGCGCGCTTCGCTCGAGACACGAGGCGGCGCGTTGGAGTTCGGACTGGAGCTCGCGCGCACCGGCGAGGCTTGGTCGGCGGTGCTGGTCAACGCCGACGAGCGCATCGGCGTCGACGCGGTCACGTGGAAGGACGGCGAACTGCGGATCGAGTTCCCCCACTACGATTCGCGCATCGTCGCGCGACCAGACCACGCGGGGACGCTGGTCGGCACGTGGACGAAGCGGTCCGCGCCCGAGCGCGTCACCGAGCTCGCGTTTCGCGCCGTCGCCGTCGCCGCTCCGATCGGCCCGCCGCCTTCCGGCCCGGCGAGCACCGCGATCCGCACGCTGGAGCCGAGCCGTTGGTCGCTGCGCTTCGCCTCGGAGTCGGACGCCGCGGTGCTCGCGATCACGCGCGAGAGCGCGGTCCTCCGCGCAACCGTGCTCACGACGACCGGCGACTATCGCTTCCTCTCGGTCGCGGACCGCGCGAGCGGCGAACGCGGTCAGCCGCTCGCGTTCTCGTGCTTCGACGGGGCGCACGCGTTCCTCTTCCGGGCGAGCTGGACCGACGACACGACCCTCGCCGGCGATTTCTGGTCCGGCGCGACGTGGCACGACACGTGGACCGCGTCGCTCGATCCCGATGCGCGGCTCCCCGATCCCTTCGAGCTGACGCGGGCGAACGCCAACGTGTCGCTGGCGAGCCTGCGATTCCGCGGGCTCGACGGCGAGCTGCGATCGCTGGACGAGGGCGAACTCCACGGCGCGCCGCGGCTCGTGCAGCTCTTCGGCACGTGGTGCCCGAACTGCAACGACGAGGCGCCGTACCTCGCGGAGCTCGATCGGCGCTTCCGCGGCCGAGGTCTGCGCGTCGCCGGCATCGCGTTCGAGCTCACCGGCGAGTTCGAGCGCGACGCCGAGCAGGTGCGCCGCTTCCGCGAGCGCTGGAAGCTCGAGTATCCCCTCTTCGTCGGCGGACTGTCCGACAAGGCGGCTGCGTCGAAGGCGTTCCCGCTGCTCGACAAGGTGCGCGCGTACCCGACGACGCTGTTCGTGCGACGCGACGGCAGCGTGCTCGCCGTGCACCAGGGCTACAGCGGACCCGCGACCGGGCCTGCGCACGAGAAGTTGCGAATGGAGTTCGAGCGCTCGATCGAACGACTGCTCACCGAGGATCCCAAATGACCCGCGACGACGCCCGCCAACGTGCGCGAGAGCTCGCCAAGGAACACCGCTCGCGCGGCGACGCGCTCGGTTGGTTCGAGAAGCTCTACGTCGAAGCGCAAGGCAACGCCGAGCACGTGCCCTGGGCCGACGACGAGCCGCATCCCTTGCTCGCCGACTGGCTCGCGCGCGAGCGCATCGAGGCTGGCGGCGGCGACGGCGGCGCGAGCCCGGCGCTACGCCGCGCGCTGGTGATCGGCGCCGGCCTCGGCGACGACGCGGAAGGACTCGCGCGCGCCGGCTTCGCGGTGACCGCGTTCGATCTCTCGCCGACCGCGATCGAGTGGTGTCGCCGCCGCTTCCCCTCGTCGCGCGTCGACTACCGCGTCGCGGATCTCTTCGCGGCGCCCGTGGAATGGCAGGGTGCGTTCGACCTGGTCTTCGAGTGCTACACGCTCCAGGCGTTGCCGCTCGGCGTGCGCGAGCGCGCGTTCGAGCCGATCGCGAGGTTCGTCGCGAGGGGCGGCACGCTGCTGGTGGTCACGCGCGGCACCGACGCTCACGAGAACGTCGACGAGCTCCCGTTGCCGCTGACACCCGCCGAACTCGCGCGCTTCGAGCACCTCGGGCTCGCGCGCACCGACTGGCTCGACGTCGTCACCGGGGAGCAGCTCCCGCTGCGCCGTTTCCGGGCCGTCTACCGCCGTTGAACGCACGTGCGTTCGCTTCCCGGTCGCGGCGCGTTTAGCATGCGTCGTCGTTCCCAGGAGAATTCGACCATGAACACCGTGCTCCGTTCCGCCTCGCTGCTCGCCGTCCTCGCTCTCGGCGCGACCGCCGCTTCGCTCGAAGATCGAGTGACCCTGCGCTGGAAGCTCGCCGTCGGCGATTCCCTGCGCTACCGCATCACCCAAGAACAGACGATCGAGAGCGAGATGATCGGCGAGATCGCCAACAGCTCCGCGTTCGTCATCCGCCAGGACGTCGGCGCGGTCGCGGCCGACGGCACCGCCGATCTCGAGCTCCGCTACGAGGCGATCCGCCTGGAGAACGGCGGTCCCGCGGCGATGAGCTACGACTCGACGCTGACCGGCGACGCCGCGAAGCGGAACGACGCTCGGCTCGCGAAGGTCTTCCAACCGATGCTCGAGGCGAAGCTCGGGATGAAGCTCGAGCCGACCGGGCGCGTCGCGGCGCTCTCCGGCGTCGACGCGATGCTCGCGGACGCGTTCGACGGCCTCGGCTCGGCGACTCCGGGCGATCCGACCTCGATGCTCAAGGAGATGTTCACCGAGGACTCGATGCGCAAGCTGGTCGAGCTCAACGTCTTCCCGACGGAAGCGATCGAGGCCGGCCATGCGTGGAACCGGACGGTCGAGCAGAAGCTCCCGATGTTCGGCTCGCTCAAGATCTCGCTCGACAACACCTTCACCGGCGTCGAGGAGCACGCCGGCACGCGCTGCGCGAAGATCACGGTCGCTGGCACGATGTCGCTCGAGCCTGCCGCCGAGCAGTCGATCCCGATGAAGATCTCCATCGAGTCGCCGACGATCAGTGGCGTGATGTACTTCGCGCTCGAGAACGGTCGTCTGATCGAGATGCAGATGGACACGAACATGGACATGCACATGTCGGCCGGCGGCGAATCCGGTCAGGGCTTCGAGATGGACATGGCGATCTCGAGCTCCCAGCGCCAAGTGCTCATCGCGAAGGACGCGCCGTTCTTCGAGTGAGCCGGTCGCTCGCGAGCGCGTCCGCATGCCGCACCGGTTCGGGCAGGCGATAGCGGATCGAGCACGCGAGCACCACTTCCGCGGCGAACTCCAGGTCGACGCGGTGCCCGATCGAGACGTAGACCGGCCTCACGCGCGCCCGAGTGCGCAGCGCGAGGCCGATCCGTTCCCCGTGATCAACCAACGGCTCGCGTGCGCCGCGCTCGTCGCCGAGCGGGGCGTGCTCGCCGACGAGCAGCGACTTGCCGCACCCGATCGACGGCCGATCGACGACGACGCCGAGATGCGACGCGATCCCGAAGCGGCGCGGATGCGCGATGCCGTGGCCGTCGACCAAGAGTACGTCCGGCGGTTCGCGGAGCGCGGCCCACGCCGCCTCGATCGCGGGCAACTCGCGGAACGCGAGCAGTCCGGGGATGTACGGGAAGCGGAGCTCGCGCTCGCGTGTGACAGCCTCGACGAGCTCCAGCTCCGGATAGCGATAGACCGCGATCGCCGCGCGCACGTGTCCGTCCCGGATCCCGCAATCGACACCGGCGACAGTCGCGATCTGCGGAGTTCGGCGGAGGCACTCGACCCGCGCTCGCAAGCGCTCTTGGAGCTCCCGGGCCGCCTGCGGCGTCGGATCCCACCGTGTCGGCAGATTCACTCCCATCGCCGCCGGAAGAGCATACGCTGATGCCCGTTGAAGGCCCTTGCCCCTTCCCATAACTTGAGCCGCGCATGACGCCTCCCGAGGCCGCCCCGCGAGCGGAGAAATCGCTGGTCCTGTACGTCGCGGGCAATTCCCGACGCGCGCTCGGTGCGATGGGCGAGCTGCGGCGTTTCGTCGAGGAGCGCCGCGACGAAGCTTGGCAACTCGAGGTCGTCGACGTGCTGCAACCCGGCGCGAAAGCGTCCGCCGCCGAGGTGCTGATGACGCCGACGCTGGTCGCGCGTGTCGGAGGCGTCGAGCGGCGGATCATCGGACGATTCGACGAGCTCGCGCCCGCGCTCGGTGCACGTCCGGAGAATGGCAGATCATGAACGAGTCCACGAGCGAAGGCTCGACGCCGTTCCTGCGCTCCAACGAACCGCGTGCTCCGGAAGGGCGGCTCGAGACGATCATCCATCGCGACGCCAACGCCGCGCTCGTGGTCTCGATGCAGGGGACGATCCGCCACGCGAACCCGGCGGCCGAGCGTTTGTTCGGACGCGCGGCGTCCGAGCTCGTCGGCCGCGCGGTCGGCATCCCGCTGCACGGCGCGGACACGCCGGAGATCGACGTGCGTCGGCCCGACGGCGAGCTCGCGGTCGCGGAGCTCTTCAGCCTCGAGACCGTGTGGTCCGGCGAAACCGTCTTCCTGATCTCGCTGCGCGACATCACGGCGAGAGCGCGCGCCGAGGAAGCGCTGCGCGAGAGTGAAGAGCGCTATGCGCTCGCCGCGCGCGCCGCGAACGACGGACTCTTCGACTGGGACGTCTCGATCAATCGCGTCTACTACTCGCCGCGGTGGAAGACGATGCTCGGCTACGACGAGGACGAGATCGGCGACTCGCCCGAGGAGTGGTTCTCGCGCGTGCACGTCGAGGACCTCGATCGCGTCCGCGCCGCGGTCGCCGCGCACATCGACGGACTGACGTCGCACTTCGAGAACGAGTACCGCATCCGTCACAAGACGGGCGCTTGGCGGTGGGTCCTCTGCCGCGGGCTCGCGGTGCGCGACCCGCTCGGCCGCGCGACGCGCATGGCCGGTTCGCAGAGCGACGTGACGCACCGCAAGCTCGCCGAGCAACAGCTCAACCACCGCGCGTTCTACGACCCGCTGACCAACCTGCCCAACCGGGCGTTGTTCATCGATCGCTTGCGGCACGCGATGCGCCGCGCGCAGCGACGCAAGGACTACCAGTTCGCGGTGCTCTTCCTCGACATCGACCGGTTCAAGACGGTCAACGACTCGCTCGGGCACATGGCGGGCGATCGCCTGCTCGTGATGGCCGCGCGCAGGCTCGAGCTCTCGCTCCGGCCCGGTGACTCCGTCGCTCGCCTCGGCGGCGACGAATTCACGGTGCTGCTCGAGGACATCCGCGACGAATCGGACGCGACCCGCGTCGCCGACCGCATCCAGCGCGAGCTGGTCACGCCTTTCGACATCAACGGCCACGAGATCGTCACGTCGGTCTCGATCGGCATCGCGCGCAGCTCGACGGGCTACGAGAACCCCGAGGACATCCTGCGCGATGCCGACACCGCGATGTACCGCGCGAAAGCCGCCGGGCGCGCGAAGTACGCGATCTTCGACACCGCGATGCACGAGCGCGCGGTCGCGCTGCTGACGATGGAGGCCGACCTCCGCCGCGCGATCGAGCGCACCGAGCTGACCGTCTACTACCAGCCGATCGTGTCGCTCGACAGCGGTCGGATCTCCGGCGTCGAAGCGCTCGTGCGCTGGAACCATCCGCAGCGCGGCCTGGTCCGGCCGAACGACTTCATCCCGCTCGCCGAAGAGACCGGACTGATCGTGCCGATCGGACGCTTCGTGCTCGCCGAGGCGTGCCGCCACGTCGGAGCCTGGCGCGAGGAATTCGACTTCCGCGACAACTTCGCGCTGCACGTCAACCTCTCCGGCCGCCAGTTCAGCCAAGCGGACCTGGTCGGCCAGATCCGTGCGACGCTCGACGAGACCGGCTTCCAACCCGGCGACCTGCGCCTCGAGATCACCGAGAGCGTGGTCATGGAACGCCCCGAGAACGCGCGCGCGATGCTGCTGCAATTGCGCGAGCTCGGCGTCCGCCTGTCGATCGACGACTTCGGCACGGGCTACTCGTCGCTCGCGTACTTGCAGCGCTTCCCGATCGACACGCTCAAGATCGACCGCTCGTTCGTCAGCGGCATCGGCACGAAGGGCGAGAACTCCGAGATCGCGCGCACGATCATCGACATCGGGCACAACCTCGGCATGGTCGTCGTCGCGGAAGGCGTCGAGACGTTGGAGCAGCTCGCGCAGATGCGCGCGTTGCGCTGCGAGTCCGCGCAGGGCTACCTCTTCTCGAAGCCGGTCGACGTCGACGCGACCCGCGCGCTCCTACGCCACGCGCCGACCTGGTGAGCCGCCGCTCGCGCGCGACGCGCCGCGGCTCCAGAACGCGTACAGCACGACGCCGACGCCGAGCAGGATCGCCGCCCGCAACACCGCGGCGCCCTGGGCGCTCGTCACCCCCCACACCAGCACGGCGACGGTCGCGACCAAGAAGATCGCCGGCAGCACGGGATAGCCGAACGCGCGGTACGGCCGCTCGAGGTCGGGTCGGGTGATCCGCAGCTTGAAGAACGTCAGCGCGCAGAGGATGAAGAAGAGGTAGTCGCAGACGGTGACCATCTCGAGCAGGTCGAGCTGCTTGCCGAACGCAACGTGCGCGCACGAGAAGAGCCCCTGAACCAGGATCGCGACCCACGGCGTGCCGTAGCGCGCGTGCACCTTGCCCGCGGAGCGGAAGAAGACGCCGTCGCGAGCCATCGCGTAGAAGATCCGCGGCGTGACCAGCAGGATCGCTTGCACGAACGCGAGCGTCGACAGCGCGACCAGGCCCGCGATCAGGGGCTCGCCCCAGGAGACGACGCGACCCGCGGCGTCCGCCGCTGGAGTCGCCGTGCTCGCGGTCGCTTCGACGCCGAGGATCGAGAGCACCGCCCAGTTGACCGCCATGTAGAGCGCGATGACGACGAACGTGCCGATCAACGTGCCGCGCGGGAGGTTCTTCTGCGGCTCCTTGATCTCGCTGGCGACCGCCGCGATGTTCTGCCAGCCGCCGACGGAGAACAGGATCTGCAGGAGCGCCGCGCCGGTCGCGGCGAGCGACGCGCCGAAGAACACGGCATCGCCGCCGTCCGCACTCGGCGTCGCGACCGCGCCGCTCGCGACGGCCCCGTCCGGCGCGGCGAACACCGCGAGCGCGACGATCAACAGGATGCCGCCGATCTTCGCGGCCATGCTGAGGTCCTGCACGATCGCGCCGAGCTTGACCCCGCGGATGTTCAGCAGCGTCATCGCCCCGATCACCCCGACCGCGGCGAAGCGCTTGGTCGCGTCCGACCAGGGCTCGCCTCCCGCGTAGAGGTGCTGGAGCTTCTCCGCGTGACCGACGAAGACGCCCGCGACCCACGCGGTCGCGCCGGAGACGATCGCCGCGAGCAGGATCCAGCCGAACGCGAACGCCGCGAAGCGACCGAAGCCCTCGCGGATGAAGACGTACTGGCCGCCGGTGCGCGGGAACATGCCGCCGAGCTCGGCGAACACCAACGCGCCGCACACCGCGATCACGCCGCCGAGCGCCCAGAGCAGCAGGATCCCGTCGACCGACGGGATCCGCTGCGCGATCTCGCTCGGCGCGCGGAAGATCCCCGCGCCGATGATCGTGCCCATGCCGATCAGCGTGACGTCGAGCAGACCGAGCGTCGGCACGAGGCCGCGCTCGGAGTCACGAGGTTGGTCGCGGGGTTCCGCCATCGCGCCCGGAGCCTAACCGGACTCCGCCTCGCACCGCTGCGCCGAAAAACGCGCTTGCCCGAGAGGCCGACCCGCGAGCGCGTCCGCCGGCGCGTCGTCTTGCCCGTCGTGACACGGCGATCCGTGGCGGAGTCCGGTCAGCGAGAGGCCTCGCCCGTCACCGCGCTCGCGCGCAGGAAACCACCCGGTTGCAGACGCCACCGATGGTCGAACCAGCCCGCGGCGAGCACGCCGCCATCGCCGGTGCGGGAGACCTCGCTCGAGAAGACCGCGTAGTCGGGATAGCCGACGCCCGAAACGAACGGGCTGAGCTGGTAGCCCGCGCGGATGCCCGCGAGCCCGGTGTCCGCGACGACGCCGACCAACGGCCACGCGGGCACCTCTTGCGCGAGCTTCGGGTCGAGCGCCGGATCGCGCAGGTACGGCGGCCGATCGCGCTTCGCGTCGGCGCGCGGCAGCACGAACAGCGCGCAGAGATCGCTGCCGGTCCAACGCTGCGCGCCGAGCTCGATCGAGCCCGGCCGCACGCGGATCGGCGCATCCGCCGGGACGACCGTCGACCACGCCTGGTTCGTGCGCGAGTTGCCGTACAGGATCACGTTGCGGATCGGACGGTCCTTGCGCGCCTCGTCCGCGAGGAAGTCGGCGTCCGAGAGCAACGCGGGCGTGCCGTTCGCGCGGTACCACCACACCTGCTGATCGCAGCGCGCCCGCTCGTAGAGCGCCTTGTTCTCCTGCGGCGAGCCGCCGGTGCCGTAGACCAGCGCGAAATGCCGGCCGAACGCGCGCTTGAAGGGGCCGCTCGTTTCCGAGCTCTTCTCGCCGTCGTAGCGCGGCGCGCCGTCGACCGAGTACGCGCGCCAGGTCGATGCGAGCGAGACGCGGCCGCGCGAGGCGTCCTGCGCCCAGCTCTCGCTCTCGCGCACGAACCACGTCGGATCGCCGATCTGCGCGACGCGCAGGTCGTTCCAGACGTCGACGACGTGTCCGTCGATCACGAACGACTTCACGCGCACGCCGACCGACTCGATCTTCGCGAAGTCGACGCGCAGTCGCCGCACGTTGGTCGTCTCGAGAGCGAGGACGCCCTCGTCGGCGCGCCACGTACCGACGAGTCGCAACGGAGCGCCGTACTCGAGCGGTTGATCGAGCACGAACGGCCCGTACGTCGCGTTGACCGACGGATCGGCGCAGAGGAAGTCGAACTGCGGCGAGAGCACGCGCGCCGGCGTCGCCGCGAACAGCTCGAAGATCCCCGGCCAATCGACGCAGTCGACGCCCGCCGAGGCGTCGCCGTCCCACCAGTGCCCGGCCGAGGGCTGATAGTGCGAGCTCGGCCGTCCGCCGGCGCCGACCAGCAACGCCTCGAGATCGCGCGCTTCCTTGGCGGGCACGTTGTCGTCCGCGTCGCCGTGCAGGATGTACGTCGGCGTCGAGCGGAGGTTCGCGATCAGGTCTTCGGTGCGCGAGCTCGCGTCCGCAGCGCGCCACAGCCACGCGAGCTCGCCCTCGGGCCGACCGCCGTAGGTGTCGAAGCTCGACCAGCCGGCGCTCGGAGCGATCGCGGCGAAGCGCCACGGATCGGTCGTGCCGAGATGCCACGTGCCGTGCCCGCCCATCGAGTGACCGGTGACGAAGACGCGCGCGGGGTCGGCGCCGGTGAGCTTCAGCGCGGCGTCGAGCGCCTCGTACGCGTCATCGCGGCCCCAGTCCTGCCAATCGAAGCCGTACGGCCGCCGGTTGGTCGGCGCGACGAGCCACATCCCGGGCTTCGCCGAGTAGGACTGCACTTGACCGAGCGCTTCGACGCTCGCGCCGTGCAGCGAGAGCACGACCGCCGAGTCGCGAGCGGTCGCATCGGTCGGCGGGAGCACGGCGAACGACTGGATCGAACCCTCGATCAACGAGTCGAACGTCGCTCGGCGCGCGGCGGTCGCGTCCTTGACCTCGATCGTCAGGCGCTGGCTGGTGAACGCCTTGCCGCCGCGCGGCTGGAGCCACAGCGTCACCGCGTGGCGATTGGGCTTCTCGTTCGGCGCCGGCGCGGCCTTGCGGTCGAGCGTGAAGAACGCGGTGCGGATCGAGAGCGGCCCCATCGGCGCGACAGGGAACTTGCGCTCCTTGAAGTAGCCGTCGCCGCTGGTCAGCGACAACTCCATCGGCCGCGTGGTCTCCTGCGTCGCGTTGAAGAGCAGCACGGAGCCGAACTCGTCGTTCGGCACGTCGCGGCCGGCGACGAGATCGGGTTGCACGCTGCTCCATCCGGCGAACATCACCGGCGCCTCGGGCTCGCGCAGCACGAAGCGCACGTCGCCGCGTCGGCCGCGGACGAAGATGTTGTTCGGGCCCTTCTTCAGCGCGATCGGCACGCCGCCGAATCCGTAGTCGTACGCGTCGCCGACGAAGCCGATGCCGTTGACGAAGAAGCTCGACGCGCCGTTCAACTGCGCGATCCAGACGCCGTTGTCCTCGAGCTCGATCGTCGTGAACGCGTAGCCGAAGTCGCCTTGCAGCACGCCTTCGACCGGCTCGCGCTGCTGCCAGCGTTGCTCGACGCCGGTTTCGCCGACGAGCACGTCGTCCGGCGTCGGCGTCGCCGCGCCGGGGAACGCGAGGTACTTCGCGAAGACCGCATCGGGACGGAACGGTCGACGTCCGCTCTTGTCAGTCGCTTCGAGCACCATCCAGCGGGTCGGCGTCAACGTCTTGAGCTCGCGCGGCGGCTTCGGCTCCTCGGGCACCGGCGCCGGTTGCGCGGGAGCTTGCGGGTCCGCCGCGGCGCCGGGTGCACCAGGCGCTTGCGCGCCGGGAGTCGCCGGGGTCGTCGCGGGAGCTTGCGCTCCACCCGCGGGAGCCGCGCCCTTCCCCCCGCCGCGTTGCTTGCCCGCGCCAGGTTGCTGCGCGCCAGGTTGCTGCGCGCCCGGTGCGTTCGCCGCCGGGTTGCCGGGACCTTTCGGTGCTTGCGCGCCGGGTGCATTCGCGGCGTTCGCGCCGGGCTGCTTGCCCGCGTTCGCGCCCTGGCCCTTGCCTGCGTTGGGCTTCGCGGGCGGATTCTGCGCGGCACCTTGCGCCGCCGCGGCGGGCGGAGTCGTCGGAGCTTGGGCGGCGTCGCGCGCTGCGACGTTGAGGAGGACCAGCGGTGCGAGGAGCGCGAGACGGGAGAACAGCATCCCCCCATGCTACCCAAGCCTCCCCGACGCGTCAGACCCGGCCGATGGCAGAATCGCGCGCCCGGAAAAGCCTTCCGGAGCTCGTGATGACGCCCAGACGATGGCTCGCGGTGTCGGCGCTGCTCTGCGCCGCGGCGGCGCTCGCCGCGTGGCTCGTCCTCCGCTCACCGGAGCCGCTTCCGCGCGCCTCGTCGGCCGCGGCCGGCGAGCTCGGCGCCTCGGCTCGCGTCGGTCGCGAGCCGCTCGCGGGGACGAGCGCGGCGTCGAGGGAGAGCGTGCTCGTCACCGCCGCTCGCGACGGCGTGCGCCGCGACGCGAACGAGCTCGCCGCAGCGCGCGGCCTCCATCGGGTCCACGCCCGGATCGTCGATGCCGAGCACCGACCGCTGGTCGGCGCGGTGCTCGCGATCGACCTGGGCGATGCGCACGAACGAGCGAGCAGCGACGCGTCGGGTGAGGTCGAGTGCGAGCTCGACGCCGAAGCGAACGCGAGCACGCTGACCTTCCTCGCGAGCGCGCCGGCGCACGCGAGCCTGCGACGGACGCGGCCGCGCGGAGCCGACGCAGTCACCGAGCTCGGAGAGCTCGTATTGGCGGACGGCGGCGTGCTCGGTGGACGCGTCCTCGACGAACACGGTCGACCGCTCTCGGACGCGCGCGTCGTGGTCGAAGGCCCCGAGATCGAGCGCGCGGAACGTCCACGCGGCCCGCTCCGGGAGCGACTGCGCTGGACGCAAGGCGAGGACGACGCGTTCGAGCTCGCGACCGACGCCGACGGTCGCTTCCGCTTCGACGGGTTGCGCGCGACGCACTGGTCGGTCTGGGCTCGCGCACCCGGCTACGGTTGGAGCGTGCTGCCGTCGCTCGCGCTGCATGCGGGCGATGAGCGTCTCGACCTCGAGCTCGTGCTCGAGCCGCTCGATCCGCTGCGAATCCTGCGGGGCCGCGTGGTGAGCCCCGAGGACGAACCGGTCGTCGACGCGATCGTGCAGGTGCTCGACGAGCTCGGAGAGTCCTCGGGGTACGACGAGGCCCGCACCGACGCGTTCGGCCGCTTCGAGGCCGAGCTCGTCGATCGCGAGCCGCGTCGCATCCGCATCCCGTCGCCGAGTTGGGAGTGGGATCCGATCGAGGTCGCCGGCGTGCAACCTGGCCGCGACGAGCACGAGTTCCGCTTCCGCGCGTCCGCTTGGCTCTGGGCGCGCGTGCGCGACGCGGCGGGTCGGCCCGTGACCGCCGGACGACTGCGCGTGCTCGACGCCGCCACCGGCGAGGAGCTCGTGCGCGCGATGTCCGACCTCGACGGGAAAGGCCGCGCCCGGTTGCGGCGACCGCCGGCCGACTTCCGCCTGCGCCTGGAGGCCGCCGGCTTCGAACCGACGGTTCGAGGGCCGTACGCGCTCGCCGAAGTCGCGGAACCTCTCGAGTTCGTCGCGGAGGCGGCGCGCGGGATCCGCGGTCGCGTGCTCGCCGCCGGTCGACCGGTCGCAGGCGCGCGCGTGACGGCGTGCCGCACGTTTCCGGAGCGCCGCCTCGCCGGCGCGTCGGCGTGGAGAGGTCGCGGCGCGCCGTTCGTCGCCGACGTCGCACGCGACGACGCGCACGGCGTGTTCACCGATGCCGACGGCCGGTTCGCGTTGGAGCTCGGGGCGGCGACGACGGACTCGGTCGCGCGGCTGCTGGTCGCCGAGCACGACGGCCACGGCGCGGCGTACTTCGGGCCGCAACCCGCGAGCGGCTTCGCGCGCGAGCTCGTGCTCGTGCTCGGCGAACGATCGGTGCTCGCCGGCTCGATCGCGTTGCGGTCCGGCGCGCGTCCCGCGGGCTGGCGGATCCACGCGAGCGACGCCCACGGCACCGAGCGCAGTGTCGAGGTCGGCGACGACGGCACGTATCGACTCGACGACCTGTTCGCCGGTTCGTGGGAAGTGCGCGCCGCCCCGCCGGGCGCGCGGCTGCGGGGAAACGGTTGGGTGCCGCGCGACGACCTGCGACGCGCGCCCGACGTCGAGCTCGCAGGCGGAGGCTCGGCGCGCCTCGACCTCGTCGTCGACGACGCGCCGATCGAGCTCGTCGGCGAGCTCGCGATCCGCGGCGCGGAGCTCGGCGCGTGGGAGCTGATCCTCGTCGCTCCCGGCACGAGCCACCAGCGACAGCGCATCGGCACCGACGGCCGCTTCCGCGTGCCGGTCGAGCCACACACCGAATACCGGCTCACGCTCGCGGGCCTGGA